>JACJVZ010000001.1:0-317586 GCA_020637445.1 Calditrichota bacterium | reverse complement strand
GGCGGGATCTTGAATCCACCATTCCATGCCATTAATTGTGTAGACGTGAACCATCGGAGGCGTGCCATGCGACATCAGAGCGCCCGTGACGATAATTTCGTCGCCGTCGTTCGGACGGGTTGCGCCGTTGCCCGGATCATAATCTGCCGGACCGAAATTCAAACGATAGTCAGCAATGCCGTCCGCATCGACGTCCAGCGCGTACAGTAAGAACGTCGGGTCCAACGTGTCAGGAGCCGTCACGATAGCCGTGCCCGCGAGCTCGACGATTTCAAAGTGATGGCCATGGCCGTGATGTCCGTCATGGTGTCCATGCTCGGAAGAGTCAGCCGCAACCAATTCAAGCGTCAAGAACGAAGTTTGATCTTCGGTGATTTCAATCACGTCGCTGGCAAAACCAATACCGGGCTTGTCTGCGTTGACGTTGTAAACGCCCACCGGAATCGCATCGACTGTGACGTTACCTTCCGCATCGGTAAAACCGACAAAGTGCTGCGGACGCGGACCGCCGTGATCACGGATAAAGGAAACACGCACGCGCGCACTGTCCACTGCCGAAGCGACGTCATTGGAATCCGTCACGATCACGTTCACCGACAGGCCGCCCGTGATGATCACGGCGCCGAAACCGGTCAGCGGAACAATAATCGTACCGTGGTCGGGATCATTCGACGTAATCGTCAAAGTACCTGTGTAACCAATCGTATCGGCGGGTGTAAACGTCACGGGGAAGTCCACTTCTTCGCCGGGGATGAGCGTAAAGTCAGGTTCCGCTCCGAGACCAAACGCGTCGCCTTCCAGTGCGATGGAGACGGTGAGGTCCAACTGACCGCGGTTTTCGATATCCAAATTGCGCGTGAACGTCGTACCCACGCCAACCGGACCAAAATGCATATTGTCCGGGCGCACAGAAATACGCGGAGCCGGATCAAACGACGGGAATGTCAAAGTGACTTCCGCCGTTTCGCCTTCCAATACGTCGACGTGCGCATGTTCAGGATGCACGCCCGGAAGACCTGCCATTACTTCGTATTCCATGGCCGGAATGTCAGCGAACAGAATTACGCCGGTCTCATCTGTTGTGCCGCTAAAATGCGGACGGCCGGGTCCACCGTGGCCCTCGGCTTCAACATTCACGAGAACTCCTTGAAGCGGTACGTCGCCAGCGACAACAGTCACCGACAGATTGCCGGTCTGAGCCCAGGCTGCCGTTACGCCAAGCAGGCCCAGCAGGACAGTTAGAATCAGCTTTTTCATTGTTTTCTCCAAAACTGGTTTATTGTAAATATTGTACAACTCTCAGGCTTCGTTTCTATATAATGGCAATTGTCGTTCCAGTCCTTTAAGTTCTTTACATACATAACTATACAAGCAATATTGCCGCTCGAAATGTGCGTCACAGTTACAATGAGTGTG
The DNA here is from genome assembly GCA_020637445.1 of Calditrichota bacterium. NCBI lineage: Bacteria > Pseudomonadati > Calditrichota > Calditrichota bacterium. The sequence goes on along the minus strand of JACJVZ010000001.1, from coordinate 316,170 downwards.
AACGAGATGCGCACCAACGTCGTTGCCGTATCAGGAAGAGCCTTCTGCATGGACGCGTGGACAATGAAAAATCCCTACCGAAGCAGGGACATGTAGATCAACGAAGGCTCTAACAAATCTGTCAGAAGCGGAGGCTCAGTGTGGCACCTGTGGGTGTTGGGTAGAGCTTCAGGGTTTCTGAGCGACGGAAGAGCGCAAGGTCCAACTGCGACAGCATGTAGACTCCGGCGGTAGTCAGGCCATACGCCCACATTTTTTGGTGGTGCGAATCGTAATCGTCGTAAAGGCGGGCGACGTTGGCGGAATCAGCGGCGAGATACTTGTCGCGGGCGTCTGAGGTTTGGCTGAGTTCACTGAGCCAAAGTGCAGCCGCAACTCCCTGCAAAACGAAATGCACCGCGCCGCGCACGGGTTTGCCTTCGCTAATAAAACCCGTGCCGGGTACAATGAGGTTCATCACTCGCGACTCGGGACTTGCGCCAACGCGAAGTGTGCCGTACATCTGTTCGCGCGCGGGAATTTCTTGCGCACGATTCGATAGATAGCTTACCTTCACTTCATCAAAGACAATACGGAACTTGGGACTTACCAAAACCGGATCGAGAGTCGTGGTCGAGTCGAGCTCCAGCACTCGCTGAAAATGTGAACGGGCCTCCTCCACTCTGTCGAGCATGATCAAAGAGTAGCCGCCGAGCAGCTCTAAACTGACCATCTGCGAATCGGGAAGGTCGAATTGCCGTTCGGCGCGGAGCACGAGCAATTCTACGCGCTCATAGTCACCCGCATGAAAAAGTGAATCGGCTTCGAAGAGGATATTGTCTTGAGCGAAGAGGGACGCGCAGAAGAAAAGTACGGCGAGGAGTTTGGTCAATTCGGTTCTCCCGATGTGCGGAGGGCAAGTACGGACTTGGTCAGATCGGCGCGGAACTTGATGGTGTCTCCGGCGACGGCCTGCCAAGTTTTTTCAACGGTCTGCAAAGTGGGATGAGTGACTCGCAGAGTATGTTTGCCGGGAAGTACGGCGAGCAATCTGTTCAGGGGCGAAGCACCAATCATTTCATTGTCCAAAAAAACATCGCCCCACGGCTCTACCGTTAGTTCGACATGCTGGACATACGCGGCAAGCTGGAGATCAACTCGTGAGTCTTCAGTCAGCTCAATTTTCGCTTGAATCGGTGGGAACGCGGGGTTGCGCAGCATCAAGATATGTTCGCCCCTCTCCAATCTCAACGGAGCACCAAGCGGTGTTGAGCCCAATTCGTTGCCGTCCATTGTGATTCTCGCCCATGGAGTCGTATCGAGACTTAAACTAAAACTGTCCGCCTCCGCCGCCGCGGTTTTTTCCGGTTCGATTTTTCGCTCCGGTTTTGTGACCGAGTCTTCGGCTCTCTTTTCAGCGAAACGAGGTTTCGCTTCGTTATCTGGAGCAGGTTCACTCATGAAAGCTGACGTGTCCGCCTGTTCCGTGTCCGGCACCGCCGACGTGTCCATGCTAATTTTCGTCGTATCGGGAACGGGAGGAATTGTTTGAACTTGCGGGACCTCGCTCTTTCTGACCGCGGCGAAATACGCAACGGCGCCAACGATCAATAGAACGAGAGCCGCCACCGTGAAAACCCGCGCACGCGACCTTGCGGACACGCTGGCGGCGGAAAAGCGCGTACCTCCAGTAAGCAGAACCACCGCATCGTTCGCGGACTCAGGACGGGCATCGGACTCTTTTTCAAGACAAATTTTGATCAGAGACGGGAGCTGAGTGTCCTCTCCCAAGTGAGCGAGCAAGCTCCAATTAGGCTCGACTTCGCGAACACGGCGCAGAGATTCGAGGAGTGATTCGGCGTAAAACGGATTCTGGCCAGTAGACGCCTCAAACAACACGACTCCAGCGGCAAACAGATCGGAGCGTTCGCTGGGAGATTTTCCGCGCGCGAGCTCCGGCGCGAGATAAGCCGGTGTGCCCACGACGGCGGTGTGGTGGGTTAATTTGGGAGCATCAGAGAGCAGCGCAAGACTGAAATCCGTGAGCTTGAACTCGCCGTCCTTGCGGCAAAGGATATTCTCTGGCTTAACGTCCCGGTGCAGGATTCCGTGCGCATGCAAAACGGAAAGCGCATTCAGCAAAGAACTTGCGAGCCGCTCAACCCGTTCAGGCGTAAGTTTGCCTTCGCGTATGATTTTCGCAGCGAGAGTTTCGCCCTCCACCCACTCCAAGATCATGAACGGGCCTTCGTTCGGGTCCTCACCGACCTCGTAAATGCGGACAAGCTGAGGATGGTCGAGCTTGGCCGCGGCTCGGGCTTCACGTTCAAAGCGCGCGCGCAAATCAGGGTCTTGAGCGAAATGCGGATGAAGAACTTTCAGAAAGACGTCGCGATCGAGCCGCGTATCGCGCGCACGATAGGCTGACGAGATGTCGCCGTGCGAAATCAGCTTGCGATCCGAAAGTCTTTCCGCCAGAGGTTTCATCAGGAAACCTGTTCTTCCCACTCTTTTAATTTGTAGTGCAGATAGCGGCGCGATACGCCGAGCATGAGCGCCGCTTTGGAGCGATTGCCGCCGCAGAGATCAAGCACCTGCAAGATATGGGTTTTTTCGGCGGCTTTCCAGCTTAAGTCTTCATTGCCGGAAGAATCTTTGCTGATCGCCTGATGCGAGATGTCTTCGACTTCGATGCGGTCACTCCGCGTAATGACAGCGGCACGGACGATGGTGTTTTCAAGCTCACGGACGTTCCCGGGCCACGAGTAGGTCTGCAGCCGGCGCAGGGCTTCAGGGGAGATTCCGGTCACCTTGCTGCCTGTTTTGCGCAAAAAATGGTGGACGAGCAGGGGGATGTCCGACCGACGTTCGCGCAACGGTGGAGACGTGATTGGAAGAATAAATAACCGGTAGAAGAGGTCCTCCCGGAAACGGCCCGCTTCGATTTCGGTTTGGAGATCCTTGTTCGTTGCGGTGACGATACGAACGTTGGCTTTGCGAATTTCGACGTCGCCGACTCGTCTGTACTCTGATTCCTGCAGGTAGCGCAGGAGCTTGGCCTGCAGGGACATCGGAATATCGGCGACTTCGTCAAGGAAGAGTGTCCCCCCTTCAGCCGCTTCGACCAGACCTTGTTTGTCCATCGTGGCACCGGTGAAGCTGCCCTTTTTGTGACCAAAGAGCTCGCTCTCGAAGAGCTCGGGGGACACATTTCCGCAATAAAGAGCGAGAAACGGTTTATCGACGCGCGGACTGTTGCGATGAATCTCGCGGGCGATCAGCTCTTTGCCGGTGCCGGATTCACCGTTGATGATGACAGGAAGGTCCGTTGGAGATACCCGCGCGATCAATCCGTAGAGTTCGCGCATGGAGTGACTGTCTCCAACTAACAAGCGTTTGACGTCATTGGATTTCAATGCCGCAATCTCGCTCCGCGCACGGTCGTAGCGGCGGGCATTTTCTATGGCCAACGTCGCAAAAGCGGCCAGCGTCGCCAGCGGCGCAAGGTTTTCTTTGCGGAAGAGATCGCGGTCGGAGCGGCTATCCAGATAAAGCGCGCCTTCGACGGCGTTACGGCCCGACAGCGGGACGATGGCGGCGGATTGAATGTGCTGCAAAATGATCGACGACTTGCCGGAGAAGCGCGGATCTTCGACGGCGCTTTCGGTAAGAATTGGCTTGTTGCCGTCGATGGATTCCTTGACCAAACTCTGCGAGACTTCGTCGAGCGAGCGAGCGTCACCCGTGTTTTGCCGTACGGCGGCCAGCGATAGTGATCCGTTATTCGCGAGAATAATCATCGCCGTCTCGGCGTGCATCGCCTGCGCCGCCGTTTCGAGCACGGTGTTGAAAACTTCTTCAAGCGGCCTTAACTCGAGGAGTTTTTGTCCCGCCGCGAGGACTTGTTCGGAGGTTAGAAGACCAGTGCTCATCGTGATGTCCCAGCGTCAACTTTGAAGGTGGACTCAATCGATTCGGCTGAATTGCCAAAATTATCATAGACTATGATCGTCCACAGGTAATTCAAAATGTCTGAAGAATCGTCCGGCGCGGTATTGAGAAGGGAATCTGCAACCATGACTGACATGGTGTTCGATTGCAGAGTGTCCGACTCCCAAACAGTTACGACCCGGGTTGTTTGCCTGTCTACACTTTCTACACGAGCCTGATACGAGTAGGGAAACGTCGCGTTGTAGTCGTTCCACGCCAGTACTGGAAAGGGGCCCACTGTCACTCCGCCAGTCGGAGACAACGTGGACGGCGTATCATGCAAGACTCGAATCATGTAGGCCGGTCCCACATTCCATATGGAATCAAACCGGGTATATACCGTGAAGTAAAACGGCTCACCCACGGCACCCTCAAGGTCATCACTGTCCACGTTGTTGTCGTTGAACGTGTAAATCCAGTGGCCACTTGAGGACAGAAAGTGGGTAATGCGTGGCGTCGTGTCTTTGTACTGGACCGTGACTGAATCAATGATCGTGTTTGTTTCCGGCCAAAGCTCTGCGTCTATGGAATAGAGGTCAAAGGTGGTTCGGTCTTTGTGCACACTGTGCAAACTTGTCGAAAACTCAGGATCAGGGGGTTCAACCACCGGAGGATTCGGTTCGACGTAGTATGGAGAGGCCGGATCAAGGGGGTTGTCGTGAGGCGCAGTACAAGACATAAGCCACAAAATCGGCATCGCAAGTATAAATATTTTATGGATTTTCATAGATGCAACAGCTGTAATTGGGGAGGTTCTCAGTGTGACTCCTGTCAACGGTTCAGGCCTCTGAGCATTTGACACACAGTTTTGAAAATGGTTGAAAACGACATGCACAGGTGCGCAGAGGATGCGCAATTTGGGTGTAATATATGAAGTAATTGCGAAAGTTGCGCCAATATTGGAATACTCACGTTTGTGGTTCGGTCTAACCCGGGAGAGTCGAACTGCGAGAGTGACTGGGGCTTGACAATGTGCTCCGCCAAATCTAAATTTCGTGCTAATTCGGAACCCGGTCATCCGCGCGCGCCAAACAGCGCACCTTTGCTGTATCCATGAGAAGAAATAGCCCCCCCAATTATTAAAAGGTGTATTATGAAATCTATTCTGGTCTCCGCCTTCGGCTTGCTCACCCTTCTGTTCTCAGCGACCGCCTGCGCGGCCGCGGAGGGAGATGTTGACGGCTGCAGTGACTTGCCATTGTTCAACCGCCTCAAGGACTACATAATCGACCAGTGTACGTCAGAGGACTTCGGTTTCTTCGAGTTTCCGTTAAGTGCGGATTCAGTCGTTAGGGAAGAAGGTCAATATTGGCTCGTAGATTACTATGTAAAAGAAGGTGGCAAGCCACTTTCGCAATTGGCAATTGTACGTAACTTCCAGAATGCGATCCAGGAGGCCGGCGGGAAGGTTCTCTATGTAAACGATGAAGATTGGTGGCGTGTGACCGGACTCTTCAGCAAGAACGGTGCGGAGACTTGGGTTTGTGTTGCGTCCCGCGATCTTGGTTCAGGATACACCGTATTCGCAGTGCAGAAGGGCGAGATGGTTCAGGAAATAACGGCAAATGCCATGTTAGATTCCTTAGTCACGAAGGGCCGCATTTCACTTGCCATTAACTTCAATACGGGCAAGTCGACCATCCAAAGCGAGTCCTTGATACTCGTTGAGCAAATGGCTGAGCTTCTGAATGACAACGCAAATCTAAACGTCGAAATACAAGGTCACACGGACAATGTCGGCAAACCAGACGCAAACATGACTCTTTCGGACGCTCGCGCTGCCAGTGTCAAGCAGGCGCTCGTCGAGAGAGGCATCGAATCAAGCCGGATGTCCACCATAGGTTTTGGTGACACCAAACCCGTTGCATCGAATAACACTGAAGAAGGACGGGCGGCAAACCGCCGCGTGGTACTCGTTAAGAAGTAGCCGCACCTAAAGTAAAAAGAAATCAAGAACGTCATTTGAATAGACCCTTTTCAGGGTCTATTCTGTTTTGGATAAGAAGACCTCGAGCTCTTTTGCTGGAGCGCTAGGTTGAATAGCAAGTATATTATAGAAGATGCGCTTTTTGAGCTTTGCATCTGAACGGTGAAGTCCGTATATTGATTGGAACAAACGTGCAAAAACTGAGTTGGCCCCCAAGTATGCGGTGTGTCTTATTATTCTTAATTGCTTTAATTTCTTGGCTGCCGGCGCGTGCGGCAGACTTTGATGTCACGAAAATCCAACCGGATAGTGCACTCTCGCAAGCACTCGCCGAGCTTGAAGGCGACGGCATAACTCTCGAGGAAGTTGAGAGGCTTGCATTGGTGAATTCAACGCTCGCGATTGATGCGCGCGAAGCCCTTGCCTCGGCAAGAGGACTCCTGAATCGGGAAAGAGGCGGCTTTGACCCAAGGCTCTTCGGTGAAATCAGCTCAGCGTCTGCAAAACAGCCATCGGCCTCTCCCTTCTCGGGTGCGGCAGTGTTGAACCCGAAATCCACGTCCGGGGAAGTCGGAGCGAGAATCACTTTGCCTGTGGGAACAGAGCTTGAGGCCTCCGTAGTCGGGACAAAGCAAGAAACAAACTCCACTTTTGCGTCGCTGAATCCGGAGTACGACGCGACCGGGATATTGACTTTTAGGCAACCTCTGCTGAAAGGATTCGGTCCGGCCGCGTGGGCCAATCGTGCACAGGCCCAGAAGAACTACGATGCCGCGAAACTGCGATATGATAATGCGATGCAATCCGTCCGCGCACAAGCGGAAGCGGCATATTGGGATTTGTATGCCGCGGAACGAGACGTCGCCGTGAGTGTCGTCACTCGTGATTTGGCGATGTCGTTGATGCACGAAGCGAACGTGCGGGCGGACGCCGGACTCGACGGCCCCAACCAGGTGAATAATGCGATGGTTTTCTTGGCCGATCAAGAATTGAATTTACTGGACGCGCAAGACAATTTGACACGAGTCAGCGACGCACTTTCCTCGTTTATTGGACAGCGCCCTCCGTCGGGAATTCGTTTTCGAACGACAGGTGTTCCTCCGCAGATTGAGAATTCCGAGCAACAGGACAGCGTCGTTGCGCGAGCCATGAAAACGAACCTCGGCCTGCAAGCTGCGCGGCTGGACGTGGACGGACTCAAAGCATACTCACGCGCGGCATCGTGGAACGCGCTGCCACAGCTTGATCTGTTCGGAGCGCTGGGAGGAAATGGCCTCGCCGGTACCGGACGCGACGTGATTTTCGGTGCGGATACGCTGCGTAATACTCTTGATACGAAGTTCGGTGACGCGCTGGATCAGGCTCTCAAACGAGATTACCCATCGTGGATGATTGGACTCAGGTTGAATGTTCCGATTCTTCAGCGTGGGCCGCAGGGCGAGCGAAACAGGTTGCGAGCGGAAGTGAACCGCGCTGAACAGCAGTACGTCGAGGCGGAACGAACTCTTGAAGAGCAAGTCCGCGCTGCGCATCGGGAACTTAAAAACGGACAGAACCGGCTCCAGCTTTCGGAAGAAAATGTGAAAGCCACTCTCGATCAAGTGCGCATTGGAATGATCGAATACAAGGGCGGCAAGGTGACGGCGTTTGAACTCGTTCGGCTGGGTGCGGATCTGGCGAATGCCCAACGGCGCTATTCGAAGACACTGGTGAGAACCGCAAAAGCGGCGGCACAGCTTAAAGTCTTGGCACCGCGTCCCGAATAAGAAACATCACTATTGAGATATATCCTATGAAACGGTTTGTGAATTTCGTTGCGCCTGCTCTTTTGGCGGCGAGTACATTTTTGTCCGGTTGCATGGGCGGCGGCTGGGGTGGCGGTTGGTCGATGCCGCCCACACCAGTGGAAACCACTCATGCTACGCGCGAGGCTGTGACGGACAGATTGGAAACTATCGGCACGATCACGGCAGATGAGGCCGTTACTTTAGTTGCTGAAGTTGGCGGGACGATCTCGCGAATTCCGTATGAAGAAGGCGGCACAGTCAAACGCGACGAACTGATCGCGCAAATCGACGACGGAGAATTGCGGGCGCAGCTTGACCGCGCCGAAGCGCTGCGTGATCAAGCGAAAGCGGCGTATGACCGCATCAAAAAAATTGACGAACAAGGCGCAGGCTCCGCACAGGGACTTGAAGACGCGGACGCCGCATTTCGAGTGGCGCAGGCAAATTACGATTACGCGAAGGCACAATACGACAAGTCGCGCATAACCGCGCCTTTTGCCGGACTTATCGGCGCGCGTAAGGTCAGTCCGGGTGAATATGTGCAGCCGGGAACCGCGATTGCGGATTTGGCGCGCGTGGACCAGCTTCGTGTCGAATTTACTGTTCCTGAAAAGTACTTTCCGGACTTAACGGTCGGATCGGAGATTCTCCTTAGAACGGCAGCGTTCCCCGATGAAGCGGTCGGAAACGTGATCGTAATTGAGCCGCGAGTTGATCAATCCACCCGCAGCGTCGGAGTAGTGGCGCGGCTTGAAAATCCCGAGGGGAAGTACCGGCCGGGCATGTCAGCCAACGTTGCCGTGACGATTGGACATCGGGATCAAGCATTGACAATCGCGAGCGAAGCGATCTTCCTCGAACAGAACCAGCCGTACGTCTACGTCGTGAAAGATGATTCTACGGTGGTGAAGACGTCGTTGAAGTTGGGAAGCCGCGGACGAGAAATGGTTGAGGTTGTCAGCGGCATTGACGCTTCGCAAGCGGTCGTCAAGGCCGGCCAGCAGAAGATTTTTGACGGAGCCAAAGTGATGCCCGTGTCAAATATCGATTCAGCCGAAACGGCGCAGCGACAGGCACAAGAGATGAAAGCTGACAGCGGAGCCGGTCAATGAAATTAAGCGACGTATCTATTCGCCGCCCGGTCTTCGCTTCGGTGATGAGCCTAACGATTATCTTGTTCGGGGTCATCTCGTTCTTGCGATTGCCTGTGCGCGAATACCCCGATATCGACCCGCCCATCGTGTCGGTCGTGACTCTGTATCGCGGTGCGAGCGCGAATGTCGTTGAAACTGAAATCACGGACGTTCTTGAAGAGCAGTTTGCCACGCTTTCCGGTGTGAAGACCTTGACTTCGTCGAGCAAGGAAGAAGGCTCGGTCATCACGATCGAATTCGAACTATCGCGCGACGTAGAAGAAGCTGCAAATGACGTCCGCGACAAGGTAGCGCGCAGTCGCGGTTTGCTGCCGCGGGAAGTTGACGATCCGATTGTGGACAAAGTGGACGCGAACGCGCAGCCGATTGTGTGGTTGGGGCTCTCGAGCGACCGCGACGATGTTCTGAGACTGACGGAAGTCGCGGATTTGGCTTTGAAGGAACGTCTGCAAAGATTGGACGGCGTCGGTTCTGTGTTTATCGGTGGCGAGCGAAAATACGCGATGCGGATTTGGCTCGATCCGATGCGGATGGCGGCACGGCAGATTACTTCAAGCGACATCGAAGCCGCCGTGGCACGTGAGAACGCGGAAATTCCCGGCGGCCGAATTGAAGGCACGGAACGCGAGTTTTCGGTGCGTACGCGTGGAGAAGTCAGCACGCCGGAGCAATTCTCGAATATCATTGTACAGCAATCCGCGGACGGCATCGTGAGGCTGAGCGACGTCGCAACGGTGGAGGTTGGGGCTGAAGACGATCGCACCGTAACTCGCTACAACGGACAGCCCGCGGTGGGTATCGGTATTGTCAAGCAATCGAAGGCGTCGACGGTTGACGTCGCGCGGGCCGTGCGGGAACTGCTGCCTGAGCTTGAGAAATCATTGCCTCCGGGGATGAAACTGCACGTCGCCTACGACTCGTCGTTGTTCATTGAAGACTCCATCAACGAGGTAGCCGAGACGATATTGATCGCGATGTGCCTTGTGATCTTGGTCGTGCTGATGTTCATGAAGAGTCTGCGCGCCACAGTGATTCCGACGCTGGCAATTCCAGTTTCAATCGTCGGCACATTTACCGTCATCTATTTTGCCGGTTTCACGATCAACATTTTGACCTTGCTGGGACTTGTGCTTGCGATCGGACTTGTGGTCGACGACGCGATTGTCGTGCTTGAGAACATTTTCCGGCATATGGAAATGGGCAAGAGCAAAATGCGCGCGGCGTTGGACGGTACGAAGGAAATCGCGTTTGCGGTGATCGCGACTACAATGACCTTGGTGGCCGTGTTCGTGCCAGTGGCGTTCTTGACGGGATCGGTGGGACGTTTGTTCCGCGAATTCGGTTTCACCGTCGCAATCGCGGTGGCGATTTCAGGATTTGTGGCATTGAGTTTGACTCCGATGTTCAGCTCGCGAATCCTGAAACCGATTCACGGCACGAATTCAGGTTGGGCGGCGCGTTCGTTTGACGCGTTTTTCGAGTGGCTCAACAGAACATACGAGCGAATACTGAATTTCGCTTTGCGGCACAGATTGGCGACCATTATCACCGCCGTGCTGCTGGTATTGATCAGCGGCGCATTGTTCAAGTTCATGCCCAGCGAATTGGTGCCGACGGAAGACCGTGGTATCGGTTTCGGTATCTTGCTCGCTCCGGAAGGTTCGACGCTGCAGTATACCGACCGGAACATGAAAAAGGTCGAGGACATTCTGCTGAACTTGCCGGAAAGGAAAGGGCTGTTTACCGCGACCGGTTTGGGTTTTCAGGGACCGGGCCGAGTCACCGACGGATTTTTATTTTTGAATCTGGGATCATCCACTGAACGCGAGAGGTCGCAGCAAGATATTGTGGGCGAGCTGTTTCCGCAACTGTTCGCGATTCCCGGCGTGATGGCATTCGTGATTAATCCGCCAAGTCTTGGTCAATTCTCGTCGAGCCCGATCGAATACGTGCTGCAAGCGGACAGCTACGAAGAACTCAACCAAGCCATGAATGTGCTGACGATGTCGGCGAATAAGTTGGGGTATCTTTACAATACGAATTCCGACTTGAAGCTTGACAAGCCGGAACTCAGCATCGAGATTGACCGGGACCGCGCTTCGCAGCTTGGAGTTTCCACGAGCGAAATCGGTTCCGCGCTGCAGTCGCTTTTGGGTGGAAAGGTGATCAGCAATTTCAAACGCGGCACGAAACAATACGACGTGATTATGCAGCTCCGGAGCTCCGATCGAGCGACGCCGGACGTGATCGAAGGAGTCTACGTGCGCGGAAACGGCGGGCTCGTTCAGCTTGCCAACGTCGTGAATGTATCGGAGATTTCGGGACCGAAGGAGCTTAATCACTTCAACCGCAGGCGCTCCGCGACGTTCACGGCGAACTTGTTCCCCTTTGTTTCGTTGGGCAAAGCTCTGGACGATCTGGACAACATCAAGGCCACGAGCCTGCCGAAAAACGTGACGCGCGAATTCGCGGGACAGTCGCTGGAATTCAAGGATTCGAGCACAGGACTATATTACTTCTTCCTACTCGCACTTGTGTTTATCTTCCTCGTTTTGGCCGCGCAGTTCGAGAGTTTTATGCATCCGTTTACGATTCTGCTTTCCGTTCCCTTGGCGGTCTTCGGCGCATTAGTGTCGCTGTTTGCGTTTGGGCAGTCCTTGAACATCTATTCTCAAATCGGGTTGATCATGCTCATCGGACTGGTGAGTAAGAACTCGATTCTGATTGTGGAGTTCGCGAACCAACTGCGCGCACGCGGACATGAAGCCATGAAGGCCGTGGTGGAAGCCTCCGTCATCAGATTGCGGCCAATTTTGATGACGTCATTCGCCACTGTGTTTGGAATCCTGCCAATTGCGATAGGACTTGGCGCGGGCGGCGAAGCGCGAAAGCCGTTGGGCATCGCCGTCGTCGGCGGACTGTTGTTCTCGACATTTTTGACGCTCGTGCTGGTGCCGGTCGTGTATTCGCTGGTTGCGAGATTCTCGCCGGTGCATGATCCTGACAAAGTGATCGAAGAGGCGGACAAGGCTAACGAACTGTTGCTGCAACAGCACGCAAGCTGACCGAACCCGAACAATGAAATAAGAGCCCTTGGAGAACTTCCAAGGGCTCTTTTTATTGATCAGCTTGCAAATCTACTCGATAACGACGGCTTTTCCTCCGATGGAGACCAGATACTTTTCTCCATCACTTTGACCTGCAAGCAACGCGCTCTCGTCCGCCGTGCACGTGTTCAAAAGGGAGAAGTAGTCCTCGGAAAAGCGCTTGACGTGCGCATACTTGCCGAGGTCCTTTTCGACGTCGATATTCGTGAGCGTCGATTGTATCCAGTAACCGCTGCGTTTGTAAAACGTCTCGCCGCCAATCTGTTGAATCGACTCCATCGATTTTTCGTCCATGGCAAAACCCGGGGCGGCAGATAGCCGTCTTGCCTTTCCAGCAACGTCCAGCTTGACCGTCGGCGACTTCTTGGCCATGATCGTCACCTCCAGCGCCTGTGCGGTCAGTTGCGGAGCTTCACCCGTAATTTCATCGTGTAGTGCGCGTGACTTGTTGGAGACGTCCTGACGCAGAGCGCCCGCGTCGGAAAGTCTCTGATTTTCGTCGGCGAGGAAACTCGTGTAGGGCGTAACGATACCGTAGCGCGTGGCAAGTTCCACGATTTCGTTCACAAGTTCTTCGTTTTGACCTTTCAGCCGCACTTCATTGAGCAAATAGGCGACGCGCCGCTGTCCCCAGAGTTTCTCGATGAACTTGTAGCTTGCGCGACGATTGTTGGTGTTGACTTCCACAGGATACGAGAACGTTTCCTTGTCTCCGAGATATGTGCCGGAAATCTTCAAAGACGTGCTGCGATTTCCGTCACCGTCGTTGCTGATGCGACCGACTTGAACGATCTGATCGTTTTCAAACAAATCGCGAAGCTGATCCGGGAGCCGGTCGCGCAAGCGGAACCCTCCCACCACGGCTTGCATGCCGGTCATGACCGGATTCTTGATCTTCGAATATAGCGACGCGACTTTGGCTTCGATATCTTCGTCGGGTTTGACGTATGCTGTTTTGCCGCCTTCCTCACTTGAGAGATTGTCCAAGAGCCGCACGTTAACATCGTAACCGACGCCGAAACAAAACAAGCGCGCGTTCAAATCGTTGGCTTCTCGCGTGTCGTCAATGATGCGCTGTTCGTCACGAATTCCAACCGTCGGCAAACCGTCCGTAAGAAACAGCACATAGGCCGGACGTGTCGCCGAAGCTCCGAGCGACGCTTGCTGACTCGAGGCAACCAATTCGTCCATCGCAACCGCGAGCGCGTCGTGAATGTTTGTTCCGCCGCCGGCCTCCACTCTGTCGACATCGGCGAGAGCCATTTCGCGATTCGTTCTCGTGGCCGACTTCAGCGCGCTAAAACAGGACTCGATCCCGTCGTTGTAGGTGATGATATCGAAACGGTCACCCGAATTCAGATTGTTGATTACAAACCGGGCGGCGTCACGCGCTTGCGCGATTTTTTCTCCACCCATGGACCCCGAACGGTCGAGCACAAGCAAAATGTCTTTCGCGATCGGCGTGCCGGAGCTTGCACGGTGGTTCGGAGACACGAGCATCATATAAAATCCGTCTTTATCGCGGTCCGGGAAATAGGTCAGGAACGTCGCGCCGATGTCCGAGTTGTCCTCGGTGAAATATACCACGAAATCGGACGCCGGATAGCAATTCGTCGTGGAATAGGTCACGGTCGCGTCACGGTCGCCGCGATACTTTGTGTCAATGTCGACGGTCGGTGAATAGATATTCAACAGATCGGATTGACCGTGAATATTCGCGACGACTTTGACTTCCTTGACCGGCGCCGATGAGTGCCGCGCGGTCGCAAGTGGGAACTGCAGCTCAACCACGTCCCCTTCTTTGGGACATAACATCGAGTAGTGCATGGTCAGCGTGGCGGGCTTACCGGGTTCAAGTGGAAATGCTTTGACTCGAATGCAGCCGAGTCCGGCGTATTCCAGCAACGCGGGATCGCGTTTGCGGCGCACGATGTCTTCATATCGGGCGCGGGCTTGGTCGGCGGAAAGAATTTCTCCGGACAGCTCTTGACCGTTGACGGTCAACGTGAGTTGATCCACGCTTGCATCGGCGGGAATGGGCATATAGTATTCCGCTTCAAACATTCGGCCGCACGTATTCAAAAGCGTTTCCGTGACGGTCACGGACGCGAATTGATTGCGAATCTGCATGTCTACGAAACGGGATTCGACTGCCCAAGAAACGGGAGTCGGCGAAGGGGGGTAGCGGTCCGGCGGCCCAACGTGATCAGGCGCGACGTCGATTAATTGCGCCTGTGCCGTGATGGCAACCAATAGTCCGAACAAGAAAGCAAGTCTTGCGTTCTTCATGACGAGTCCTCCGATGTTGCGGGTTAAATGGAGGCCGGGACCTACATTTATTACGCTCGTTGGACGATTTTGGTTGCATCAAGGTTTAACGGCCCTTGTGAACATAAACGAAAAACCACGAGATGCGCGGTCTGTGCCGAGCAAATCATGGCAGATTCGTGACGTTCGTGTAAAGCGATTTATTGGGAGCGTTCGGCGACGAGTTTGACTTCAACTCGCTGTTCGTCGGCAAGTTTCATCACCAAGAACTCAGGACGCTCGATATTATAATCTTTCAGCCCAACACTAAATTTGGATTCAATGCTCAGTTGGTCGCCGTTCAACGTCAGCCAAGACATGGGAGTGATTTCCTTTTCAACGCCGTGCAGCGTCAGCGTTCCTTTGACGGTTACAGGAGTCTTCTGGCCGTCGGTTAACTTGCCGCCGGGAATTTCGAGCGCCGTCATCTTAAAGACGGCCTGCGGGTACTTGTCGGTTTCGAGATGATTCTCGCGCATGTGTTTGTCACGCAAACTTAGGCCCGTAGAGAGCGTCGCAAGTTCAACATGAACCTCCGCTGAACCGGGACTCGTGTCGTCGGGAAGCATGATGAATCCGGCCGCGTCATTGGTTTTGCCGACAACTTCTTCCAGCGGAGCATCGCTCGTGAAGGAAATATGATTGGAAGAGCTGCCTTTGGTGATCGAGAACATCTCGCCTGCGAACGCCGTCGCGCAGACTGTCAGTAAAGTCAAAATCAGAAGTCTCATTTCCACGGGTTCCTGTTGTTTCGAAGAAATATCCCGGACGCAGGACAAATTGGCTTGAGAGGTGGTGCCGATGCCGCCGCTGGTAAGTTTGGGAGAGGGGGACCGCAAGCAAGTAGGCAAGCAAGGAGTAAGTCATTTCTTGCGGCCCCCACTTTGCTTTTGGCAATGGGTGTGCCAACGAAATGAAATCGCACGATTCTCTTGTTTAAGTTTCTGTTTATTAATTTTTTCCTACCTCATTTAGAACGCAACAAAGTATACGAAATCACAGGACAAGCACAACCTCAAATTGTGGCGAGTGTGGGACGGCTCTTGATAAGAAGCTGTAAATCATTATCTTGATAGTGTGGCTTTTGCGCCACAGTCCAGACTCAACACTTTCTCTTTGTTCGTATTAAACTTAGTATATTTCTCGCCAATCGTGTCCAAAGCTACTCTACCCCGTCTCACAAAGTACTTCGCTTTGAACTTCCTGCTGCTTGATCTGCTGATTGTGGGCGCAGGCGGTGTCGTCGCTTACAAATTGGGACGCGCGAATTTGTTGTCGGTCGCTGAGCAATATGGATCGGCGGCCGTGCATCACTTGGCCCGGTCCATAGACAAATTCTATCTCGAACCGTGGCAAATGACCTTTGATACTTTTCCTTTCGAGCATCCGCTGGCACATCACGAGTTGACCGGCATCGTGCAGACATTCGTAAGCGGGTTTCAAGTTGAACGCATCAGTATTTATGACAAGAATTACTCAATAGTATTCTCAACGGATTCCGTGCGAGAAGGATTCCGCGATCCGACAAATACTCATTTGTTGTCCGCGCTTGCGGGAGAAACAAGTTCATACCTGACAGCCGGTCCACCGCCAGATTCTCTGCATACTAGATCAGGTGAACCTGATCATCTGATCGCCTTTGTTCCCATCGACTTTCGCACTGAAGGTGACGGCCAAGAACGGTTCGTGTTCGAAATATTGATGAATGTCGCGGAGACTTACCACAAAGTCGAGCAACTGCGCCTCGTCATTATCATCAGCACGCTGCTGACGGGACTCGCGCTGTTCTTCGTGGTGTGGGTGATTGCCGTCCGCGCCGACAAATCGATCTTGGCGGAATCGCGCGAACGCATTGCGCTGGCGGAGCAGATACAACTTCAAAATGAGAATCTCGAACAGATCGTCGAGCAAAGAACGCAAGAGTTGAAAGACGCGCAGGCGGGACTTGTGCAGATGGAGAAGATGTCGGCGACGGGGCAGCTTGCCGCGGGAGTCGCCCATGAGATCAACAACCCCGTAGGCATTATCAAAAACAGACTCGAGCTCCTAATAGACGACTTGAACGAGGGCAGAAAGATCGACGACTTGGCCGAGCATCTCGGTGTGATGCACCGTCAAACGGACCGTATTACGAAAATCGTCGGCAAACTCCTGTCCTTCGCACGCAAGTCGTCGGGAACGAAGACTCCGCTCAATGTCGAACCGTTGATTCGGGGAGTTGAGTTGTTGGTCAGAAAGGAAGCTGAAAAGCGCGGACTTTCTCTCGTGTCGCAAATCGAGCCGGATCTTCCGATGATAAAAGGTGAAAGCACTGAGCTTGAGCAGGTGCTGCTAAACTTAATTCTCAATGCGATGGACGCGACGGCCAAAGGCGGGACGATTCGATTGCTGGTCGGACGTATCGACTCGTCCGTGCAAATTCGTGTTGAAGATACGGGTGAGGGAATAGATGAACAGCATCTCGGAAAGATATACGATCCGTTCTTTACGACGAAAGACGTCGGAGTCGGGACGGGGCTCGGGCTTTCGATCTCGTACCGAATCGTGGAAGACCACGGGGGAATGATTGTGGTTTCCAGCGAGCGGGGTGCGGGCACAGTGTTTACTTTGAATTTTCCAGCTATCGGAGCACATGACGACGTATGACCTATGTTCCACGCATACTTGTGATTGACGACGAACCTGATCTTCTGGACAACTGCCGGATGATTTTGACGCGCGAAGGATATGACGTACACACGGCAACGGACGGCATGTCGCTTGAATCCCTTTTGTCCGACTACGGTCCGGACGTGCTGATCACGGACATGATGATCCCGCAGCGCGACGGTATGGAGATATTACGCGAAACAAAATGGTCGCACGCGGATATTCCAGTAGTCATGATGACGGCATATGCAACGGTTGAAACGGCAGTCGAAGCGATGAGACAGGGCGCGACCGACTATATCGTGAAACCGTTTTCGAAAGATCAACTCGCGCACGTCGTGGCCCGCGCACTTAAGGAGCGAATGCTGGTCGTAGAGAATCAACGGTTGCGGCATGAATTAGCTCAACAAAAAGTACTTTCATCCTTCGTCGCAGTGGACCCTGCCATGAAAGAACTCATGGCGATGGCGACGCGCGTGGCGGACACAGACGCGAGTGTGATGATTCAAGGAGAATCGGGCACAGGCAAGGAAGTCTTGGCGCGTGCGCTGCATCGCGCCAGTCGGCGCAACGGCCAACAGTTTCTTGCCGTCAATTGCAGCGCGTTACCGGCAAACTTGATAGAGAGTGAATTATTCGGTCATGAGAAGGGAGCTTTTACCGGAGCGTCAACGCTGCGAAAAGGGCTGCTTGAAGAAGCGCAAGGCGGGACATTCTTTTTTGACGAGATTACGGAAATGGACTCGGCGATGCAAGCGAAACTTTTGCGCGTGATTCAAGAACGGTCGGTGCGCAGAGTCGGCGGAAATCGTGAAATTCCGCTTGACATTCGCATTGTGGCAGCGACAAACCGCGACCCGCAGGAGGCCGTTAAGGAGAAGCTCTTTCGCGAAGACCTCTATTTTCGCGTCGCCGTCGTGACCCTGCAAATTCCACCTCTTCGAAAACGACCCGACGACATTCCCGCATTGGCGCAGTTTTTCCTGAAAGAGATTAGCGATCAATACGGGAGACATATCGAAGGATTCACTCCGCAGGTGTTGGACCGGTTGTGCAACTACGAGTGGCCGGGCAACGTACGTGAACTCAGAAATGTCGTCGAACGTGCCGTCTCACTTGCCCAAAAGCAGCTCATCCGCGATGAAGACTTGCCGCCAGACCTGCAAAGACTTCCCCGACGGAGAGCGCAAATCGATTCGCTGGACTCCTACGAAACCTCAAAAGCGAAGCTGCTCGATCAGTTTCAATCGGACTATTTTTCACAACTAATGAACGAAGAGAACGGCAACATTACGCGTGTGGCGCAACGTGCGGGAGTGGATCGCAAGACTGTATACAGGATACTAAGCTCCGTTGGAATGACAAAGAACAACGAATAGTTCTCATACCAAGACCAAAGAAAGGGCGCCGCAATCGGCGTCCTTTTTTGTTGATTACATTTCATTGCACCAAATATTTACTGACCCATTCCGAAATATGCGATATGGTTTAGGAAGAGGCAAAAAAACTCATGCGCTCTTATTTGTGTAAGATTGTCAAGATTGCTTGTTCATGCTTTTCAATTGAACCCGTGACAATGTTACAAGTCATTTTCGAACCGTCTTGACGGCGCAACGTGGATGCTCTATATTTTCTTGTAATAAGTTCGAGTAATACTGGACATATTTATAGAGAAACGAGGTAGACATGAGATTAATCATGATACTGGGTACGGTGCTCGTTTGTCCGCTGATTGCGTTGTCACAGTTGCATTCGGTTGCATCCGTTGAGTATTTCTTCGACTCTGATCCGGGAGTTGGAAATGGTACTTCCGTTCCTGTAATTTCGGGCGAAGAAGTTGTGCTTGACGGCGACATTGCGACGACGGGACTTAGTCCCGGACTGCACAAGCTGTATTTTCGCATGCAACGCGACGACGGAGTATGGGGCGAGACAACGGCACGCGAGGTACGAGTCGGCGTCGGTTCGACATTCGATCAAGCAGAGGCGTTTTTTGATTCCGATCCCGGCGTCGGCAGCGGTCTGCCCGTTGCCATTGCCGAAGACGGAGTCATCAATCTCGCAGATTTCGACGTACCTGATATCGGGCGGGGATTCCACGATTTCAACGTGCGGTTTTACAGCGGAGGAACGTGGTCCATACCGGCGAAAAGAACGCTGCGACTCGGCAGCGCAATGATCGACGGAGCTGAAGCATTCTTTGACGTCGATCCGGGTGAAGGAAACGGAAATCCCGTTGGAGTGGAATTCGGCACGGACGTCGCGGCGTATGATACAGCTGTTTTGGTTAACGCGGCGGGCACAGGATTTCATACGCTCTACTTGAGATTCCGCGGCGGAGGTGTCTGGACGTTTCCCATTGCGAATACCCTGCGCATCGGGCCGGCTATTGAAGGAGATGTTGACATCATTTCGGGCGGTGAGTTTTTCATCGACGTTGATCCGGGAATCGGAAATGGATGCGCTTTGCTTGCCGAGGACGGGGTATTCGATAGTCCTGAGGAAATCATGCGCCGCTATATCAGCGCGGATTTCGCTCTGGGACCGCACGTAATCGGAGTTCGAGCGAGAGATGCGGCAGGGATTTGGACGGAAACCGCCTTCGATACCGTAAACGTAATCGAAGCTCATCTTGTGAGCACGACAGTACAGAATCCGGACAACGAACTGCGCCTGATTTGGACGAAATATCCGGAAGCGCTCGAATATCGTTTGTACTATGATTCGCTGGCAACAGGCACGTTTACGAGTTATCTCTCGGTTTTGCCGCCTGACACTCTGCTCGATTTAACGCCTGGGCACGAGCTGTTCTTTTACAAAGCAGTCGCTCTGCAGGTTGCTCCGGAACCGTGCGAAGAGCCTGCAATATTGTCGAATTCAGAAGTTCAAAATAGAATTGAGGAATAAAGATGAGAAAGCTAACCATTTTATTGATGCTGCTTGCTTGCGCGATTGCCGCGCAGGCAGGTGTATTGAAGGTCGCGAGCGACGGGACGCAGCCCTACACTCAGATTTCAAGTGCGATTGCGGCTTCCGTTTCCGGAGACACAATTCTGATTATGGCAGGGGCCTACAGCGGATTTACTGTCGATAAGAAACTCGTGATTATCGGATCCGGAACGGGTACGGGTGTTGGAGAGGGTGTCCTTGTAACTTCAGGCATCAATGTCCTTGATGCAGCGGACAGCACGGAGATTCGAAGTATCTGGGCACGTGCCGCAGCCGCGCATACAAGCGACTCGCTTGCCGCGATTGTTCGAATTCGCAGTGGAGCGGAACGGATATTTTTGTGGCGCTGTTTTGTAGAAAATACTCATTCTGGGTTATATGCTTCCGGGATCTGGGTTGGAGAAGGAGCAAGTGTTGACATCGTGCAGACGACTATTTGTCAGACGGGCAGCCAAGATCCAAACGTGCGGTGGGGAATTTGCTACCGTTCCAACTGTCATATTGAACTCACTTCTTGCGTATTCCACGGGTTTACCAACAATGTCAGTTCATTTGGCACCACGAGCGGAAGCACGCTGCTTGCGAAGCACTGTGTGCTTATAACTTACAACTACACGCAAAACACCGTTGGCGGCGCGATCGCGGGTGTGTTCGAGAACTCAGCGTTTGTTCTTCGGGGGAGCTTCTCGCACACGTATTCGCCGAATGTCACTTACAGCTATTGCAGCTATTCTGAAGCACTGTATCCGCCTCCTGGAGGCACGAGTATTCTCGCGGATTCGTCCGAGATTGAGACTCTGAGTTTTGAAACGATTCGTGCTTGCGATTTTCATTTGCCGGTTGGCTCAGTGTTAATTGACGCGGGCAATCCAACTTCGCCGTTTGATCTTGACGGCTCGGCCGCAGACATCGGAATTTATGGTGGACAGCATCCCTATGTTGACGGCGGCGTGCCAGATTATCCGTTTGCCGTGCAAGTTGAAGTTCCTTACTCCGCTCCGTTGAATGGTACCATGAGAATTTGGGGACGCGGACGAGTGGGTCCAGGCAATTAGAAAAATCCTGTTAGGAAAAACAAAGGGCGCCCGAATACGGCGTCCTTTTTTTGCCATCCGAATTTGCAAGGCACCACAATTGACCCATTGTTGGAAAGCTGCAACAAATTCGAGAAGAGCTTGAAGAATCCTTGTGTCGGGCAGTCTTAATGTATATATTTATCCATAATTGCCACTGTAACTTAGCGAATGTCCTTGTTACACGTTGTTTTCGTCAGCACTTAGCAAGGACTTCGATCATTGAATTGTATGTTAACACCTACCTAAATATTGCATGACCTATCACTAAAAAAAGAGGTGAGCATGAGAAAAACAGTCCTTATGGGCGTGATGCTCGTGTATCCGCTTCTTGCGTTGGCTCAGTTGCATTCGTTTGTAGCTGCGGAGTATTTCTTCGATACAGATCCGGGTGAGGGTAATGGCACAGCCATTTCCATGATCTCCGGTGACGACGTAGAGCTTGACGCAGAAGTCTCGACCTCTGGGCTAAGTCCCGGAGTGCACAAGCTTCACATTCGAATGCAGAGAGACGATGGAGTGTGGGGCAAGTCCGTTTCCCGAAACGTGCGAATCGGAGTCGGAACAAGTTTCGAAGCGGCTGAAGTATTTTTCGATACGGATCCCGGTGAAGGAAACGGCTCCTCCGTGGCAATTGCGGCCAACGGCACGATTGATCTAACCAACTTCGTCGTCCCAAACATCGGCAGTGGATTTCACGACGTCAATATTCGTGCTTACAGCGGCGGAACTTGGTCCGCTCCGGCGCGGCGAACAATTCGTCTTGGCAGCGCGTTGATCGACGGCGCCGAAGTCTATTTCGATTCCGATCCCGGCGAAGGAAACGGCATTCCTGTTGACGTCGGCTACGGCACGGACGTCGCGGCCTACGACTCCACCGTCGATGTTTCTGCCGCCGGTGTCGGCGCGCACACGATGTACCTGAGGTTTCGCGGAGGCGGAGTTTGGTCATTTCCGATTTTCAGAACCATTCGTATCGGTGACGCCGTCGTAGATGGAGAGAACCGCATCACGGGCGGTGAATTTTTCATCGACGTCGACCCGGGCGAAGGAAACGGATGTTCGCTGATCGCAGAAGACGGATCGTTTGACGAGCGCGATGAGGCCATGCGGCGCTACGTGTCGGCGGATCTGACCTTGGGGATGCATGCGATTGGAGTGCGCGTCAAGGACGCGGGAGACCGCTGGTATGGGCCGCTGATAGACTCCGTAAATGTCATCGAAACTCACTTGAGCGCGTTCGGCGTAGAAGGAACGTCGGGCAACGCCGCGAGACTCGCGTGGAATACTTATCCTGAAGCACTCGAGTACCGTGTACACTATGATTCTCTCGAGACTGGTCCGTACACCAATTTCATCAGTGTCGCACCGCCTGATACGTTTCTTGAAATCGAGCCCGATCAGTACAAGCAATTGTTCAAGGTCGTGGCCATTCAAATTGCGCCTGAACCATGCGGAGAATCAGAGTTAATTTCCAGAATCATCAATAATAATTCAGATAAGGAATAGAGCATGAAGAAGTTTTTTGCTATTCCCTTGCTGTTGGCTTGCCTGTGCGTGTCGCAAGCTGCAGTCTTGAAGGTCGCCAGCAACGGCACGCAAGCGTATACCGACATCACTGACGCAATCGCCGCATCATCGTCAGGTGATACGATATTAGTTATGGCCGGTGGATACACCGGTTTCACGGTTCCGCATCGATTGGTCATCATCGGATCGGGCACCGGTACAGGAATCGGTGAAGGATCGCTTGTTAACGGTCTGGTATCTGTTGAAGAAGCGGCAGATAGTACGGAACTAAGAAGTTTGTGGATAGTAGCAAATGTCGCCAGTGGATCGGTCGATTCTTTGGCGACGGTGGTGCGAATTCACAGTGGCGCGGACAAAGTCTTTATTTGGCGGTGTCTCATTGAAAACTATGCGACCGCAGGTGGTGCAGGATTCGTTTTCCTTGGTGAAAGCACGAATACGGAAATCTCTCAGTGCGTCTTCTGGAGTTCCGTTGACCTTGACGGCACCGGCCAAAAAGGTATTCTTCAGAGGGGTATGAGCAGTATGACTCTCGTGTCAACCGCGATTATCAACGTGGAAGATCCCATTGTGAAGTACGGTTCGAACGCCGGCGCTTCGGCAACCGTATCGCACTGTCTGTTCACGGCCAGAAACTCCAACATATATCCTTGCCAAACCGACGGCACGGCAATCCTCGAGAATTGCGTGTTCTTCATAAATTCAGGAGCGATTTCTTACACCGGGGGGGCAGGAGTGACCTACAGTTACTGCGCCTACTCTGCCGGAGAAGCAGCGCCGCCGGGCGCGACTCACGTCGAATGTGATTCCACTTCGTTTCTGAACATGAATGTTGAAAATTTCAGATCTGCTGACTATCATCTTGCACCTGGTTCCGTTTTGGAAGATGCGGGGAATCCCGGTTCGCCATTCGATTTGAATGGGTCGAGCGCGGATATCGGACTCTTTGGCGGACAACATCCATACGTCGAAGACGGCGTTCCGGATTATCCGTTTGCGGTTCAGGTGGAAGTCCCCTACTCTGCTCCGCTTAATGGAACGATGAGAATTTGGGGCCGCGGACGCGTGGGTCCCGGCAACTGATCGAACTTATCGCAAAGAGAATGGGCCACCCAAACGGGTGGCCCAATTTGCTTTGCTCAGTGGCGAGCGTCAGGCAGTCAAGCTCGGTTCGGGTTTTTGGGCGAAGGCGTTTTCACGCACCCATTTTGCTCCGGCTTCTACCGCAAGAATGTTCTGTTCGCCCAAAGCCTTGCGTTTAATACCCCTGGGGACGATTGTCTTCAAATGATCCAGCGGCATCAGCTTGGTGTATTCGATAAAAGCGCCGAGCAGCACCATGTTGGCCGCAGCTTTCAAGCCGAGATCATTCGCAATTTCAGTCAGCGGAATATAAAGCACATCAACATCCGTTCGTTTGGACTTGCGAGCGATGATCGAGCTGTTTACGATCATCAGGCCACCGGACTTGACCGTGTCTTCAAACGCGTCAAACGACGGATCATTCATTACGGCGAGCACGTCAGGATCGACGACCATAGGAGAACCGACAGGATCTTTCGACATAAAGACGGAGCAATTCGCCGTTCCGCCGCGCATCTCGGGACCATAAGAAGGTATCCAAGAAACTTTCAAGTGCTCTTGCATACCCAGCGCCGCAAGTACGGCGCCTGCAGTCAGGACACCTTGTCCGCCGAAGCCCGCGAATTTGAAGCCCATGGTCTTGAAACCGTCGATGAACGTCTTGTCATAGGGGAACGGCTCGCCAAGTTGACCGAGCTCCAGCGAATCAAAAACTTCTTCATCCGAGTATTCACGAACTTCATGCGGATGGACTTCGCGTTCGGCTATCACATCCTTGAAGACCTTGTCCGGAAAAACAGGCAGCATTTCTTTTGAGATAAAATCGCAAGCAGCATGCGTGTCCATCTTCCAGCCTGTCGGACAGGGCGAGAGTATCTCCACGAAAGTAAAGCCCTTGTGGTCGATTTGCGCTTGGACCGCCTTGCGGACGCACTTACGCGTATTCATGATGCCTTTCAGATCGGCAAGATGCGTGCGCGCGACGAAGACCGGTGCTTGCAGCGTCGCGATCAACTCGGCCATATGAATCGGGAAACCTTCGTTTTCTTCCGAGCGGCCGTAGGGTGTCGTCACCGTTTTTTGCCCCATCAAGCTCGTGGCGGCCATTTGCCCGCCGGTCATGCCGTAGATAGCATTGTTGATGAAGAAGACCGTCATCTGTTCGCCGCGGTTGGCAGCATGGATAATTTCCGCGGTACCAATCGATGCAAGGTCGCCGTCACCCTGATACGAGATCACAATTGAATTGGGACGCGTGCGTTTGACACCTGTGCCGACTGCGGGAGCGCGGCCGTGAGCGGCCTGAATGTTGCCTACGTCAAAGTAATAGTACGCGAAGACGGAGCAGCCGACGGGTGACACGAAGACGGCGCGATCCGCAAGACCCATGTCGTCGATGGTCTCGGCAATCAATTTGTGCACATTGCCGTGACCGCAGCCGGGGCAATAGTGCGTCGTGTCTTTGGGGCCGCCTTTGCGATCGAAGTGTTCGTAGAATGTATGGGGTTTTTCAAGTACATTGATGCTCATCTTCATTCTCCTACTTCAAATAGCGGCGCGCAACTTCGGTCAACTCTTCCACGGACGGGACCATGCCGCCCATGCGGTTGTAGA
Source organism: Calditrichota bacterium (assembly GCA_020637445.1). Taxonomy (NCBI): domain Bacteria; kingdom Pseudomonadati; phylum Calditrichota; species Calditrichota bacterium. Next base: position 291,021 of record JACJVZ010000001.1, on the reverse strand, counting down.
AATAAAGCGGTTTGTCATTGCCAATAGCCAACTGTACGTCGCGCAGCATTTGGCCGTTCGAGAGTTCGATGTCGAGGAATTTCTTTCCTTGATCGGCAAGCTCTTTAAGTCTCTTCGAGCAAAACGGAAATGCCGTAATCGGTCTCAGCAGCCCGACCTTGTGGCCCTCGGCGCGCAGATTGTCGACAACGGATTGCAGCAAACGCGAAATAAAACCGTAGCCGATCATCACGAGTTCGGCGTCTTCGACTTGGATTTCCTGATAGCGAACTTCGTTTTCCTCAACTTCCGCGTACTTCTTCTGAAGATGGAAATTGTGGTCTTCGAGTCCGCTCGTGGTCATAAAGATCGACGAGACCAGGTGGTCCTTTGATTCGTGGTCCGCGTAGAGCGCGTAGTCCCGGCGCTCCGCTTGCTTGCGAACCTTCGGAAACTCGACCGGTTCCATCATCTGGCCGATATAGGCATCGGTCAAGATGTAGGCGGGCATGCGGTACTTCTCGGCAAGATCAAACGCGAGAATCGTCAGGTCAGCCATTTCCTGCGCGCAGTTGGGTGTGAACACGAGGCACTTGTAGTTGCCGTGTCCGCCGCCATGTATCACTTGATTCCAATCGCCTTGCTCCGGCCAAATGTTTCCCAAGCCCGGACCGGCGCGCATGACGTCGATGATGACGCACGGCAATTCAGCCGCCGCAATATAGGACACGCCTTCTTGCTTCAGAGAAATTCCCGGGCCTGACGACGCGGTCATGACACGCGCGCCCGCGCCAGCGGCACCGTAGACCATATTGATTGCCGCTACTTCGGATTCGGCCTGCAAGAACGTTCCGCCTACCTTAGGCAAGTACTTGGCGGCAGCCATCGCGACTTCCGACGCCGGCGTAATCGGATAGCCGTAGTACTGCGTGCAACCCGCGAGTACCGCGGCCTTGACAACGGCTTCATTTGCTTTGATTAATTCCATAGAAATATCCTCAAGGAGTCGAGCCGTTTTGTTCTTTCTTGTACACAATGATCGCGCCGGGCTCGGGGCACGCGTAGAAACACGCTCCGCAACCCGTGCAGCCGTCGCCCGAGTAAACCACCCATTGATAGCCCAGTTCATTGAAGGCTCGTTCAAGATTGGTTTCCAGCACGGCGGGCTTGCATACTTCGACGCATCTTTGACATGCTTTGCAGAGATGCGGGACGACTTCAACCCTAGGTGTAGTGGGTACTGACATGCAACCTCCGGTTCCAACTCAAAAATACCGCGCGCAACAACGCTTCCACTGCACTGCGCGATATATAACGATGCTGTGCATACGTTAATATACGAATGCACAAAAGAGTCCGCAAACGCTCGTATCAATCCCGAAAATATGCCCTTCTGGACGCGCATCTTCCGTGTAGAGTGCAACTTGCTAAGAGCAAGGGTTTAGAATTTTACCTCAATTGTCACATTCTAATCTTACAGAGATGCTCCTATGGAACAAAGTCACAGGATGGCGATATTTTCGATTTCCGAGGTCTAATTTTCCTTTGCGAAAGAAAAAGGGAGCGAACCCTTTGGCGCGCTCCCCTTGAACTGAACTGCGTTCAGCCTATGTTTTGATGCGGGCGTCCACGACTACACACTTCTCAGATTGCGGGAAGGCGAGAATCGGATTGATATCAAGCTCCTTGATCTCAGTGAAATCCGTGGCGAGCTGCGAGAGTCGTTGGAGCAACTCCGTCACACGGTCGAAATCGACGGACTTTTCTCCCCGTACGCCTTTCAAAATCGGATAGCCGCGCAGACGGGTCAGCATGCTCTCGATGTCCGTGTCGGCAAGCGGAGCAAGTCTAAAGCTGACGTCTTTGAGTACTTCAACATAGATACCGCCCATTCCGACCATGATCAAGGGACCGAAAACAGGATCCGAAGTGATTCCCATGACAATTTCTCTGCCGCCGGAAATCATCGGTTCGAGAATGACTGACCATTTTGAAGGCGGATTCTTGAGTTTTGACAGCGCGGCAGCAATTTCGTCGTAGGCTGTTTCGACTTCCTTGGCATCGCGGAGATTCAAACGTACACCGCCGACGTCAGACTTGTGTGTAATCCCTTCGGCATCAATCTTCATGACTACCGGGAAACCGATCTTCGTTGCCGTCTCAACGAGGGCTTCGCGCTTCTTGACATGAACGGACGAAATCAGCGGGAACTTGTAGGCCGCAAGAATATCCATCACTTCATCAGGATTCAACTGAGAACGATCTTCGGATGCTGCCTTCTTGAGAATCTTGGCAACTTTGTCCTTGTTGACATCTTCGAAAGTGCGGTAGGCTCCGTGTCTGCGATCACGAATTTCACGGTAGTGGTGCATCGCCGCCAAAGAATGGACGGCGGATTCGGGAAAGATATAAACAGGCAGCCCGGCCTTGCGCAAAATGGGGGTGCCTGTCAAGTCCCCGTCACGAGTCATGAAACAAACCAGAACCGGCTTACCGAGATGTTTGTTCTTGGTATAGGCGCTGGCGATACCACGCGCGATGTCGCTGGAATCCGTGGTAACGGGCAACACGAACAAAACGATTGCCGCGTCTACGTTGGGATCGTTTAATACTTCATTTACGACCGTTTCAAAGTGAATCGTTCCCGCGCTGGAAACCATGTCGACGGGATTGCGCGCGCTGGCCAAATCGGCAAGCACACTTTTGAGTTTTGCCGTGGTTTCCGGGGAGAACTCGGTCATGGTCAATCCTGCGCCCTCGACAGCATCAGTCGCTAAGATGGCGGGGCCGCCTCCGTTCGAGATAACCGCGACTCGCTTGCCTTTCGGGAGCGGCTGTGTAGCAAACGCTTGTGCGTAGTCGAAGAGTTTTTCAACCGTGTCGACTCGTAGGATGCCCGCCGACTCGAAGATCGCATCCACTGCTACGTCGGTTGCAGCAAGGCTTGCCGTGTGCGAACTTGCGGCTCGCGCGCCCGCACCCGTTCGGCCGGATTTTACGGCGATGATAGGGCGAGTGCGAACCATGTCCCGTGCGACTTGAATAAATCGCTGCGCGTTGCCGAAACTCTCAATATAGAGCAGGACTAAATCGGTGCGGTTGTCGTCGCGCCAAAAAGCGAGTACGTCGTCAACCGATACGTCGGTGCGGTTACCGAGACTGACAAAAGAAGAAAGTCCAAGCATCATGCCCGTCGTGCGTTCGAGAATCGCCACGCCGAGCGCGCCGCTTTGCGACAGAAAACCTATGTTGCCGGGAACGGGTTTGGGTCCGGCAAACGTCGCATCCATACTCACTTCGGGATCCGTGTTGATCACACCCATGCTATTGGGGCCGATCATACGAATGCCGTAAGACTTTACTTTTTCCAGCAACTTTCGTTCGAGTTTCGCTCCTTCTTCTCCAGTTTCGGCGAAGCCCGCAGTGATCATGATGATTGACTTGATATCTTTGCGGCCGCAGTCGTCCACGGCTTGCATAGCGAGTTCTTTCGGAACACAAATCACGGCCATGTCCACTGTGTCCGGGATTTCCAAAACACTGCGGTAAGCGCGCATCGAGTTGATGAAACGTGCCGTTGGATTGACAGGATAGACAATACCGTTGAAACCGAAATCGAGCAGCTTCTTAAGTAAGTCGCGGCCTATGGTGCCTGGCCTGCGTCCCGCGCCGACGACGGCAATCGAACGAGGTTTGAAAATAGGATTTAGATCAGATACAGGTGGTGATTGAGTTGACATAAGTATATTCAATAGTGAAGCAGGTTGATCGGATTAGCTGCGCGCATCGACGGCACCAAACGCGGCCATCTGGACGATGTCGCTGACGGATGCGCCCTGCTGCAAGATATGAACGGCGTGTTCCATTCCCATGAGGATCGGGCCGATCGCGGTTGCGCCCGCGAGTTCGACCAGCAGACGATAAGAAATATTCGCGCTGGCCATGTCCGGGAAAATGAGTGTATTCGCGGCTTCTCCCGCGAGAGTTGAGAACGGGTAATTTCTCTCTATTATTGACTCGACAATGGCCGCGTCGGCCTGCAGCTCGCCGTCGATAACGATATCCGGACGGCGACCGCGCACGACGTTGACAGCTTGGGCGACACACCGTGATTGCGCGTGCGGCACGCTGCCGAAATTCGAGAAACTCAACATTGCCACACGCGGTTCGATCATAAAATTCTCACGCACGGTGTCTGCTGAAAGGATGGCGATTTCTGCGAGTTCTTCCGGCGTACTGACTTCAACGTTGACGCCGACGTCGGCAAGAAAGAGTATGCGGTTCTTGAAAACGAGCGCAAACATTGCCGCGACGCGGGAGACTCCGGGCTTTTTAGGGAGCAACTGAAGTGCCGGACGCACCGTGTCCGAGTAGTGCTGCGCGACGCCGGCGACTAACGCGTCGGCTTGCTTCGTGCGCAACATCATCGGTCCGAGGTAATTGGGATTTTGGACAAGCCGTTTTGCTTCGGTGAGCGTGACGCCTTTGCGTTGCCTGTGTTTCCAAAGCTCCGAGGCGAGTTCGTCGATCTGCTCTTCGGGCATTTTCGCAGGATCGATTACTTGAATAGATTCGAGCGAGACACTCATTTCTGCCGCGCGGTCTTTGATCTTCTCTTCATTGCCGATGAGGATCGGTTTGCCGATATTCTCATTGACAATCAATGCGGCGGCCCGGAGAATGCGCGGGTGGGAGCCTTCGGGGAAGATGATTCGTTTGTCCATCGTACGCGCTTGATCCACAAACATGCGCGTGACGTGGCGGCCGCGGCCCATCATCCGTTCGAGTTTGTTGTGATAGGCGACCAAATCTTCGATGGGATTCTGCGCCACGCCGCTCTCCGCCGCGGCTCTCGCGACTGCGACTGCGACGTGCAAAAGGACGCGGTGATCCATCGGTTTGGGTATCACATATTCGCGTCCGAACTTCAAGAAATCGAGACCGTAGGCCGAACTGACGTAGTCGGGCACATCTTCCAGAGCAAGATCAGCGAGCGCATGCGAAGCCGCGAGCTTCATGGCTTCGTTAATCTGTGTCGCGTGCGAATCGAGTGCGCCGCGGAAAATCGCGGGAAATCCTAAAACGTTATTGATTTGGTTCGGAAAGTCGCTGCGGCCCGTGCAGACAATGGCATCTGGACGCGCGGACTTTGCATCGTTGTAAGCTATTTCAGGATCGGGGTTGGCGAGCGCGAAAATCACGGGGTTATCGGCCATGGCTTTAACCATGTCCTGTGATACGACTCCGCCGACCGAACAACCGCAGAAGACGTCTGCGTCGCGCAGGGCATCGGCGAGATCTTTGCGGTCCGTTTTGCGCGCGAATTCCGCTTTGTATGGATTGTAGCGTTTGTGTGACGGATCAAGGTCTTCCCTGCCAACGCGCAAGGTCCCTTTTGTGTCGCACATCAAGATGTTTTCGGGATTCGCGCCAAGCGAGATATACATTTTCGCGCAGGCGATGGCAGAAGCTCCCGCGCCGTTGACCACGATGCGGACTTTGGCAATGTCTTTTTTGACGAGTCGTAGAGAATTGACCAATCCGGCGCCGGAAATAATCGCGGTACCGTGCTGGTCGTCGTGGAAGACGGGGATACCCATCGTCTTCTTGAGAGTGTCTTCGATGTAGAAGCAGGCGGGGGCCGCAATGTCTTCGAGATTAATTGCTCCAAACGTAGGTTCGAGGAGCTGGCATACGCGAATGATTTCCTCGGGGTCTTCGCTCTTGATTTCGATATCAAAGACGTCGACGGCGGCAAAGCGTTTGAAGAGAACGCCTTTGCCTTCCATGACGGGTTTTCCGGCCAGCGCACCGATGTTGCCCAAACCAAGCACGGCGGTGCCGTTGGTCACGACCGCGACAAGATTCTGACGGGCCGTATATTCGGAAACGAGTTGCGGATCTTTGTGAATGTGCAGGCACGGTTCGGCGACGCCGGGACTATAAGCGAGCGACAAATCGTACTGGGTGTCCACCGGTTTGGTGGGGATGACTTCGATTTTTCCTTTGGGCTCCCGACTGTGATACTCGAGAGCGTCTTGAGCTTGTGACATAGCTGGTCGTAGGTTAAATACAGCGTTGAAGATGCAATCTTCAATATACGATTGTTCGCGTTTCTATTCAAAATTCAGTCAGTTTCGCGTGCTTCAATGCGGTTGTGTGTCTCAAAGTCACATAGGGCTAATTTAGACGTTAAGTATGTCTGAAAGAACTTGACTTGCGCGAATTTTCGTGTTTTATTTAAGCATTCAATTGAATGTACAAAAGGTGCGTATATTATGGATTCCGCAAGACAATTCAGAGATAATCTCAATCGCCATTTCTCGAGAATCGGGAAAGCTCTTTCAAGTCATAAAAGATTAGAAATACTTGAATTACTGAGACAGTGTCCCAAAAGTGTGGACACGCTGGCCGAAGGAACAGAAATGACCTCGGCCAATACCTCACAACATTTGCAGGTGCTTCGCTCCGCAGGATTGGTTGAGTCGAGCAGGTCGGGGACGCATATCGTATACAGGCTTTCCGGCGACCTCGTTTGGGACCTCGTTCGCACAGTGCGGCAGGTCGCCGAAACGCACCTCGCTGACGTTGACCGCGCTTTGGCGCAGTTGCGGGAAAACCAGCACTCGCTGTCCGGTGTGGACCGCAAAGAACTTGCGCGCCTTGCAACGGAAGGCAAAGTAATCGTGCTGGATGTGCGTCCCAAGGACGAGTTTGAAGCCGCGCATTTGCCGCATGCGATTTCAATTCCGCTCGATGAACTTGAGAACTCTCTGGGTAAAATACCACCGAGTCAAACCGTCGTGGCATATTGCCGCGGACCCTATTGCTTGCTGGCCAGCGAAGCGGTGGACATGCTGCGCAAGCACGGGTTCAAGGCCGCGCAACTTGGCGAGGGCCTGATCGAATGGCGCGAGAACGGCATGCCTACAGAAACTGCATCATAGTCAGAAAGAAGATCGATATCTCCGCAACTTTGCCCGCTATCGCGGGCTTTGTTGCTTCTGGAATACAGGAAATGTATCTTCTGGGTGCTTTCACTTGGAGATCAGACATTTGCCGCAATCGTCAAACAGTTCGATTCTGATAAAGAATCTCGCCGGAGCTCATGTGCCGGGATTGAATAACGGATCGATTTCGATTCGTGTTAAAGGGAACGTCATCTCGGAAATCGACGGAAATCTGCGCATAGAGCCGGGTGACGAGGTGATTGACGGATCACATCTTGTCGCAATTCCGGGTTTGATCAACACGCACCATCATTTCTTTCAATCGTTGACGAGGTGCTTGCCGGGCGCTCAGGAAGCGGGTTTGTTCGATTGGTTGACGTTTCACTATCCGATTTGGAAACATTTTGACGACGAAATGTTCCGCGCAAGTTACCGAGTGGCCATGGCGGAACTATTGCTTTCGGGCTGTACAACCTCTGCGGACCACGCCTATCTGTTTCCGGGAGGAGCCAAACAGGATTTGATGGCGTTGGAGGTACAGTGCGCAAGCGAAATGGGACTGCGGTTTTCGGCGCTGCGCGGTTCGATGACACTGGGACAATCGCTCGGAGGGCTTCCACCGGATGATTGCATTGAATCCGACGAAAATGTCCTCACTCAATGTGAGGAAACTGTCCGGACTTTTCACGACCGCTCTGACTTTTCGATGACTCAGGTGCATTTGGCGCCGTGTAGTCCGTTCAATGTTTCATCGGAGTTGATGATTGAGAGTGCCAAACTTGCCCGAGAGCTTGGCGTAAGATTGCATACTCACCTTGCGGAGACGACAGACGAAAACGAGTTTTGTTTGTCACGCTACGGCAAGCGACCGCTCGCCTTAATGCAAGATTGGGAGTGGCTCGGCGAAGACGTATGGTTTGCGCACGGGATATATTTCAATGACGCGGAGATTGCGTTGCTTGCAGCCACGGGAACGGGCCTTGCACATTGCCCGTCTTCGAACTGCCGTTTGGGATCCGGCAAGATGAAACTGCGCGCGCTGCTGGATGCGGGCGTACAAGTTGGTTTGGCGGTGGACGGCTGCGCATCAAATGACAGTTCGCATATGCTCGCTGAACTCAGGCAAACGATGCTGCTGCACCGCACACCAAAGGACAGGGAGTATTTCACGGCACGCAGAGTGATTGATCTGGCAACGAAGGACTCCGCGCTCTTACTTGGCCGGAGAGACATTGGATCACTTGAAGTCGGAAAGGCCGCTGATATCGTGTTATTTGACTTGAACGAACTGGGCTACACCGGCGCAAGCGACCCCGTTGCGGCACTCTTGTTTTGTGCGCCGACGAGACCGCATACGGTGATGGTGAATGGCACAGTTGTCGTGCGCGATCGACAACTCATGATGGGAGACGAAGAAGAAATTGCAAAAACGGGACGTGTTCAGGCCAAACGGCTTTTGGATAAGTCTCGATAGCGGATAAGCAGAAAAGCGTAAGGGCCCGCCAGTCTACACTGCGGGCCCTTTTATTGTGAAGTCGCGGGTCTTACTTCGCGGCCATGCGCTCTTTGACGAGCCTGCGCGTGTAGGCGATCAGTCCGCCGCTGTCCATGATCAACTGTCTTAACTTGGGAAGAGGAACGATCTCGAAACTTTTGCCGGTCGAATGATTGACAAGCATGTCGTCTTTGATTTCGATGTCGTCGCCTTCACTGGCTTCGATGCGAGGACAAATCACCAGCGGCAAACCGAGATTTACGGCGTTCTGCATGAAGATGCGCGCGAAACTCGGAGCAACCACCGTGATGCCGTAGCCGTTAATTGTGGACGCAGCCTGCTCACGCGAACTGCCGCAGCCGAAATTCGATCCGCCGACGATGATGCTGCCTTGCGGGTATTTGTTCTCGCGCAGCGCGGCGTTAAACTCCTTCATATCCGCGAAACAGAACTGCGGAGTTTCGGAAGGAAGCACGGTCGCCATGTAGCGGCCCGGATAGATGTGATCGGTGGAAATGTCATCACCGAGAACTTGAATGACTCTTGGCATGGTTTACATCTCCCTCGGATCGGTGATTTCGCCGCGCACGGCACTCGCCGCCGCGACTTCGGGTGAACACAAAAATACTTCTGCGGTGGGGTTACCCATTCGTCCCTTGAAATTGCGGTTCGTCGTCGACAATGCGACTTCGCCGTCGCCTAACGCTCCTTGATGCACTCCCAAGCAACAGCCGCAACCGGGATTCATGACGACGGCTCCGGCTTCCATGAAATCTTTCAAGTAGCCGAGCTCCATTGCTTCCTTGTAAATCTTCCACGAGGCCGGGAACACCAGCATGCGCGTATCGTCGTGGACTTTCTTTGATTTCAAAAGTTTCGAAGCTGCCGCGAGATCGTCGAGACGACCGTTCGTGCACGAACCGATTACAATCTGGTGCACTTTCTTGCCCGCGATTTCGGTAACGGGCTTGACATTGTCAACCGTGTGAGGACAGGACACTTGCGGAGCGAGCGCCGCCCCGTCGATATGGACGACTTGTTCATATTCGGCGTCAGGATCGGGCGATTCCATCCAGAACGTGTCGTTTACTTTTGCTTCTTCCGTCAAGTAGCGCACGGTTTCTTGATCGGGCGGAACAATACCCGCAGTGGCTCCCGCTTCCACGGCCATGTTGCAAAGCACCAATCGCGACGACGTGCTCATATTCTTGATCGTCGACCCGTGGAACTCCAAGACTTTGTAGTTCGCTCCGTTCGCTTTGATTTTGCCGATCAAATTCAGAATGACGTCCTTCGCCGAAACAAACGGAGAAAGTTCGCCGTCCACGACAACTTTGATGGTCTTGGGTACTTCGATGTTCAGAGCACAGCCCAGCGCCCAAACGCTCGCCATTTCCGTCGCGCCAATACCAAACGCAAACGAACCCAGTGCGCCGTGAGTCGTGGTGTGACTGTCCGTTCCGACCGTCACCGTACCCGGACGCACGTAACCTTTTTCTGGGAGAATCTGGTGACAGATGCCGCCTTGGTCGCCACGTATATCGTGAAACTTTCCTATGCCCTGTTCGGCTACGAACTCGCGAATGCGTTTTTGGTTCGTGGCTGTCTTCGGGCTCTCTGCCGGAATTCTGTGGTCAAAGATAATCGCGATTCTGCTGGGATCCCAAACGTTCGCGGGATACTCAAGTCCATTGAATATCTCCTTGAACTGGTGCATGACGAGCGCCGCATTTTCGTGCGACATCGCCAAGTCGACGCGCGGCTCGACTACGTCTCCCGCTTTCACCGAGGCGAGCCCCGCGGCTTTCGCGAGAATTTTTTCTGCTAAGGTCATTGGCATATGCATCTCCTGATGCTTAAATCACTTTGTCAGTTCTGAGTTGTTCGATTTGCGCGTCGGAGAAACCAAGTTCGTGCAGAATCGAAAGTGTGTGTTCGCCAAGTTTCGGCGGCGGCATCGTCGCCATTCCCGGAGTCTTGGAAAATTTCGCGGTCATGTTAAACAGCTCGAGATCGCCTATTCCCTCGACGTTCAGTTTCGAGAAAGTATCGCGATGTGCGACCTGCGGCTGCGCGAGCGCTTGCTCGAGCGTGAGAATCAATCCTGCGGGCACGTCGTGCTTATTGAGTTCGTCTACCCAGTAAGCTCCTTCGCGTTCCAAAAGTTTCGCTTCGAGCAGCGGAGTCAGCTCGTAGCGGTTTTTCTTGCGTGCGTCGCGTTCTTGGAAACGCGGATCGGTTTTGAGTTCGGTTACGCCGACGACTTCGGTCAACGCTTCCCACTGCTCTTGTTTGTTCGCGGCGATGTTAATGAATCCGTCTTTCGCTTTGAACACACCCGACGGCGCGGCAGTGAAATTATCGTTGCCCATCATCACGGGATGCTGCTCGCCGATCATCCAATTGGCGACCACCCACCCCATCAACGGCATGATTGAATCGAGCAAAGCGACGTCGATATACTGACCTTCGCCGGTGCGTTCGCGATGATACAGCGCACCCATGACGGCAAACGCCGCATTTAATCCACCCACAGTGTCACAAATTGGAAATCCTGCACGCAACGGATTTAGCCTTTCATCGCCGTTGATAGCCATTTCTCCGGAAAGACCTTGAATGATTTGATCGTAGGCAGGCTTCAACGCATCCGGTCCGGTCTGGCCGAAGCCGGAAATTGCGCAGTAGATGATACGGGGATTGATTTCGCTCAACACTTCGTACGAGAGTCCCAAGCGTTTCATCACGTCGGGACGGAAATTCTCGACGACGACGTCGGCATCTTTGACGAGCTTTTTGAAAATCTCCTTGGCTTCGGGGAGTTTCAGGTTGAGCGTGAGCGAACGCTTGTTTGCGTTTTGCGCCAAAAAGCTCGTGCCCATCAGCATTTGGTTATATGCCGGAACACAGCCTAATTTGCGCGCGAGATCGCCGTCCTTGGGATTTTCGATTTTGATAACATCAGCTCCGGCAAGCGCGAGATGCAGCGTCGCAAACGGTCCGGAGAGCACGTTGGTCAGATCGAGGACGCGAATTCCTTCGAGGAGTTTCATAGAATACAGTCTTGATTAAAATGCGGCGTAACTAACCGGGCCGGATTTGTACACCATGCCCGGCATATCGCGTCCGAAAAACTCGGACATGCTCTTCGCCGCTTCAATGAGTGTGGTGAGGTTGACGTCTTTGCGCAAGTTCGCGCGCTGCCAATAGTGCACCAAGTCTTCGGTGCAGACATTTCCACCGGAGACTTTCGTGAACGGGCAGCCGCCCAATCCCGCGACGGCGGATTCAAAAATCTTCACGCCAGCGTTCATCGCGGCACGGCAATTGGCAATGCCGAGTCCGTAAGTGTTGTGAAGATGGCAGGCGCATTCGGCCTGCGGATTCATCTTCATCACTTTGTCAAAAAGTGTTTCGACCTGTTCAGGCAATGCGTGGCCCGCAGTGTCCGCGAGCGACACGGCAATTAGCCCAGCGTCAAAATATTTTTCGACAATTCCGAGCACGCGTTCGACCGGCACAGCACCTTCAAAGCCGCAACCAAAAGCTGATTGCACGGAAACTTGCACGCGCTTGCCCGCGGCCAGCGCGGTTTTTGCCGTGTCAATGATTCGCTCCGTGGCTTCCGCGACGGTCATGCGCGTGTTTTTCATGCTGTGAGTTTCACTGGCGGAAACTCCCATGCAAAACATATCGACGCCGCAAGCCATACCGCGGTCGAGACCCTTTTCATTCAGCACCAGACCCGAAAGTACGACCTTCTCTGGTTTGCGGCCGGGCGCGCTGAAGTGGCGGAATAGAGCATCGGTGTCGGCCATCTGCGGAACCTTTTCAGGATGCACAAACGAGCCGAGCTGCAGCATATCCACTCCCGCGGCGATGAGTCCTTCTGCCCATTTGATCTTTACGTCGAGCGGAACGACCTGCTTTTCCATTTGCAGGCCGTCGCGCAATCCGACTTCATGCAATAACGGAAAGTCCATATCAGGCCGTCATGAGCGACGGAATTTTGTCGGCGATCGCTTGTCCCATTTCGAGCGTGGTATTCGATCCGCCCATGTCATAGGTGCGCACCTTGCCTTCTTTGATCACTTCGGCGACAGCATCTTCGATTTTCTTGGCATGATCCAACTCGCCCAGCCATTCGAGCATCTGCTTCGCGGACAAAATCGTCGCGATGGGATTGACTTTGTATTGACCGGCATACTTGGGAGCTGAGCCGTGTGTCGGTTCAAACACGCCGAGTTTGTCGCCGATGTTGCCGGAGCAGCCGAAGCCCAAACCTCCTACCAATTGCGCGCAAAGATCGCTGACGATATCGCCGTAGAGATTCGGCGCAACAAGCACGTCGTAGTTGAACGGATTTTTCAGCAGCCACATCATGATGGCATCGACATTAGCTTCGTCAAAGATGATGTCGGGAAAATCTTTGCCAACTTCGCGGGCGACGTCGAGGAACAATCCATCCGCCGCGCGTACGACGTTGGCCTTGTGGACGACTGTGACTTTCTTGCGGCCATGCTTGCGGGCAAACTCAAAGGCTGCGCGCACGATGCGCTCAGAGCCTTTGCGCGTATTCACCTTGCAAGAGACGGCAAAGTCGTCGCTGCCAAGATTTTCAAACACTTTGAACGGCTTGTTCAGCTTGGAGAGTGTTGCTTTCAATTCATCGGGAACCGGCGAAAACTCAACGCCGGAATAGAGGTCTTCAGTGTTTTCACGGAAGACGACGAGGTCGATATTCTCTTTGAAATTGAGCGGATTGCCCGGATAGGCTTTCGTCGGACGCAGGCAGACGTAGAGATCGAACGCTTGGCGCATGCGCACGATCGGCGAACGGTAGGTCATACCCTTGCCTTGCAGGCTCGGAGTCAATTCCTTCTCAGCGAGCTTGGCGGGCTTGGACGTGATCGCACCGAACATCGCGGCATCCACACTTGAGAGCAAGTCCATAGTGCGCTGCGGTAAAGCGTCGCCTTCGCTGCACCAAAACTCCCAACCGATGTCACCGTGAATATATTCGGCATCAAAGTCTAAACGATCAAGGACGAGACGGGCGGCTTCCAAAACTTCGATGCCAACGCCGTCGCCGGGCAGCCAGCCAATTTTGTACTTCTTCTTCACAACCAACCTCCGGGCAGCTATTTTAGCCAGTAATTTTCCGATTATTATGGAGTCGTTTCAGCACGAACTGAACAGTGTTCAGGACCCCATTTTGTATGTAATCATAAATATTGTGAAACTTTTCACCACAAAAAAGACGTAAGCCGAGTAGTGTGACGATATTACACTTTGCTCAACTTTTGATTCATAGAGAGTTAAAACCTGACTCTATTTGACAACTTTTAAGAGGCATGGCCGCCTTTTACGCGGACATCAGGAAAACAGAAAGCCCTCGAATAGAACTCGAGGGCTTTCTTGCTGTGTAACGTGTTATACCGTTCAGCGAACGGCGTGTGACAATCGTGCGGGCGGAACGAAATCGACCCATTCGCGGCGATAGTCCAATGTCAATGTGGCCACGTTCGTCGCGCTGCGAACCTGCACCCAATGATAGTCATTAGGGAAGGTTACTGTCGCGGGGGATTCCATCCAATCATCCCACTGAATCAGCGACGCATCGTCGAACCATGCGTATCCTGTGCCGCTGGCGGGCGCATTTAGTGTCATGCGAATCACAACGAAGTTTGAGCCACCGGGCGGCGTCAAATTGGCTTGCCGGAAAGTCCAGTCGGCAGTTCCACTGATCGGAGCTCCAACGTTGACTTGTTGGAGCAAAGTTCCGCCGCTGCGTTGGCCATAAAACTCAACTTGAAACGCCGCGCTAACAGCATTGTCTGCCTTCACCCAACCGCACATGGTGTATTGAGGAATTCCGTTAAATGGGAAACGGTATTGATTGAAGGTCACGACGTTGGACGGATTGCCTGCCACGCGACGCAGCCAAATGCTCCGGTCGCCCGTGTGCACCGTGTCGTTTGCATAGCCTTCGTCGCCGCTGTTCAGCAGCCAGTCATTTGAACCTTCGTCTTCCATATTTCCGAACAAGACCATTTCACGGCCAACGCGTATTTCGCAGCCTGTTATATCGGTCACTTCACCGGAAACGACGTAACCGTCCATGGCGAGCTTGTGCGGAGCGGACACCCACCACGCGCCGCTTTGGGTCGCCGTGAGCGTGACCGTGGTATCTACTCCTACCCTCGTCACCATGTTCGTATCGAAAACAATAAATGCACTGTCGGCACCCGGCGGTCGAACGAGCCACGTGTCGAGGTCGCGGGACTTCGCGGTTTCGTAATCCAACAGGTTGCGCGCAAGCTCACCCCGTGCAGGCTGTGGAATCCAATGATTGATGTACACGGGATGTACCACGGCTTGATCTACTCCCAAGTTGCCGTCGACGTGCGTGCGTAAAATCAAACTGGGCATCGTCTCAGCATAGGTCAGGTCAAAAACAAAATTGCCGAGACTGTGCGCGATCAGTTTGTCATGGTAGACTTCAAATCCTTGTATGATGTGCGGGTGGTGCGCGATGACCATTTCCGCACCCATGTCGATGGCGTACTGGCGAATTTGACGCTCGGCAGTGTCGGGAATCAACTCAAACAGCATATCTTCATCGCCAAACGGATCGAGCGCGTCATTCATTCCCAAGATCGGTTCTTCAGAATATTCGGACCCGGAGTGTGTGTTGATGACGACGAAATCGGCAAGCTGCGTCGCTTCTTCCACGGTTGCGTCGATAGCCGCGCGGTTCCACATCGCAAACCCTGCGCGCGACCTGCCCGCGTCGAGGAACGGTTGGTAATTGTTGTAAGAGCCCGTGCGATCGGAAAAACTTAGCATTCCAAACGATATGCCGTTGGCGGACAGAAAGCGCACTTGACGAGCGAGCTCGTCGTTCAACCCGGAACCGTTGTAGACAATGCCTACGCTGTCGAGGACGTCCATGGTTTGGACCATGCCGGGAATCAAGTAATCGAATACATGGTTGTTGGCCAGGGTTACGAAATCAATTCCCGCATTGACCAACCCGCTGACACTTGCCGGGTCTGCTTTGAAGACGATGCCTTTGGTGGGATGACGAACCGTCGCCGTTGTGAACGGGCATTCGAGATTGACGCTGGCCAGGTCGGCCGTCTGTATCCACGGATAGGTTGGCGAAAAAATCGTATCCACCCCCCACGAATCGATGATGCCGCCGTTGTTTTCATAGCCGCGACCGAGAATCACGTCACCGGTGAACGCAAACCATATATCTCGCGTCGCCGTCGCAGGCGAATCTATCACAGCTTCGGATAGACACGAAGCGCGACCTCCGTCGTCCGTGACGGTTAACGTGACCGGATAGCGGCCATGCGCGGCATATGTATGAACGGGATGCGATAGGTGTGACGATTTCCCGTCGCCGAAATCCCAGCGGTGTGTCAAGAGAGGGCTGTCGAGATCATAGGAGTACGAATGAAACGCGACCGTTACGCTGTCTGGGTCGGAGTCGCCGGCAAACACCCATGTGAAATCGACGATTGGGCTATGCGGCACCGCGCCGGAAATGTCTCGTACTTCATCAAACCTGACCACGCCGTCCGTCTCGACGGTGTCGTTGTCGTTGATGAAATAGAGCTTGGTTATGTTGGGAGCGTAGCCAAATCTCCCTTGCCAGTCTTCACCGATAGAAAGCTCGATGTCGATCCACTCGTCCTGTTCGAAGTAACCTTCGTAGCACGTGATCCAGTGCAGCGACTGCGGAGCCTCTTTGCCCCAGATCAGATAGTACATGTAGTTTTCTGAATCCGCGACGCCGAATGCATGCAGTTCACCGAGCTGCAAGAGCTTCATAGCGACGGCCCACGTGTCGGTCGAATCTACGTGGTGCGGCAGAATATCGATATACTTCCACGTGTTGCCGGTCATGATCAGCGATTGGCCGCTTTCACCAAACTGATCCTCCGCATTGACGTCGTAGGACAGCGGTTCCATGTCCTCACCGGGAACAGAGTGAAAAATCGGAGTAGCAGGAGCGTCGTAGAATGACATGATCACGTCGGTGACCGGAACAGGAGGTGTAATCTCGACGGGATCAATACGAAAAAAGCCGAGGTCAAACAAGCCCTCGGCATCGTGGTGAACGTAAAATGTATCCGTAGTGACGGCGAGCGTGTCCAGCGAAGCCATCGTCGTTTGCCGACTGAAAGTTACCGCCCAATAGTGCAGAGTGTCCGACGGAATCCAATGCAGCGAGAGACCGTCATCCGTCTTCAAAATCGTGAGCGTAGTGGCTTGCTCGTCAAGACTGTTGTGGCCGACTCTGTCGGCGGCTACTGGATTCGCCGCCAGTCCTATCAGAATGAGGGCACTTAAAAGTTCGTGTAACCGTTTCATGGTGTTGCGTGCTCCCGGAAGCGTTCTAACTAATCAATTCAAGTTAAGTCGCATTGCAACGGATGTCAACACATTGGTCCTGATTTTGTAAATCCGATAGCTTTTATCAACTTCCTGTTTCTTCGCGTAACTTGACTATCTCAGTATCAATCAGCGTCGCCGGAAAAACACCGTCTGCCTCGAAAACATCCCGTTCTTCTTCCAGCAATTCCGCGACAGCATCACTCGCAGCTGGTATCTTCTGGCTCTGCTCTGACGCGGGAACGTCACAGTGCATGCTCTCAAGTATCTCTTTACGGTTTGTCAGTCCATGCGCATGACAGGCAGCTTGTGCAATTCCGGCGAGCAGCAAGTGCGGAAACGCCGAGCCGTCAGGCAAACGAAACTCGACTGTTTCAGGATAAACTGAAGTTCCGGAGACATCCTTGGTTGTGACGGGCAATCGAACCAGCGCTTTACGATTGAATTGGCCCCACGTAACGGACGTCGGAGACTCTTTGCCCTGAAAGAGGCGGACGAAGGAAGTTTGTGTACGATTGCCGAACGACATCAGCGAGCAGCCATGCGCGAGCAAGCCGACAATCAAGAGCTTGGCACTTTCTGTAGTTTTTCCATCTTTTTCGTATACGGGCAGGAATTGATCTTCAAAGACGGGCGCCATGTGGACGTGCATGCCGCTGCCAGCATGTCCACGGCGGACAACGGGGTCGAAGCTGATTTCCATCTCATACTCGCGCGCGAGATTGCGCAAAACCCAGTGCGTCAGTACGATATTGTTCGCGGCATCCGGCAACGGCGCGAGCGCGAGTTCTATTTCGTGCTGTTCCCACGTCACATCCGACTCGTTTTCGGCGGCGGCGAAACCGACTTCACTGTGCGCATACTTAACCGGAACTCCGATTTGCGCAAGCAGTGTCAGCGCCCGACGACGAAGCTCTTGCCCCGCGACATAGGGTGCGGCCGCGTGATAGCCGCGATCTTCGGTACGCTCGGTGTTCGCGCCGGCTTTTAGGCCAAGAAAATACTCGACTTCGCCAAGCGCGTGCAACTCGAAACCCGCGACCGAACACAATCGTTCGTACGCGCGAGTGACGATTGAAACGGGAGACTGCGGCAGCGGTTCGCCCGTCCGCGTCGCGTGACTGCAAAGAATGGCGAGCGTACCTTCCTCCGAAAAGGGATCGACAAAAGCCGTGGAGATCACCGGACGCAACACAATGTCCGAGGCTCCAGCCGTGATGCCGGAACCGGGGAACAGGCTGGAGCCGTCCGCGCGTTCGCCATAGCGAACAATTTGCAGGAAGTGATTGTGATCCCGCGGAACAAAGTCAAGGGTTTTGATCTTACCGTCCCCGGCCACATGCATAAGCGACACTTGTCTCAAGTCAAGAGCGACAAAAGCGTGCGCAAGGTCATGTTCAGTCCAGCTTGACGACGGACGAGCGATTGTACGTTCGAGAATCGAAGCTGAGGTGACGAGTACATGCTCGCCGTTGCGGAGGTTGACGTCGCCGGAAGAGCGGTCGCTGTGTCTGTATTCGGTAAGGTCAGAGTGGTTCATGGGTAATAGCAAGTCGAAAGCAGAAAATACAAGTTTTCTAATCTTCAAATAAATATCTGAAAAAACAATTGCGCACCTAAAGTGACCCGATTGACAGCCAGAGTGACCACAAACCGTCTAAACTGATGAATACACTTGTTTTCAGAAACAGAAAAGGCCCTCAAACAAAATTTTGAGGGCCAAACGCAGACTGTCGTGTGAGGAGTTCGTTAGTATTCCCGGTGGGGCAACACGCGGCCGAGGTGAGGAAACGACCGCGCGCTGCGCTCGATTCGTGGCGCGCTTAGGCTATGTTGGACACGAACCGTAGCTTGCCCGCCGGGATTTGAAACTATTGTTAAGCGGACGCGTGATCTCCCAATGCCAATTTTTTGGGCCGCCCCGGTCGCTTAGGCGGAATCACATTCTCGAGGGCCGATGCGTGAAACCGGCGGTCCCCGCGTTCGTTAATTCTAACACACAAAAGACAACCGACCTTTGTCCAGCGGCGGACGGTTGTTTTGGATATTCCAAGGTACTCCGCAGCTTCATCAATCCTCAAAAGACGTCCGTCTGGCACGTTGGATGCTCCCCTCGATTCTCGACACTTGTATGTACATAATATCCGCATAAGATTGTCAAATCTCATCTGTTGAACAAGAGTCCTTCAGAACCTAAGGGCTAAGATATTATGGACTTCCTGTCCAGCACCTGAATTGGAGAGTCCAAGATGAAGCGCCCCCTGTTCAATGAACCGGGGGCGCAAGCAGAGGAGAGCTGAAGAGTTGCTTTGAGACTATTATTCCGACGTACTCTTGAAACGCCTTTCAATGGACGAACAGACGGTGTCGCAGACTGAGTTTACAACAGGGTCGGTCACGTGGTAGAAACGATTCTGCTTTTCGGTTCGGGACTCCACTAAACCCGTAGCACGCAAGATTGCCAAGTGTTTTGAGACATTTGCTTGACTGCATCCAATATCATTTACCAATTCCGTGACTGTGTATTCGCGCTGACGGAGGTGATAGAGAATGTTCAGACGAACCGGATCGCCCATCGCCTTGAGCATCGCGGCGATATGGTGAACAGTTTCAGACGCCGGAAATTCGGCTTTCTTTTTTGCAGCCATAGTAGTCTTGATTAGAGAGTTGATTCCACCGGCCAATAGACACAGGAGACGTGGCAGTTACAATCTTTTTGATACTCTTTTAAGAGATCCACAATCTCTTTGCGCATTTCATTTTCGACGACCATCATCACGACGACGGAGGTTTTGGGATGTACGGCACTGCCCATGCGAATTCCCGTGGTGCCGTAGCCATGCGCATCGGAGATTTCCGTAAACCCGTGGACTCCATGTTTGGTCAACAAGAGTTCGATTTCTTCACGCAATTCGGCTTTGGCAAATACAACAAGCATTTCCATTGTGGACTCCTTAGGGCTTCAGACCCAGCTTGCGAAAGATGGTCATCGCGGGACAGGCTCTGGTGAAGGCAGACTGCAGCAGATTCAATCCGACGAATGCAGTGAGTAACAACCACCACGGGCTAACCCAGTGGGCGAGGGCAACGCTGAGCAGGATCATCACACCCGCCAACGCTCTAACGGCTTCTTCTACACGCATGTATGTTATACCTTTCTTTTGGACTATTGCTCTTCGGGATCCATGAGATCCTGCGTGCCAGCAAATTTCAAGTAGATGTAGTAGAGCAAGGGGATGATGATCAGAGTTAGCGCCGTCGACGCGATCACTCCGAAAATCAACGAAACCGCAAGCCCTTGGAAAATGGGATCAAGATAAATAACACCTGCGCCCACGACCAAGGCCAACGCCGTCAGAGTAATCGGACGGAAACGAACAGCCCCGGCTTTCATCACGGCCTCTTCGAGCGGTTCGCCCGCGCGAATCTCCTGATTGATGAAGTCCACCAGCAGAATTGAATTTCTAACTACAATTCCCGAGAGCGCAATGAATCCAATCATCGACGTCGCAGTGAAAAATGTGCCGAGGATCGCATGGCCCGGCAAAATTCCGATCAGGGTCAACGGAATCGGAGCCATTATGATCAACGGCGTTATGAATGAACCGAACCAACCGACGACGAGCACGTAGATCAGCAGCACTACAACTCCGAAGGCTGCGCCCATGTCGCGGAACACTTCGTAAGTGATGTGCCACTCGCCGTCCCACTTCACTCCGTATTCCTGACTGTTCTCGGGCATGTGTGTCGACATCACGGCGAGTTCCACTCCACTCGGAGTTACGACGTCTTTGAGCCGCTCGTTCATGTTGAGAATTCCGTAAACCGGAGATTCTTCCGAACCCGCGACTTCACCTACGACGTACGTGACTGGTTGGAGGTTTTTGTGATAGATATAGGCTTCGCGTTTTCTCTCGACCGGATTGATCAGCTCACCTAAAGGCACGAGCTGACCTTGCGATCCATGCAGCTTGATGCTCTGCAACTCTTCGTTGCGAGAACGTTGCGTGCGTTCGACTTGGAGAAGCAGCGGCACTTCGCTTCTGTCCTGCTCGACGTGCAGAAGTCCGGCTTCGGCTCCGTTAAGCGCGACGCGGAGCGTGCGAGTGATGTGCTCGGGAGTAATTCCCACGGCAGCCGCTTTTTCTTGATTGACCACGTACTCCGTGAGCGGAGCCGGGTCTTCAACCATCCAATCGACGTCGACGATTCCTTCAGTGGTCAAGAAGACTTCCTTGACTTGCTCGGCGACGCGTCTGCGGCCTTCACGATCCGGTCCGTAGACTTCGGCCACCATCGTCGAGAGCACCGGAGGTCCGGGCGGGACTTCCGTGACTTTTAAGTTCACGCCGTGCTTGTGGGCAATCGGAAGCAGTTCGTTGCGGACGGCTTTGGCGAAGTCGTGGCTCTTCTGACTGCGGAGATGCTTGTCGACGAGATTGACTTGAATGTCCGCGACGTTGCCGCCGGAGCGCATGAAGTAGTAGCGCACGAGCCCGTTGAAGTTGAAAGGCGCCGACGTTCCGACGTAAACTTGATAGTCGGACACTTCAGGCATCGTAGTGAAGTGACGGGCAATTTCGCGGGCGGCAGCGTTGGTGCGTTCGAGCGAATAGTCTTCGGGAGCGTCGATGACGACTTGCAGCTCGCTTTTGTTGTCGTAGGGCATCATCTTGACGACTACCCAACGCAGCGGGAAGAGCGCCATTGAGATTAACAAAATTCCGACGACGCCCGCAAATGTGATAATCTGTTTCTTGCGGCTGGCCAGCAGCGGTTTCATCAGATTAGCATACATCTTCTGAAGTTTGGTCTCTTCCTGCGTTTCGTCGAAGTGATGGTGCGAGGCATCGACAGCCTTGTTGCCGCCGAAAAGACGGTAGGTCAACCACGGAGAGACGACGAAGGCAACCAAGAGCGAGAAGAACATCGCGGCAGACGCGTTGACCGGAATCGGACGCATGTAGGGTCCCATCAATCCCGAGACGAAAGCCAGCGGCAAGAGTGCGCCGATTACCGTCAATGTCGCAAGAATCGTCGGGTTGCCGACTTCATCCGTGCCGAAAATGGTGGCGTGTTTGGCATCCGTCCATCTGAGCTGGTAGTGCCTGTGAATATTTTCGACGACGACGATCGCATCATCGACCAGGATACCAATTGAGAAGATCAACGCGAAAAGAGTCACGCGGTTAAGTGTGTAGCCGAAGAAGTAGCTTGCCGCCAACGTCAAAGCCAGTGTGACGGGAACCGCGACCAGGACCACAATTGCTTCGCGGCGACCAAGCATCAGGAGCATCAACAAGACCACGGAGATCGTGGCGAGTCCGACGTGAAAGATCAGCTCGTTGGATTTTTCCTGCGCGGTGAAACCGTAGTCGCGAGTCTTGGTCAACGCAATGTCGGAGGGAACCAGCGAGCCTTTCAGCTTGTCGAACCGCTCGTCGAGTTCGCGCACGAGATCGACGGCATTGGTGCCGGGTTTCTTCGCAATCGCGAGCGTGATGCCGGGTGCATCGATGCCTGCGACAGGAATATCTTTTTCCGGAGCTGCGGGACCCGAGCCCATCCAAACATATTGCGAAGGCTCTTCGGGACCGTCGACGACTTCTGCAACTTCACTGAGATAGACAGGCTTACCGTTGTAAGTCGCAATGACCAAATTGCGCACGTCGTCGATCGACTTGACGAATCCGCCGACTTGCACTTCGGTGGTATAGTCATCCGAAGTCATCATTCCCGCCGGGAGTTTCCAGTTGGCACTGGAGATGGCTCCGTAGGCTTGTAAAAGGGACGCGTGATAGGCCGCGAGTTTGTCCCTGTCAAAAGTCACTTTGACGACGCGGCGCTGTCCGCCGATCAACCATGCTTGAGCGACGCGCGGATGTCTGATCGATTCGGCGCGCAGCTCGTCGGCGACTTTGCGCAGTTCCGTGGGCGACGCGGTGGTGCTCCAGATCGTGTAGGCAATCGCGGGCACGTCGTCAATCGAACGCGGTTTGACGGCAGGTTGCGTCGCGCCCTGCGGCAACAGTTGTTGATTGGCCGCGAGCTTGGCGTGAATGCGCGTAACAGCTTGATCGGGATCGGTTCCGACATAGAAGCGGACGATGATCATGCCGCCCGAAGGCTGCGAAGTCGAATAGATGTACTCGACGTTTTCGATTTCGTAGAGCACTTTTTCGAGCGGACTGATGACGCGGCGTTCGACTTCCTGCGCGGAGGCGCCGGGAAGCCCGACGGTCACGTCAATCATCGGAACTTTGATCTGCGGCTCTTCTTCGCGGGGTGTGACCATCAAGGCAAGCACACCGACCAAAAGCGAAGCGACGACGAGCAGCGGAGTCAGTTTTGATTCGAGAAAGGCCGCCGCGAGACGGCCAGACGCGCCAATCTTTCGACGAGCGAGCTTCTCGCGTTTCGCCTCGCGGCGAATCGCCTCCATCTCGTCATGAATTTCTTGCGGGCTGCGATCCGTCATCCGTTCGACCTTTCAATTTTCGTTCCCTCGGCAATCAGAGCCGACCTATCGAGCACGACGGTTTCGCCGGAGGACAGACCTGACAAAATTTCAATTTCTTCGCCGCGTTCACGACCGACCGTGACGGCGCGAGTGTGCGCGCTGCCGTTTTCATCGACGATTGAAACGAGATGCAAACCTCCGGTCGCAAAGACCGCGGACTTGGGGATCAGGGTCGCGCGGATCATCTGACCGGGAATCTCGGCGGTGGCCGTGTAGCCTGCGGCGAGCGAGTCGTCGCTGGTGATTTCGGCTTTAACGGCGATAGTGTGCGTCATCGGATCTGCTGAGGGAGCAATTTCCGTGATGGTTGCTTCGACGGTTTGATTTTCATCGTCAAGTTTGGCTGTGATCGGCGTACCTTGCTTCAATTGCGTTCCGTCCGCGGCACGGACATTGAATTGAAGTTCACGTCCGGTTTGCGTTTGTACGCGAATCAGAGGACGGCCCGGCGCAACCAAATCTCCGACGTTGACGAATTTCTCCACGACTACGCCGTCAAAGGGTGCGCGAATGGAACTCTCATTAGCCACCGCTCCGGCGGCATCGACCGCGCCTTGCGCTTGCTTGACGGCTCCGGCGGCGGTTTCGTGCTGCATGCGAGCAATGTCGAGTTCGAGTTGCGAACAGGCTTGCTGCTCAAACAGGGCTTCGAATCTCTTAAGATTGGTCGAGGCGAGAGCTTCGGCGGCTTGCGCTTGGGCGAGCGCGCCTTTGGCCTGCGACAACATGCCGTTATTCATGCGCTCGTCGATTTCCAAGAGCACGTCCCCTTTCTTGACACGGTCGCCGATCTTCGCGCGTTCGCGCACGACGGGACCCATCGCGCGGCTGGAGAGAACGGCGTCATCGAGAGCGTGAATCGTGCCTTCGACTGAAATCAGGCGAGGAACTTCACGGACGGAAACGGGAGCCGTACGCGCGCGAAGCGTGGTGTTTTCGGGTTGAGCGAGTTTCGCTTCGTGCGAGCAACCGGCCCAGGCCGCGGCAAAAACAATTGAGAGCAGAAGAGTGATGCGAGTTTTCATAGTGTATCAATTAAGCAGTGATTGGCCGGTGACAAATTTTATGCGATAGCCCGCGAGCATTCGGTCGTAGCGCGCGGTCAGTTCGCGGACTTCCAATTCGCGTAAGGCTGTTTGCGCATCGAGCAGGTCCGTCATCTGAGCGACGCCCTGCGCGTAACGCGCTTCAACAACGCGGAGGTTTTCTTGGCCCGAGGCGAGCGCGGCGTTGGCGGCTTCGTGGCGCAGCTTGGCCGATTCCATATCTGAAACAGCTTGCCGGACTTGCAGTTTGACGCCTTCTTCGAAGCGGTGCACGTCCTGCTCGCCCGCGCGGGCTTCCAAGGATGCTTTTTGCACGGCGTGCACATCGGCTCCGCCGTGGAAGAGGTTGATTTTGGCCTGACCCATGATGGCCCACGACTTTCCGTTGTCGCCGAGCAATTCGTCATCATACCAATCGTAGCGACCGACGATCCCGATTTGCGGGAGGAACGATGAACGCGCGACGGTCACTTCAGCTTTGCCCGCGTTGAGTTTTTCGTGGGCGGCTTGCAGGTCCGGGCGATTCTCCAAGGCGGCGGATTGCGCCTCCACTTTCTCTATGGACATTGGCTCTTCGAAAACCAGTTCGGAGAGTACGACTTCTTCGTCCTGCGATCTTCCTCTTTGGAAATTCAAGGCGGCTTGTGCGAGCTGCGCTTGTTCGTCGGCGCGAGTCTTATACTCTTTGATCTCGGCTACAAAGACTTCGGCGCGCAAAATGTCCGAAGGCGCGAGCATCCCTTGATCGAAATAGTCGCGCGCGCGCTGCATATGAGTTTCGGCGGTAGCGAGCGATTTTGTCATCAATGACTGGTACTCGCGGGCCTTGCTCAGGTTCAACCATGCGGTCGCGGCATCCATGGCGACGCTCTCGCGCGTATGATCTTCTTCCAATCCTGCGGCGCGCGCCATTCGTCGGGCTTGTAAAGTCCGACCATGGAGCATTCCACCCGTAAAGATCGGCAAAGTCGCTTCCGCGCGTGTCATATAGGTGTTCAGCGGATCCGGGTTATTGGGGTCGTTGGCCGGATTGCCGAACTCCGTCATGCTGAATCTTTCCTGATTCATCTGAAAGGCAAACGACTCAGCCGGATTGGTCGTGCGAATGAACGACTCGGAGACATCTACAGAGGGAAGTCTGTAGCCAATTGCTTGTCTGGATTGCGCACGCGCGGCTTTGGCACGGGCGGTGGCCGCTTGAACCTGTGGGTGATGCTCAGAGGCTTCACGCATGGCGTCGCGGATTGTGAGGGAGTCCTGAGCCAGAGCCAGAGTGGGCAGCAGGACTGCGAGGTAAAGGAATTTGAGCTTGGTCATATTCAGTATATGGTCATATAACTATTTAGTAATATAATAAACGCAAAAAGAGTTTGCAAGTTCCCGAGCACTTAATTCGAAAACCGCAAACTCTTGTTTACAAATTTCTTAGACAGATTCCCTTCGTATCTGAAGAGGACTCTACTGGTCTATTTAACCAGAAGCACCTTGCGAATTGACGACTCTTGACCCGCTCGAACCTCGACAAAATAGAGCCCGGCCGCGGCTGATTCAGCATTCCAAACGAGGTTTTGTTCGCCCGGTCCGGAAACCGAATTCATAAGTGTCGCGACTTGTCTGCCGAGGACGTCAAAGACTCGCACGGAGACTTGTACCCGCTCTGTAAGCATGACGGACAGGCGGGTCGTCGAATTGAATGGATTGGGATAGGCTTGCGAGACTTCCAGTTGACTTGGCAGCCGTCCGGGTCTTTCCGGTGCAGCCGAGGGATAGGGTGCTGTACGAGTCGTGAAGAGAACTGCCCACGGCGGACGAATACTCCACGTGTTAGGGCTGTATGCTCCGTTGAAAAGAGTTTGAATTCCGACTGTTTCCGAGTGATCTTCTATTCCGACAGACGCACTATTCGGAACATCCAGTCTTTCATAGAGCATCAAAATCTCGGCGTTGCCGTCCGGCGTTTGCCAGTGGCGCGGATCCAGAATCTGAACCTGAGCCGTGAACTTCCCTACCCCACCGGGCAAGAACCGGAAATCAAGATATTCGATTACGACGCGGTTTAACTCCGTGTCGTAGTAGTAGCTAAGTTCGGATGTGTCGGGAACCCATTGCAGGTTATCCCAAAAGAGGGCCATTCCAGCCGACGGACCGGAAGCACCGGGAATTTCAAAATTGAAATAGGAGTGGTCATGGCTGACTCCGGCCGCGACCCAACCATTTTCGTTGATGGTCAGAGAGTCGTAGGGAATTCCGAAGTAGCGGAACTCGAAAGGCATGGCGATAAATGCGGATGAGTCGCGAGCTTGCAACGAAAGCAAAGTGCCCGCGCCAAACCGCGCAGGAGAAATTTCAATCCAATCGTATGCCGGAGGAATCAGTGTGTCGAGCAAATCAAATGCTTGATAAAGCGAGCTTGCGGAACTCTGCGGCAAAGACTTGATCGAGTGCAAATGAACCGGCAATTCGATTTCTTCCCCGGTCGCCAAAGTGACCGTGGTCTCGGCGCTCGCACCATCGTAAGAAAACTGCAGAGTGTAGGTCGAATCTCCCGGAAGATCAACCAAGAACTCGCCTTGGTCGTCCGTGTTTAGAGGAGCAATCGGCAAACCGGGAAAGGCCACTTCCGCGCCGTTGACAGGTACATCCTGACCTGCAGAAATTCTGCCCGTGATTCGACCTTGAGGAACGGCCGTAAGGTCGAAATCAACGGTCAAAGTTTCCGCTGCGGCAATCGTGACTTCCGTGGTTTCCGGAGCGAATCCGTAACGACTGCAAATCAATTGCCAAGTCGAGTCACCGGGCAGTGACATCGTGTAGTTTCCGTTTTCGTCGGTCGTTCGCTGCCGTGAGGCTGCGCGAATGAGAGCATTTTGTACGGGTTCTTCAGTGGCGACGTTTCGCACTGTGCCTTGAATGATCGCGCGGTTCAATGAAATCGCCAGCACGGCTTCGTAGGCGTCGACGAAGCCGAAGCCATAGTCGTTATCTTCACCTTCATCACCATAATCGTGCGCCGTACGCATGAGAATGGATTTGATTTCGCGAACTTCCGCATTCGGATTGGCCTGTCTCATCAGCGCGACAATTCCCGCTACATGCGGCCCGGCCATTGAGGTGCCGTTGAGACGAATGTAGTTGTTACCCGGAAACGAAGAATATACGTCGACGCCGGGGGCGCATACTTCGGGCTTAATCGCTGTGAAGGGCGGGCAATCCGTCGGACCGCGACTGGAGAAAGTCGCAATCGTATACGGCGGCACCGTATCGGAATTCGCGTTTACGGCTCCCACGGAAAACACGGTGACGGAATCCAACTGAATTGTGGCCGGACTGCGCAGCGTACGGGGAGAACTGCCTTCGTTGCCGGCGGAGTAGGTTACGACAACGCCTGCGGCTTCACAGTTGACTATAGCGTCATTCCATAATTGAAAACAATCTGTGTAGCCCGGAAAACGGCCGTCGACACCCCACGAATTATGCACGACGTCCGGCACGTCGTCAATCGTCGCGCTGTTCCCGTCCGGGTCGGACATCCATTCAAAGGCATCAAGCACGTCGTTGTTGAAACCCGAATTGCTGCTTTGATCGATCGCGTTGCAGGCAATCCACTCCGCTTCGGGCGCGACGCCGATAGAGTCATTGCTTGAAGCCGAGTTTCCGCAGATGGTTCCCATGACGTGCGTGCCATGTCCGCCGTCCGGGCTGTCGTCTTCGGGGAACGTGGACGTACGAACGACGTCGAGCCAACACTCGTCTGCCGGGGCATGAATCCCCCGCCAACGCGCAGACAACGCTGGGTGTGTTCCGTCCACACCTGTATCAATGTTCCCAACCAGTCTGCCTGCGCCAGTGATTCGCAGTTCGTGCCAAACTCGCGGCGCACCAATCGCCCGGATTCCCGTTGGAATGCCGTGATTCTCATCAAGTGTTCTGACCCGGGAAGGACGGCCAACCGGTTCAATCAGCGACGCCGTGAAACTGGGCTCAATCCACTCTACTTCTCCCCTGTCGGCCAAGGCAGCTATTGCGTGGCGGTTGCCTTTGACTGTTGCCGCATTGACGATCCAATATGACTTGAAACCGCTGATTTCTCCGCTGTTTTGCAAACGAGAAAGTTCAGCCAGCAGTCCCGCTTGCGACTCTGTGGCTACTCTACGAAGTTCGTCAACGACAAGCTGGTGCCGGTATTGGCGAGTGGCGTGAACAGACGTGAGCCATTGATCGAGACTGGCAATCTCGGCCCGGTCGTACAAGTAGACAATTACTGTCGTATCTGTTTCCGAATTTTCTATCCAAAAGTCCCGAAGCTCCGGGCTAATCTTTTCTGACGGAGCCGACCACGTGAGGTACGTGAAGCAGGTTAGCGCAAGAAGCGTGGAAAGGACAAGGTGTTGAACAATGCTGCGGCGCATGGGTGCTGCCTTTAGATTGAAATTGAAGGGTAGAAAGATAGCGCTTTTTGCCGTTAGTTTACAGAGGCATGCGGAGCGTGGAGAATGTAGATTCCCCATCCGTGAGGACGGTCACAGTGAGGTTTGAACTGCCTATCATCAAAAACAATGGATTAGGCGGCAAGACATCGAGGCCTGTTGTACCCTCGTAAACTTACTTGCCCCTCGTTTCGAGTTGACTCAGGAATTTCCAGACAATATATTAAAATTCTGACATAGTTAGCAGAGGTCGACATGTCGCCATGCTATGAAGAGGATTGTATGATTTGACATGGAGGAGCCGAGGCTCCCCTACTGAATACCGAAATGGAGGCAAGAATGGATCGTATCAAGCTATTGTTGACACTTGCGTTACTGACATGCTTTGCGGCGTCGGCGTGGGCGGTCGATCTGAGCGAGAGTTTCGATGAAACGACGTTTCCGCCAATCGCTTGGCAAAGTGTCGAAAACGGGGACGGTTCGAATCTGTGGATAAGGACGACCCTGAACACGAACTCCGGGCCGGCGAAGGCTGCGGACGTCGAGGAAGATTTGGCAGGCGGCGAAGTGGCGGCTCGTTGGCTGATCACTCCGAAGCTGCACGTGAACAACATCACGGATGAAATTTCGTTCTGGGTGCGGACTCAGTACAGTTTCGTCGTCGACAACGACTCTCTGTATGTGATGCTGAGCACGACGGATTCTCTGCCCGCGAGCTTCAGCACAGTGCTGGCACAGTACAAATGCGGTTCGGGCGGCGCATTTCAGAACGTCTATCAAAACTACGCACTAAACCTGGCGTCGTACGTCGGTCAAGATGTGTTTGTGGCTTTCCTCCACCGTGACGAAGGAACGGGCGGCAACCAACTGTATCTCGACGACGTTAGCGGTCCGGAATTGCTCGCTCCCCCGAAAGAAGCGAGCACGCCAACGCCTGAGGACGGCGCGGTGGGTATTTCTGGAAGCACGAACCTTGACTGGGTAAACGGAGCGGGCACAACGACCCTCGACCTTTACCTTGCTCAGACGGTTGATTCGGTCGACAACAACGAAGCGGTCGCCAAGAAGCTGGACAACGTCGCGGCGGTAACAACCTACAATCCTCCTACTGATCTTCTGGCTAATACGACTTACTATTGGAAAGTCGTGACACGCAATATTTTTGGCGCGACGGAAGGTCCGGTATGGAGCTTCACGGTCATGGGTGCTCCGCTTTCGGGTTCTTATGATATCGGCGGCGGCAACAACGATTACGCGAATTTCAACGAAGCCGTGGCCGCGCTTTACGGCAACACGATTACAGGCCCAGTGACCTTCAACGTTTACGGCACGGACTATGAAGAACGCATCGTTTTCGACGGACCTATCGTTGGCGCGAGCGCGGTCAACCGCGTGACGTTTAGTGACGCTTCAGGCACGGCGCGTATTTTGGACTCGTCGGCAACGACGTCTTCGGTCGCCGTCGTCCAGCTAACCGGAGCAAGCTACATTACGTGGGACGGCGTTGACGTATGGGCCAGTGTCGAGACGGACAATTGCGTGCAAATGCAAACCGGATGCACGGAAAACATTTTTGAGAACTGCTTGCTGCAAACACACGACGCGAGCACGGTTTCGCACAGCATTCGCATGTTCGGAAATGGAAATGACAACAACGTCTTCTCGGGACTCGATTGCCGAAACGGTGTTGAGTCGATCTATTTGTCGTCAGGCTCGTCGCCGGTCAGTTCCGGGATCATCATCGAGAACTGCTCCACGGTAGATTGCGACAAGAGTCTTTACGTTTCCAATTGCAACAACATGACTGTTCGCAATTGCGATTTTCAGGCAAACGGAAACGGCTCATCGGAGTATGTGGTCGACATAAGCACAATCGGCTCAGGCAATTCGATCGAGCTTTACGGAAACAGGCTGCACAACCTCGTATCGACCGGCACAATCGCGTTCTTGCGCGCAAACGGAGGTTCGGGCTCGACGATCGATTTCCATGATAACTTCATGTACGACATCTTCTCGTCAGGTACGGGCACGGCCTACGGCATCTACGGATCGAGTGGGCACGTAAATTACTATTACAACAGCATGAACATCGGCGACCCTGACGGAACCGGTTCGGTTTACGGCTACTACAAGTCGTCGAGCTTGCATACGTGCAACATTCAGAACAACATTTTCGCGTTCGCAGAATCCACCGAAGAGACCGACGCGTACCGTGGTTTGTCTTCGGGCTACTATCCTGACGTATTGGACAACAACGCGTACTATAACAACGGCGGTGCTGATTTCCAAGTCTTTGACGTCAGTGCGGAAGAGTATGCGACGGTCGCGGACCTTGCCGCTGCCACAAATTACGAGTCATTCGGTGTCGAAGGCGACCCCGGTTTTGTCAGCGCGACTGACTTGCACATTCTGAATACGTTCGGTCTGGTAAGTGACAAAGCCGCTCCGATTCCGGGCTTGACGATGGATGTTGACGGCAACCTTCGTCCTTGCACGCCGGACATCGGCGCGGACGAATATACGTATCTCGCTGCTGCGGCAGACTATGTGGTGTTCGCGATTCTCGACCCGCTGGAACTGTACGAAGAAGTGACTCCGTACGCGATTCAGGCGCGCATTGCCAACATCGGATCAAGCGCGCAAACGAACGTTCCGCTCCGCCTTCTTTACAATGGTGTTCAGCAGGACGAAGTTTTGGTTTCGCTCGCCGCGGGCGAATGCGACACGGTTGATTTC
This sequence comes from Calditrichota bacterium, assembly GCA_020637445.1. NCBI lineage: Bacteria > Pseudomonadati > Calditrichota > Calditrichota bacterium. The sequence goes on along the minus strand of JACJVZ010000001.1, from coordinate 259,465 downwards.
ACTTGGACCACTCCCAGCGCTCCGAGCAGCGGAACGTTGGAAGCCCACGCATTCCTCACCGGGGACGCGAATACGGATAACGACAGCGCAGTCGTGACCGTGACGGTTGTGGCTCCGCCAATGCACGGAACCTATGATATTGGCGGCGGCAGCAACAACTACGCGAGCTTTGGAGCCGCCGTGACGGCGCTGACTTTGCGCGGTGTTGACGGCGCCGTGACGTTTAACGTCTACGCCAATACCTACAACGAATCCGTTTCCATTCCGGCCATTGTCGGCGCGTCGGAAACGAACACGATAACGTTCACGGAAGTCATACCGAACCGTACGCCACCGGAAATCGTCGGCGCAAGCCCGACGGTGCAGATTAACGGCGCGGACTACATTACCTTCGACAACATCGACATCACGTGCAGTGGAACGGGCCGCGCGGTTGAGATTACGAACGACGCGGATTACAACACGTTCATGAACTGCGCAATCACCGGCGCGAGCGTTGCCGGAACGAGCAATTACGGCGCTTACGTTTTGGGCGGCGGCAACGACTACAACGTGTTTGAAAATGTCACCGTTTCAGGCGCATACTACGGCATTCGCTTCACAGGTACCTCAGGCACTCCCGACGTGGGCAACGAAGTTCGCTATTCTTCGCTTATGGAAGGCAAGTATCCCGTTTACTTGAACTATGAATCAGATGCCAGAGTCTACGGTTGTGATATTCAACCCGGCTGGAACGGTTCGACTACGGAAGTCTACGGCGTGTACTGCACGACTTTGGGCTCGGGCAACATGTGCTATGCCTACGACAATGAAATCCACAATTTCCGCACAAGTACGAACTCCAACGGTTTGTACGGCAGCGCAAGCACGGGCGCGACGCTGGTCGGCTACAACAACTTCATCTACGACTGGCAAGTGACGGGCGGCATCGTTTACGGTATGCGCACCGCCACAGGAAGCTCGGAATACTATAACAACAGCGTGCGTATCGGCGACGTCGGCACGACGAGCAATATCTACGCGGCCTACGTGACCGGAACGTCATCAAGCTGTACGTTGATCAACAACATTTTGCAGCTTGATGTACCGACTGAAGAATGCTGGGCGATCTACATTTCGAGCGGCACGATGAACAGCAACAACAATTGTGTGTATGGTATCGGCACACTTTACAATGTCGGTCACAGCGGATCTGACTATGCGACGCTGAATGATTGGCAAACCGCGACGGGTTTGGACTTGAACTCCGTCGAAGGCCAGCCCGGATTTGTCGACGCGACCAACCTGCACTTGTCGCCAACCTTCTCTCTGTGCAACGGAGCAGGACAGACGGTGGCCATCGTGACGACGGATATCGACGGTGAAACACGCGGTACGCCGCCGGATATCGGCGCGGACGAATACGAGTTCACGTCGCTTGCGCACGACTACGGCATCTATGGTTTTGTCAATCTTCCGGCCGTGTTTGTGGGCGGCTTGGCCACAAGCGTCGAAGCGGATATTCAGAACTTTGGAACGAACAACGAAGTCGACGTTCCGGTTAGATTGTTCTACAACGGCTCGCAGACATCCGAAGTTCTCATCTCGCTGAATGCGGGCGTGCGCGACACGATCACAATTCCGTGGACGCCGCCGGTTAGCGACTATGAAGTTGGTGACCTCGAAGTGCAGGCCTTCCTCGGCACGGATTCGTACGCAGACAATGACAGCGCAACGGCCTCCGTGACCATCGTCGGTCCGCCGATGTCCGGCGTCTATGATTTAGGCGGCGGCAACAACGATTTCGCGACGTTTACGGACGCAGTGAACGCGTTGACGCTCCGCGGAATCGACGGTGAAGTTGTGATTGAGGCCTACGACGGAACGTACAACGAGGCATTGGTCATCCCCGAAATCACGGGAACTAACTTCGCCGACCGCGTTATTTTCCGTGAACACGTGAGTGCGGCGCTTGACGTCGTGACGCTGCAAGACGGCACGGCAACGCAAATCGTTTTGTTGGACGGCGCTGATTTCATCACGTTTGAAGGCATCGACTTCGTTTGCACGGGCAACACGAAGATCGGTGTAGTGATTAACAACGACGCCGATTACAACACGATTCGCGATTGCGCCGTGGTCGGAAACGACAGCGCGTCTACCAATGGACGCGGTATCAGTCTTTATCGTGACGGTCAAGACTTCAATCTGATCGACAACGTGACCATCACGGGCGTTTATTACGGCGTTCGCATGTTCGACGGTTCTTCGACCGGTGAAGCGACGGACAATGAGATCCGCAACTGTACGATCAGCGGCGGCCATTATTGTATCTTCCTGGACAACAGCCCGAACGCGCGCGTACACGACAACGACATTATGCCGTGGGGCAACAGCACGGTCGATTGCCAAGGTATTTTGGTTGAAAGCCAGACAGCCGGCGATACGGTTTACGTTTATAACAACAGGATTCATAACTTCCGCTACGTTGGAACGAGCACATCGGCCGACTTGACAGGTATTCAAAGCCGTCCGGGAACCAGCACCGGCGCGGTTGCCTATATCTACAACAACATGATCTACGACTGGAACGTCTCGAGTGGTACGCCGAATGTCAGCGGTATTCTTTGCGGCAGCGGCGAACAGCACATTTACAACAACAGCATCCGCGTCAATGATCTTACGAATGGAAGCAATGTTGACGGGCTGGAAATTAACTCGAGCACGGCCAATGCGACGGTCATGAACAACATCTTCGTTTCGGATCAATCGACGCTCGCGTCGTGGGGCATCCGCCGAGTATCCGGAACGATTGCCTCGTCCAACTACAACGACATTTACGGAACGGGTACCGGCGCGTACAATACGGGACGCGACGGCACGACGGACTACTTGACGTTGGCCGATTGGCAGGGAACAGGAAACGACGCCAACTCAGTGGACGGCGATCCGGGCTTCATCAGCAACACCGATCTGCATATCGATACGCTGGCGACTACGGTGAATAATTTGGGTACGCCGATCGCGCTCGTGACCACGGACATTGACGGCGACGCACGTTCGGTTTCGACTCCTGACATCGGCGCTGACGAGTACACTGCTTATGTTGCCGCCGATCCCGTCAACGACCTTACGATCTGGATCGATCCGGATGAAAACGACGTGGTGCTGCGTTGGAGTGCAACTACGAACGCGCAAAGCTATGAAGTTTTTGTCGGCACCGAATTCGGTTTCCCGCTGATTCCTGCGAATTCATTGGGAGTAACGGCCAATACGACGTTTACGGATATTGACGCCACGCTTGGAAACACACAACGCTACTACGTTGTCGTGGCATCCACCGATCCGGCTGAATAATCCGAACCCACCATAAACTAACCGCAACGGGGACGCCAAAGCGTGTGTCCCCGTTGCGGCTCTCGGCAGGCGACCTATTCCGCATCCTTAGCTTTTTGCACCATTGTTGACCCGTTCGTGCCTGCCCACGACGGGTCGGGAGGACCCATGTATACCAAATCACTATTTGCAGTCACACTTCTCGCGTTCATTGCCTTACTTACCTGCGCACCGACATCCGCGCAAGTGCTCGTGCGCGACATTCCCGCACCATCGATCTCGTCCACATCACTTACCTTTGACGGCGAATATTTTTGGTCCGGAGACAACAACTCGAATCGTCTGATCATGTTCAGTCCGGTTGACGGGAGTATCGTGGATACCGTGTTTTCTCCCGTGAACGGATCGGACGGCTTGGCCTATGACGGCGATTATTTGTGGACAATTTCCGGTGCGTCGGCACGCCGTCAGATTTACAAGATTGACCCCCTGAGCGGAGCATTGCTTGATTCAATTCCCGACCCCGCGCAAAGCAATGCCGGAGGATTGTCCGTCGACGGAACGGATTTTTGGGTAGGAAGAAATTTTCCGACTAACAAATTCTTACGCATAGCGCAGTCTGATGGAGCTCTGTTGGACAGCGTCAATGCTCCGGGAAATCAAATTCGCGGAGTGGCTTACAACAACGGGATGATCTGGGCGACTTCAGTGAATACCGACGGCGACTTCGTTTACTGGGTAAATGCAGCAACCGGCGCGGTGCAATGGCAATTCGAACTTCCCGAACATGTTTCTCTTCCAGACCGGCGTTTGCGCGGCGTTGCGCTGGTCGACGGATACTTGTGGTTAGTGGCTTATGCGCAAAATTCAAACAGCAACCGCGTTCTGCAATACGACGTGTCTAACGCTGTCCAGCCGGACATTGTGCTGGACACGACACCGTACAGTTTCGGCGAATGCGTGATCGGTCATCCGCTGACTTGGGAGCTTGCGGGTTTGAACGCCGGCAACGCAATCCTGAGTCTCGACAGCATTTATTTCCGCGACGGAACGGACTTTTTTGTGACATCTCCGCCAAGTTTTCCTTTTGAAGTCGCGGGCGAAACCGACTTCACTATTGTTGTTCAGTTCGGTCCGCAGATTTCGGGCGACAAGGTAGACACTTTGGTTGTCGAGAGCAACGATCCCGACGAAGGACTTCTCATGATCCGCGTTACCGGCGAAGCGTTTCCCGACGAAGGTCAAATCTCATTGAATCCGGTATCGGTCGACTTCGGAGACATTTGGGTTCCCAATCCGACGACGTCTACCACGAGCAATCTCGAAATTTCTAATTTCGGCCACGGTGAACTTACTATCTCTTCAATTGAGATTACGTCCGGCATCGATTTTAGAATTGATCCCATAACTCTTCCGGTGACCATTCCGGCCAGTGAGTTTGCAACCGTACGTCTTTGGTTTGAGCCGGACGTCGCTGGAAACTACGGAGGCGTTCTGTCGATTCTCTCAAATGATCCCGATCAGCCGCAAGTAAACGTCGTCTTGACGGGACGGGCGTTCGTTGCGGACTTTGAGGAGGGAACGACCGTTTGGACCTATCATGATCCGTCGGATAATTTTGACGTCGGAATCAACGGTATAACGGCCGTCAATGATGCAAACGGAGATGGAATACACGACGTCGTAGCAACGACTGAAAGCGGTTTGACGGTTTGTCTAAATGGAGCTTCCAGCGGAACGGCTGATACACTTTGGACATACAATTCCCGTGTCGTCCCCTCGCACAGTGGAATGGTGTTTTATGACCGCGCGCTCGCAACCATTGACGATATCACCGGTGACGGCGTACAGGACGTGCTGATTGGCACGACCGGAAATAGTCAATCGGTATACGCGTTGTCCGGAGCCACAGGCGAAGAACTCTGGATGTTTGACACCGATTGGTGGGGTGACGGCGGCTGGGTGAACGACGTGGAAGGATTTGTTGACATCAACGGCGATTTCATTACCGACGTATTGGCATGCGGCAGCGGAGACGGCAGCAATGGATCAAGACGTGTGTTTGCTCTCAGCGGAGACAACGGAGAGCTGCTTTGGGAAGGACCGGCTTATACATCTTTCTATTCGCTCACGCCGATTTCGGACGTCTCTGGAGATGGAGTTGACGACGTCGTGGGCGGAACCACAACTTGGGTCGTAGGGATCGACGGTGCTACAGGAGGCCAGCGTTGGCAAACCAATATCGGCGGCAGTTCGCCTGTCTTTGATTTGGAAAGAATGGGCAACGCGAATCCGCAAACCAACAACACGGAAGACGTCGCCGTGGCAAGCGCTTATCTTGGCGTGTACGTCATCGACGGAGGAACCGGACAGCAGCTTTGGCTTCAGGAGATCGGCTCTTCTTTCGTCTATGAATTGACCATCATCCCCGACATCTCCGGCGACGATGTTTCCGAAGTTGTCGTCGGTACGACTTCTGGACGGGTGATTTGTTATGACGGCGCACAAGGTTTTGAAATCTGGAATCAGATCGCCGATCCGGATGATCCGCGCAATGTTCTGGCAATGACAACCGTTCCTGACGTGACGGGTGACCACATTGCGGACATCGTCTGCGGAAGTTTGAGCAATAAGTTGATTGTGATGAGTGGTTGGGACGGTGACCACTACTTCGATACGTTTGGTCAGGGCGTGACAAGCCCTGTGGACGCAGTCGGAATTCTGCCGGATATCGACGGCAGCAATGCGTTTGAAATCTTGATGGGCAACCGTGAAGGTTGGGTAGATTGCGTTTCCGGCGGAGAGATCATAATTTCTACGGCGGAACCCGTTCCGGTTCCGACGACTTTCGCCATGCGGCCTGCATATCCGAATCCCTTCAACCCGTCTACCTCACTTTCGTTCACACTTCCCGGCATTTCTGACGTGCAAGCGAACGTTTACGACGTTAATGGCCGTCTGGTCAGGGAACTCCTTGGATCTACCTTGCAGCCCGGCGAACATTCCGTACAATGGGACGGCAGAAACAACCACGGACAGGCGACTGCTACGGGTGTGTATTTTGTGCGGCTTCAAACGTCCTTTGGAACGAAGACCCAAAAATTGCTTTTGCTGAAATAGCAGCCAACTCTGCTTTTCTCGACGGCTCACTCTTGTGAGCCGTTTTTTTGCCCGGCAGGACGTAGTTGTTCTCTATCAAATTCAAGAAATGTCTTGTAGAGCTGACTTAAGAAGTTTGATGTTTTGTGTGTATTTTTTTGCACATACGGACTCAGGCATATGCACTGCATGTTCTTTTGGTTAGGCCTCCTTGATGACTTGACCTAACTTATCCATACTTTTTATCGAGTTTTGTAAGATTTCAAAAATTCGTAGCTTACGAAATCTCAAGAAATTTCGTAAGTTGTATGGTCTTTCTTGCAGGAGTGCGAAGTTCAGATTAGATTCTTTGAATCTTGCGAAAACACCGGATCATCGATGAAATTGCCTGTGATTGAGCCGGATTCAGAAGATATCAACTCTCCTCTGTTAAACATCCAACAAGCCGCCGAAATGCTCGGCGTGTCCAAGAATACAATCAGAAGATGGTGCCGAATCGGTATCCTCGAGTGTATTCGTATTAATGCACGGGGGGACCGCAGGTTCTCATGCGAGAGTCTGCAGAAGATTCTGATTCCAAAGCGTACGGGAAGGCCTAAAGGAACGAAAACGAAATTATGACACAAACGCAGAACTCAGATTCTGCGAATATTGAATCGAAATAGTCTTAGGTGTGAAATTTCTCTCACGCCTTTTTTGCCTGGGGAGGTACTTTGGCGAATTCGAAACATAACGGCAGGAAGAAGAAACAGAAATGCGCGATCCGAATAAGTCAGACGACGTTTCCGCTTGACTACCGCGAAGCAACGTCTGAATTCTTGCGCGCATATCTGACTTGCGTTCTGACAGAGCTTGATGGGAATGTTACTGAAGCATCGCGTGCGCTTTGTGTCAGTCGTCGTACTTTGCAGCTTCAGACCACAAAACTCGATATCGATGTTGCTGCGATTCGAAATGGGAAATAGTCATTGGTGTCCCATAAACAACAATGACCCAAGTGAAACTTGGTGAATCGTATGAAGGGAGAGGAGTAATAATAAAAACTCCTTAATCCAAAATTTCAGGATGTTTCTAACTTGTTGTGAATAAACACATAGTGTATTATGAGAGTTTGTTACAACTTGTAAAAGAGTCTTGTAAGATCGGAACTGTCTGCGTACATTTGACGTTAGTTATGTTATTAGGTGTCTGATGCCTGATGAATAATGAATAGAATAACGCAAGGCATTCTGGGGAGTCATAGAGTGAGGAAGTCTGGTATGAATTTGCCCTCGAAATTTGGGTCAAAAGGACTGCGTACAGCTATCGTGGCTTTCGCAGTCCTTTTGCTTTTTGGTGTGAAGTTATTTGCGCAGCGCGGTACGCTGGATGACACGGCCGCTTTTATTCACCTGTCGCCGAGTACTATCTTCGCCTATACGTGCGAAGGGTACACGGTGAATGTACAGATGACGGGAACAAACGTGCGTGTTTTTGATCTGAGGTTTGTGTTTGACTCGGCGAACTTCACTTTAGTGTCTGTGACCCCCGGGCCGAATCCGAATCTGCACATCCTTCCGCATCTCGTGGACGGCGACACAATTTCAGTCGACGGGTTCTTTCATCCCAACTTCACGGGAACCGCGGTGATTGCATCGTTAACGTTTGAGCCCATAAACTTGCTCGGCGACCAAAGTACAATTGTGGGTTTTCTTGACGGACAAGGCTTCAGCGGCACTGGTGAAATGCCTGATCCCATTAACATGAACGGTGACACGACCGCGATTACGCTTGAAGGAACCAAACCGCTGGCACCGGACAGTGTGACGATTTTCCCGATTATGGCAGACTCCGTTTGTCTGAGCTGGCGTTCCGTCACGCTCGATGAAGACAATGACCCGATTTCGAATCCGTGGTATCAAATCGAATTGGAAGACGTGATCAACGACGAGGGCAACTACATTCCGGTTGGCACGACGCAAGACACGTTTTTCTATCACGATTTCGTAGTCTACACGTTTGATCCCGGCGACACAGGAGTCGTGAATATCGGAAACTATCATGTCATTACACTAAAATGTGAACCTTAGATTGGATATATTCGGAAACTCATCAACTAATTGACAGGGGAAGAGAAAATGAAAAAGGCAGAGATGCTTTTTGCAATTTTGTTGGCAATACTCGTGCTTGCCAACAGCTCATGGGCCGCGGAAGTAAATTCTGCGTCGCTGGGCGACAATGGATGGTACTCTGACGATACACGAGCGGACGGAAGCGGCACTCAGGCGGCTGGCACGAACCTCGTCAGTCCCACACTTACCGATGTGCCTGAGAATGGCAGCGGAAATGCAGCCCACGATTCAGATATTCTGTCACAGTTGCTCTATGGGCCCGCTCCCGCAGGCTTTCCAGGAGGGACGCATCCCGGCGCGGTGAATCTTTGGATAGACGCAGTTGGTGGCGCGAGTGGAAAATCACAGATTAGCCATCGCAAAGATGATCTTTCTGGCTTTGGGCCGGGATCAATTCTCGATGATCCGGGATTTTTCGTGGACTACTATTGGATGGGCAACGGCGGCGCCAATTTCTCGGCAGCATTCAAAATTGGTTTTAAGACTTCGGAATTTGGTCTAACCTCTGTATCATCTCGCACTGGAGAAAACGTTTGGGACAAACTACTTATCTATGAGCCCAACAATCTCGGCGCGCATCCATCGAATGGAACATGGTGGCATGAGCAGGTCTCAAGAACCTCTGGTACTTGGTGGGTATTCGATCGTGTTCGCGGATATTTCGGCCAACCGCAATACACTTTGGCCTCGATGGAGACGTCCACGGACTATTACGGGGGGAATGCCACATACCCGACATACGGAGATCTCTATGACCTTATGGCCAATGGAATTATTACTTCTGTTCAACTTGGCGTAGGCTCGGCCAACGCAGGCGCAAATGTATACGTGAATCAACTTGAGACGAGCTTCTATCGTGTAGGCGATGTTACGACGTTTGGACCTGGCTATCGCGTACACAATATCACGCAGTCTCTTGACTACTTTACGATTCAATCCGCTATCAATGCCGCAAACCCCGGCGACGTGATTGAATGCGACGCGGGAACCTATTCTGAAGCTCCCGTCATTTCAATCGACCTTACTCTTCGCGGCGACGGACAAGGCTCAACGATTATTGATGCTACTGGCGCAGTGACGTACGGTCTAACGGTTGATGGTGATGTTACGGTCCTGCTTGAGGACTTCTCTCTTGCAGGTCCTACAAATTCTACCGGTTATGGAATAAAAGCTACGGGTGAAAACCAGAGCATTAGCATTCACGACGTGACGGTCTACGATAGTTACCGTACGGGAATTGACCTGAATGGTGTAAGCTTCGGCGACATTCAGAATTGCACCGTCACCGGAACTACGCACGGAAACGGTTTTGCAACGACTGACTGCGACAACGTGACTTTCAGCAATATCACGACGTCCGGAAACGCTTGGGGTGGCGTTGCTGTCTACACTTACGGCCGCTACTACACGGGCGGTTCAGACAACGTGGCTTTTTCGGGCACACTTAACATCAGCGAACCTCGCCCCATTTACACGGAACGCGACGAGTATGCGTCCGTTCGTCCCCCTATCACGAACTTGACTGTTCCTTTGGGACAGTTCCCGTATATAGTTGGTGACGCTTCGTATCCTTACCTCGAAGCATACGTAACAAGTCAGCTCAATGCAGTCGGCGCGGCAAATCTGCTTGGTGCAAATGGCTGGGCATATGACCGTGCTGGCACCTTCTTCTACGTTGAACCCTCGATGACAGGTCAAGCGGCCGCCACCGCTGCCGCGTCAACATGGGCGACCGAGGCAACTGAAAATGAAATTCACTTCACGGCGGGCACGTTCCCGGGTCAGATTCATGCGGTTGGAATGCCTGATCTCGTGATTCTTGGTGCAGGTGTGGGAAGCACGATCATTCAAGCGCCGACCACGGCGATGCCGGACTTCTACACCACGAGCGCAAACAACTTCCCCGTTTTGTTCTTGGACGGCTGCACGGCGGATGTTTCTGATCTTACCTTGGACGGTGACGGTAAGGGAAACATCAACAATCGTTTCCAAGGTATTGCCTTCTGGAACAGCAGCGGTTCGTTGACGAACGTAGATGTAATCGACGTGACTGAAACGCCTTTCAGCGGCAATCAGCATGGCTTGGGCATCTATGCTTTCAACAACACTGCCGGTCCGTTCGCGATTGATATTACCGATGTGAACGTTACGGGTTATCAGAAAGGCGGCATCGCGCTGAATGGAAACGACAACTTGACGGCGAATTTGTTGAGAGTTACGACGGTGGGCGCCGGCCCGACCGGGGTTACGGCCCAGAATGGAATTCAGATGTGGGGCTCCGGTGGTACGATTACCGATTGCGATGTCACTGGCAACGCGTGGACAGGCGGCTATTGGGTTGCGTGCGGTTACTTGCTGCTGTATGGATCCAACCCGATTATCGTAACCGATTGCGACGGCACCAATAATCAAGTGACATTCAATTGGCTGGAGATGAACGGTTCGCAGACTGGTGGCACGATTGTCAGCACTTCGGGAACACCGGATTACATCAGTGCGGTTGATGTCACGAACTATGGTTCATCCCGCAGCGTTCGCGAGGTTAGACCGTCACCTTATGACGCTGAAGGCATGAACGCCATGCGTGACGGCCGCATCCGCAACCTGGACGCAAATCAGGACGTTACTATTTCAGGCGTCACCATGACTGGTACAGGTCTTCCTTCCAGCTACGGCGTCTATGGCTACTGCAGCGGCGACAACCTGGATATTGAAGTTTCGAATTGCACAATCAACGACTACGAGTACGGTGTGCTTTCCTATGAAGACGGCGGCACGATCACGCAGGCCGACGTGACAGGGAACACTCTCAACTGTCTTGTTCCGGGATATGACAACGTTTCCGGCCACTATTGGGACAGCAATTGCTACTCGAACTTTGGCGTCAATGATGGCTACCCGACGACTTATGAAGTGCCAGGGGCAGCACCGGTCAATGTCGACGCGAATCCGAATCCGGCATGCGGTTCAACAATCAGTATGACGGTCTCCGTTGCTGACTTGGGATGCGGCGGAACGGACTGCGACGAAACGAATCTGTATATCAGTACGGATATCGCTCAGATTCCAAACCTGCAATTGGTCTTGCAGCTTCCGACAGGATTTGCGGTTAATACCTCTCTCCCCGGCACATTGTTGCCGTTCGGAAACGCGGATCCCAATTTGATTAGTGTCTTCGCAAACAACATGGCTGGAAATCAAGTTGTGATTGACATGGGCTTCCAGTCTCCGGGAAGTTCTGGCGACGGCAGCAAGTTCATCGCATGCCTGCCCCTTGTGAACGTAAGCGCGGCCACTGGTACCTATCCGGTATCCTGCCTTAGTTCGTTGTGGATCGACAGCCTTGGCGGAAACCATACGAACACTTTGATTCCGGCGGCGATCAATATCAATGTCGACTGCACTCCGCCCACGATCACGGACTTCGTGAATAATGCGACTTGTTCGTTCGGGAGCGCTTCGCAGGTTACTGAGATGTTCAGCGCTACTTTGGACGATGCGAACTCCGATCTCGAAATGGCTTGGGTGACCTTTGCGCCAGGCGGCGGCAGCTATCAGATTTTCGGGCCGAGCGTCGTTCCGCCGACGTCGCCGAACTTCCCGGTTGCCGACGATTCGACCGTCTTCTACGGCTATTTGCAAGAAGGCTGCAACACGTTGACGCTGCACTTGCTGGATACGGAGTGCAACGAAACTATGGTTGACTTGCTCAACGTTGGCCGTGACAACACGGCGCCGGGCTTGAGTGTTACAGATAACTTGAACGGCTGTTACAACAACGCGACCGCGGAAGCCGCACTTGAAGCTGACCTTGATATTGAGATCACTCAGCTTGACTTGGTGAATTGCAATGCAACGACGGGAACGCTGACGATTACGTCAAACACAAATCCGGGCGGCACGCCTTACACGCTGGCGCTGTCGGGCGATCTTTCTGGCTTCCCGGGTGCAACGTACAGTGCAGCGCTCTGGACGTGGATGAATGATCCATTGGGTGGAATGGTGCCAACCACGGCAGACGGCGAAACTTACGAATTCTCGGCAGTAGTCAATGACTGCGCAGGAAACGTTTCCGGCTCACAGACATTTGATCTATGTATTGACTTTGTCCTTCCGGGCAACACCGTAACTACGTTTGACGCTCGTCCGGCTGACGGCGGCGTTTGGTTGAATTGGGAATGGACACCTGACGTGAGCCAAGCCGTTGAATTGCGGATTTACCGCAGTCCGTTCACGACCGGAAGCAGTGGCTATCCGAGCTATTCGCCGCAGCTTCTGAACAACTACGATGTTTCGACTGTGCCTCCGACGGGTTGGACTCTGGTTGCGACGCAGCTCTACGGCACTGGTGAGGTTTCCTCCGCGACTGAAACCGGCAACAACAACCGATTGGACTTCCACCAGCATTTGAGCTACTGGTTGGATGCTGAATTAGGTTGGAAATACGGCGCCGAGTTCACCGATGGTGTGCCGTCCGGTCCGGATGCGACCTCGTGGCGCGACATTTATCGCTACGTCACGTTCGTGAAGGACGCGGCAGGAAACTGGTCGACGGGTTACACGACGAATCCGGGAACGAATGTTGATCATGCCACGAACTACTGGCTGGGTGACTTCGCGCCTGCGGACAATAGCGGCCTAAACAACTCTCGCGGCAAGGTTGACACGGATGACTTGCAGTTGCTGTCCGGTGTTTACTTCGGTACTGGAACGTATCAGAATATCGGACCGGTTCAAGTTGAGAACGGCAACATTGGTAAGGGTATTCCGATTCACAATGGTGTCCAGACCGTCAACTTCTCCGACTTGGTGCCCTTCAGCTTTAACTACGAGATGGTCGGCCGTTATTCGAATCCGCTGGAATTCATGATTGAACCGGATCCCTCGGTGTACCGTCCTGTGAACCGTCTGGACAGCAGACCGGTAGTCGCTCTGGACGTTCTTGATGAGCCGACCTTTGAGGCTGGCAGCGAGTTCACAGTGGCCGTTTCCGTGTCTGGAAACGACGGCAACGTGGTTAAGGCTGTGCAGGCAATGCTGAACTTTGATGACACGCAGTTGGAAGTCGTAACGACCTCGATCGGCGGCGCGGTTTCCTCTGAAGGAACGGTGTTTGCAAAGGTTAGTGAGACGGCGGAAGAGGGTCAAGTTGGCTTGGTCGCCGCGGCTTGCGGTGGCTGGACCACGCTCGACGGTAACATGTCGTTGGGAACGGTGACCTTCCGTGTCAAGACCGAATTGACAAGTGATTGCGAAATCGAATTGGCCGATGTCCAGTTGTTTGACAATACGGGCGAAATTATCGACATTGAAGGTGAGACGTATCCGTTGTTCAGCGTGCAAACCGTGCCGGACAACTACGCTCTCTATCAGAACTATCCGAACCCGTTCAATCCGACGACGAACATCCAGTTCGATCTTAAGGAAGCGGGACACGTCAAGATCATGGTTTACAACACGCTGGGTCAGTTGGTGGCCTTGGCTGCGGACAATGACTTGACGGCGGGACGCCATACCGTTTCGTTCGATGCAAGCAGACTTGCCTCGGGCGTTTACATCTACTCGATCAATGTAAACGGCTTCAGCGACCTGAAGAAGATGGTTCTGATTAAATAGTCAGGATCGATAAGAAACAAACAGAATCAACCCCCGCCGTCACGATTCTGTGGCGGCGGGGGTGGCTTATTCTGGAAGGACATGGAATGCGGCGAATTTGTGTGACCTTTTGTGGAATTGTGCTGATGATGTGCGCCTTTTCAAAGGATGGGAAGGCGACGGAGATGTATTTTCAGCCGGATACGGCATTCGCTCAGATCGGTGATACCGTGGATTTTACCGCGTTGATTACGACATCTGACACCGTACGCGGCTTTACCGTCTACATCACGTATGACACGAACAACGTCGATTTGGTGGCCAATCCTACGCCCGGCACGTTGATCGCAGGATTGCCGGGACTGGACTTTCGATTCGCCGATCATATTATTGCCGCACCTGACTGGCTTGAGGTCGGTGCAACGGTGTTTGGCACCTCGTACTGGGCCGGGCCGGGCGAACTGTTTCAGTTTAGCCTTGTAATGCGCTCGTGCGGGGCGATTCCGATGATTGGGAGTTTTGGGATGCGCAGACCGGACGGAACATTTATTCCGGGAACGTTTGACGCGCCGGAGCTGTTTGTTTGCGATCCCATACCGGAACTTCCGGACAGTTTGACAATCTTTTGGACTGGAACGGACGCACAGCTTAAATGGAAACCCGTGACGTTCAGCACGTTTGGCACGCCGCTGCCGACTGCTCCGTCTTATGTCATTTACCGCAGAGAGGAACTGCCGAGTCAAACTCCGTACGCGCCGATCGATACGACCACGGCGACGATCTATTTTGACAGCGTTCCCCCGGGAGAAGCTCACATGTATTATGTCAAGGCTGAAATAATCGAATAGAATTTCGTATCGGGTGACTGGGAAAAGAAAAAGCCCTTGGAAGTGATTCCAAGGGCTTTCTCGTTGGGTATCGATTATTCGTTAACGGAGCAGGATCATTTTCTTTGTGTCCGTGAAGCGATCTGCTTTGAGCCGGTAAATAAACACGCCGCTGGCTAATGAACTTGCGTCCCACGTAACCGTATGAGTACCCGCCTCCCGCGACTCCGAAAGCAACGTAGCGATCAATTGGCCATTCGTGTTATAGACCGTCAACTCGACCTCGGAGGCCACAGGCAGCTCAAATGCTATTTGAGTCGAGGGATTAAAGGGATTGGGATAGTTCTGCTGCAGCGAATATGACGACGGCAATGTTGGCGCACTTCCGACCGACCATTGAACGTCTTCGAGATCATAGAGCGAACCGGTATTGTCCAGTAATTGCGTCGAGTGCAAGGAGAATTCGCCCGCCTCAATAGACTCTGACCGTTTGCGAAGTGTGATCGTCGCCAGCGTCGCGTTTCCCGAAAGCGTTGTTTGTCCGCCGCACGAAGCCGCCACAATGCCAATGTCATTTGTGGGCTGAATCTCGCAGACTTTCGTGAAAACCGTACCCAAATCACTCTGCGCGTCTCCCTTCGTCGCGTTCACTAACTCAAAGACCGTATGATCAAAATGAAACTTCGTTTCAGCGGCCTTAGCCAGACCGGACTCGTTGCCGCGCAGTTGAACTTCGACGACGACATTGCTGCTTGCTTCATTTTCCTGCCGTGAAGAAATAACCAGAGTCGGACTTTCGTCCAAATGCGCGAAAGACCGTGTTTGCGTGATATCGGGTTCGATCGCAAATTCCGTAGCGTCTATCCCAACGGGTGAAACGGAATGGAAATTGAAACTGAAAGGTGCGAGGTCTTGGAATTCGATTTGACCCAGTGAGTCGGGATTGGGAATGCCGCGGCCTACAAATCCATTTTCCACCGCGACCGGGCCGATGTTTCTGTAACCACCCGTGTTCGTGAAATACACGGACGCGAGCAGACCTAAGTCATCCGTATCCACGCGGCCGCGTGAGAACGGATCGCCGGGGCTGTCCGCCGTGCTAAAATCACCTAACCAATAGTTCGTGGATCGGTCGGCGTTCTCGAGGATTTCGACCGTGTCGCCAATAGACCAGTTGTCACCGGCGTCCCTGACGAATGTAACATAGCGGTAAATGTCTCGCATTGACGCAGAGTTTCCGTCACCATCCTCCCACCCTGCTTCGGCGTCCAACCAAAAAGTATCCGCTCCGGCAACGTGGTAGTGTGAATCACCGCGGTTATTCGGCACGCCGATGTTCGACCCTGACGTCAAAACACCTGACGATGCACTCTGTGATGTCACCAATGTCCATCCGACCGGCGGAACACTGGTTACGTCATAATTTGCAACGTCGTTCCAAAGGTCATTGGGATATTCCGGATATTCGCCGGACAGTGGACTGCGGTAGATACGCATTTCTTGTGCGTCGGGACCGGCGGCCCACGACCATTTCAGCCAAACTCCGAGATGCGCAGGTCGGGCGTCAAACAAAGTCACAGAATTTTCGGGAAGCTGAATATCTACGCAAATGTCAAATTGCTCAGTGGCTGAGAGGTTGCCCGCACAGTCTTCTGCACTTACGTCAAACGTAAACGTGTCGCCGCTCGCATAAGAAACTCCGGGCACGGTCAGCATCCACGTCCATAAGTCGAGAGCATCGGCATCCGACGCAGGGAAATTCGTACGATCCAGCGAGGCCACGAAGTCCGCGGCACCCGCATGCGATATCGCGAGCGTTCCGGAATTGGCGGCGCAAGGATTCGTTCCCAACAGCGCTGTGATGTTGATGTAGTTGTCGAGATGCGTGCCGCCGTAGTTCGGGGACAGCTCAGAATCGTTGAAACAAAACGACGCAGGAATGGACGTAGATATTGCGACGCTGGGCGGCGTCTCGTCCCGGCCCGCATTCACCACACTCAACGGAGCGGATTCATTGCATTTGGCGTCATTGACATACAGCGTAATCGAGTTGCAAACACCTTCGGTCAACAGAGCATAGAATTCCGTCGTGTCTTCCGGTTGAGGAAATGTGAAGGTCTGCGGAGACGTATTGCCGCCATTGAAAACTTCCATGGCTCCACCACCCGGTGCCACGGAAATCCACGCGGACTCTATTCCGGACGCATCCGTGGCAGTTGCTGAGAATTTCTCCACCGTTTGATCCGCGGACCCGAACGCACAGGTCGGCGTCATCGTGAATTGAGTCACCACAGGGATTGTGCAATCGACGTTGACGGCGGTGATGCCGAGTTCTTGATCATTGCTGTGTTCGACGCCGCCGATGTCCACCCACAGGCAATTCTCGGCCGTAATTGCATGAAAACCCGCCGAACCGCTCACATTTACCACGGGGATACACGCGATGCAGCGAGTCGAATCGCCTGTGCTGCCGGGCGACTGAAAACCCGCATCGATCAATACGACGCTGTCGTTGGAAGCGATGGCAAAGGACTGAATCAGATTCAGATCATAGTTTGAATTCGGCGTTACGATCGCGCCCGTTACCGGAAGCCCCAGAACAAATCCCGCGGGGAGTTCGAGTTCAAGCTGAAAGTTCGGCAGCTCCGCCGTCGCCAGCGTTACGTAGAGCAAGGCCGTATCACAATCCGAAGGTGCGCATCCTACAGCAGCGTCCTCGAAATAGAGGTTGACGTCATAGCAGCCGTTTGGATTCGGCGAGTGATCCACATTCCAGATTGCGGCGCCGGAAATTTCGTACGTTCCGGGATAGCCAAAGTTACTCGTGTAGTCCGAATAACAGTTTCCGTTCCAGTAGTGGTTGTTCGTATTGTCGAACGCGTTTACAGTGTTCGAGAGCTTGGTGCCTGTTACGTTTGCGGGCCAAATCTTTCCGGCGCCAGAGGCCGTCAGATCCACACCACGATTCCAATTTGTGATTTCGCAGTCAGAAACTGTTATGCTAAGCGTGTCACCATCGACTAACGTAAATATTCCGTAGCTTCCGGTCGAGCCAAAACCCGTCATTCTTGTGTGCGAAAGAGAAACGGACTCATTTGCGTCGAGTGAACGGCGTTGTTGGCGCTGCGCGTCGTCCGTTGCTTCGGAATAGACTTGACATGTTCCGTCAACGGAGGCAAGCGCGAATGAACCGGAATAAAGTCGAATGCCGGATTTTCCCACAGTGCTTGGCGCCGGCGAGGCTTCAAAGTCGCAGGAATCGATTTCGCAATCCGTATCGACGGTGTATACACCTGCCTGTCCGTTGGTCGTTACAGAATTGGCCACGACCACAGTCTCCGCCTGATACATGAGTAAACTTGACGCGATGTATACGGAGCTGGACCACATGATTCCTTGAACAACGCAGTTCGTGACGGATCCCGACGCGTTGTTGCTGTATTGGATGCCGTTTTGAACGACGATGTTCGTCGGGCCGAGTCCTACGACCGTCACGCTGTCGCAGTTGACGGTGATGTCTGTGCCCGTGAACGACGTTCCGTTCTTTTGGAATCCTTCAATATGGACATTCGAAAAATCCACGGCGTGCGGCAAACCGTCATTGTGGTTGACCGAGATACCGACGCCCTGAGGACTGCTGCTGAGCGGCGTGTCGCGGACGTCGAGGATCGACACGTTGGACATATCTCCGCTGGAGTTCCAAAAGGCAACGCCGATCATGCGCGAATTATTCGCTCCGCGTGCGTCGCCGTCAATGGTCAGGTTGGACACATGCGCCGTGCAATTCTCTAAGAACAAGATCGGACGGCTGGGGCCACCCGCAAAGTAAATGTCAGGCATCGTCGTGACCGGTGCGCGAATAATCGTGCTATCCACTCCGGAGCCAATCAAGGTCAAGTTAGTCAAACCAATCGCGTGCACCTGATAAAGATATGCTCCCGGACGAATGAAGATCACGCGTTCCGTGACACCGGTATAGGCATCGGGTATCGATCCAAATGCAGTCGTATCCCAGACGAGGTCATTTCCCGTCGCTATATTGAAAAGATCAACGTCCGCTTGACTCGCCCAATCGTCATCCACGTAGACAGTATCCCCAAGGGAATCCAGCGACATGATAGCGGGAAAGGGAGACGAATTGAGATCATTCCGCTCGCCCGCATTTCCACCCTGCGTGACGAAAACCACACACACAACCGTACAGAATATTTTCGCAAGTATTTTCATGATTTCATTTCTTCGCCAGCAGCGTTATACGGGATTGAGTCTCGGCAAAAGAGATTCGCATTTGCAAACCAAGTAGACCCTGAAGGCGAAGCAGCACGTACAAAGGGACGGCAGGGTTCTATTACTACTAATCAAGGTAATTTAGGTCATCGGCAGCGGCAAGTCAATAAAAATGGCCTACTAACTTAGATTCTGGGTCAGTTGTATCCGCTTGTTTATTATTGAAAACTATGCGTATAGAAGCTGACAGGAAAAGTATGAATAGGTTTGATTGCGAGTGTTGCCTCCGACCCCCGAAATTGAACACAATTTCGTGCAAAGCGCAAGTTTGGAACTCCACTGGATATACTGGATAAAACAGTTCGCACTTGTCAAAACAAAAGCCCTCGGGTTGCTCCAAGGGCTTTCACTGTTATTCAAGAAAAAGCATCAAGCGTTCATGTCTGACCAACGTTTGGCCATGCGGGCGAAAATGATCAGTGCAATCACAGCAAAGACTCCGATTGCCGCAAAGGGGATCCAAACGGCGTATTGCGGAGAGTACGTATTCCAAAGCAGCTGCGTTGCCTGATGCGGGTCAAGACCTGTCAACTCCTGAAGTTTGGTGAAGGCGGCGGTTCGCTCAACGCCAAGCAATGTGCTCAGTGTATCTGGATCGCCGTTCCAGATTTTGCCGTCACCGAATGGAGTGTGCTGGAGAATATATTTTTGCGCGAGCACAGCTTTCTCGCCATAGTGTCCGTAGAGATGGCCCGCGAGTTTTGATCCAATAAATCCACCCACTCCGACGGGGATGTTCACGTAGCCAAGATAAAGACCCTTCTTCCCTTCCGGCGCGATCAGACCGAGGTACTCGTTCTTTTTCGGACCCGTGAGCATTTCACCCGAGCTAAAGAACACGACGCCAAGCAGAAATACCCAACCGCTGCCCGTGAACCCCGCGACGATGACGCCGAGCGTGGCGACGAGCATGCCGATCACCATGGATTCAAGCGTACGGAGCCTGCGCACAACCCACGAAACCGGAATCATGAACAATACGATCAAAAGCGAATTGAGAGCCAGCATGTTCTGTTGCAAGACTTGCAGTCCGCGATCCGTTTCGTGGGACATGAAGCCTGGCAAGAAGCTCGCCACACTCGAACTGTCCACCCAGTCAGTTAGAAAATTAGGATGCAAATCCCACAACTGGTACATCATCAGCCAGAAACAGGACATGATTCCCAGCCACGCAAGCAATCGAGGTTCAAAGATGTTCTTTATCGTTCGAACAAAGACATGAATCGGGCCCTCGGTTTTGTCTGCCTTCGAATCAAAATCCTTGAACGTGAAGAGCATGATGTAGTTGAACGCCGTGAACATTGCGGCGCCCAAGAACACCGCTTTCCATCCGATGTCCACTTGCAATACGCCCGCGAGCGGATGCGCGATAAATGCTCCGACGTTGACGATCCAATAGAAGATTCCCCAACCGACGGACGAATTTGTCTTGTCGAGGTTTTGTGCGAGCGATCCTTGCAGACCGGGTTTGAAGAATGCGGTTCCCGTTGCCAATACGAGCACGCCGCCGAAGAAACCCCAGAACGTCCGCAAGTAGGCCATCATCACAAAGCCGATGATATTCATGGTTACCGAGAAGAAGATGGTTTTCTTGTAACCATATCGATCCGCATAGCCGCCCGTGAACATAGGCAAGACGGATTGGAAGACGAACCACCATGCGAAGATGGTGCCCTTGTCGGCGGCCGTAAAGTGCAAACCGCCGGGGTCGTCGGCCTGCATGATATAAACCGCGACGACGCTGCGGACCGTGAAGTAGGCCATGCGCTCGAACATCTCAATGACGCAGAGCATCCAATAGCCCATGCGGAATCCGAAGAGTGAGCGGCCTGCTGTTTCAGTTGTAGTCATGGATTTGCTTGCTTGTATAGGATTTATGAATGATCATTGTCCATTATGAAGATTCAATATATTTCACTTACGGCAGAGTTTCAAGTTTAGGCGCTTCGGAAAGGTCGTCCATCCGCAACAGGCGAGACTTCATTAAAAAGAGTCCTGACCACTCGAAATAGATCTAAATACACTTTTAACATGTTGATTCTATTTGCTTAATGTGGCATCATACGAATCCTGACTTAACCTACAAATCTACCTTTTGCCCGGCACGACTGTTGCAGGATTTCATCAGGCGAAACTCCGAATTTCATGCCGTGAGTCCGTGGACTTCGACGGGCATAGTTCGTATATTACTGACCATCCTTATCCCATATAGACAAAATGAAGCACAACCCCGCCACTCGATCCGATCACCTTTGCACGACTTTTCGCATTCTTGGATTGCGGGCTTACCTGTGCACTCATGTTCCAGTGCCGGCTGCGTTGCTCACGATGCTGATTGTGTTCTCGTCAACACAAGTTTCAACGGCCGCTTTGGAAGATATCAAACCCCGGCCACAACAGATGGGATCGCTGGCCGTAACTCCTGTTGTTGTCGATGGCGCACTGACTCTGGTCATGCCTGACAATCCGAACGTGGTCGAGGCTTACGTGCGGGATGAAGCAATCGCTCAGTTTACGGCGAAGATGGGAATTCCGCTCACGGTCGTACCGTATTCGCAGTGGCAAGGACAAGGTTACGCTTTGTGGTTGGGAACTCCGCAACGGTTCCCCGCATTGGTTGACTCGCTCTTGGATTCTCAGATTCCGGGAATGGGGGTACTTACTCACGAGGAAGAATATCAATTGCTTGTCGGAGCAAACAACACGTTCCTGGCAGGCTACGACCATCTCGGTATGGAGTGGGGCTTATTTTCCCTATTGGAACTCATGGGGGAAGTTTTCGGACAGACGACGATTGACCGAGCATACGTGAGAGATTGGCCGGATTTCCCCAAACGAGTGTGCACCGTTAATTCGTCCGTGCGAATTCAATCGCAATACGACTACTGCGATTCCTTGTTCAACTGGGCTTATGCCTGTAAGATGGATGAGATTGAATGGAATGATCCGGACGGCGGCCACGCAGTTCGCAGTGACTTCGCACTTTCGCACGCGCTGCTGTTGCGCGCGAAACTTGCGCGGCGCGGGCAATTTTTGACTTTCGGCACCGATCAGACCGCGCTGCGTGTGCTTGAGAAATGCTGGCAGGAAGGCATTCCCATAATTGACATGCCGATGACGGTCGGCACGACTCAGTTCTCTCCTGTTTCATACGGAATCACTGTGAACAACGGAGGATTTGAGACGTTCACCGGAAATATTCCCAACGGTTGGACGATGTATCCAACGGCTGGTTACTCGCTGCTTTCACGGGACGTCTCTTATAAGCATTCCGGCTCTTCTTCGCTGCGCTGGTACAATATGTCATCCGGTTACGAGTTAGACCGCACCGTGCATCAGCGTATGCATTTCGGGGCGAACCGGCTCATGCGACTTCACTTCTGGTACAAGACCTCAAGTTTTCACGGCCGACTTCGACTCCTTGTCCTTGGCGACGAACCAATTAACAATCATTTCATCAACAACCGTATCGGAATTCCGACGACGACAGATTGGACGGAGGGCACTTTTGTGTTCTCCACCTACAATCTCGATACCGCGTCCATTTGGATTGGCCCCGAAGAATACAGCTCCGGTTCTCTGTGGATTGACGACGTCACGATTGAAAATGTCGGACCGATGAATATGCTTAGACGCGACGACACGCCGGTCGAAGTTTACAAGGAACCCGGACACATTCTGATGACCGAAGGCGCGGACTACACAATAGTCGAGACCGGTGCTACAAACTACGACCGGTATATTACGGGTCCGCGTATTTCGCGCGTGAGCGGAGGAGCATTGGCCGTCGGAAATCAAGTTAGCTTGGACTGGTACTCCGCGATTCAGTATCAAGGTGCTCGCGAGACGGTTTGTTGGAGTATGCTCGAGCCGCTTGAATACTATCAGGACCAGATTCGCAATTTGGATTCGACACTCGCGCCCAACGGAATAAAGATCCACATCAACGAAGTCTCGATGGCCGGCTACGATCAAGGGTGCACGAGCCGCGGATTGTCGCCCGGTCAATTGGTCGGCTCTTACGTCGATCAAATGTACGATATCGTGCAAGCGCGAAGACCGGGCATGTTCGTGCGCAGTTATGGAGACGCGTTTGACATTTGGGTGAAAGACAATCGCGCTCATCCGATCACGACCTCTCCTTGGACGATCGGCTCTTTGCCCGAACTAAGTCCGTACGTCGAGATCATGATGATGACCGACTACAGCACGAACTTCGATTCGAGCTTCGCCTACATGAATGCGCAGGGCCACAACGCAATCATGAGTTATTACGGCGCCAGCTCCATAAGACTTGCTCTCGAGGGAGCGGAAGCCGCGCACCGCGCAAGCAATTGTGTGGGATTCGAAATGTACGATTGGGCTTTGGGCAATTATATCGGACTTCCTGAGTTTGCAAGTATGGGTTGGAACTTAGGTCCGTATTTTATCCATGAACCTGTGCGATACACTGTCAGACCGGACACTGTCTTCTTGACCGCTGAGATGTGGAGTGATTCGTTCGCTATACCTGACCCAATCTATATCACTTCGAAATTGCTCACGTTCCGTTTCTCGCCGGGCGGTACGTGGACTACGATTGTTCCAACGGCAAGCGGCCCGCGCTTCTACACGTCGCAGTTGATCACGCCGCAGAACGCGACAAGCCTCGAGTATTATTACACTGCGACGGACAACCGCGACCAAACGCGGAGACTTCCGCCGGAAGCTCCAACACGAGTGTTTTCAGCCGTGCTTCCTGCGGCGAGTTCAAGCGACGACGCAAGAGTTCGTATTGACGCGCACGTCATCGTCCCGACGATCGACGGTCAACTTATTACTTGGCCGCCCGTTGCAGACGCGGACTCCTATCAGATCCACAAAGCAGTACCGGGTGACTTGTCGCGCCGGGAGCAAACTCTGGTTGCAACGGTGCCGGGCGACCAAACACAGTTTTATCTCGATCCTGAACTCTTCGGTAAACTGTCGGCCGATGAGCTTATTGTCTTGCCGCTCGTTAACAGCGCGGCTTCAAAACTCGTGATCCCGAAAAACTAACGTTTTCGTGTTTGACACAAAAAGGGTCTGCGCTATGCAGACCCTTTTCTTTATCGTGCGGCTGGCGCAGACTATTCGACTCTCTTCAGAATACAGACTGAAGCATCGTCGCCAAACATGTAGTTAGGAAACGGCCGCTTTTCGATAATCTCGTATCCCGGTACCGCGCCGAAGGTAATCATATATTCGTCATCTGTCACCCACCACCAACTCTTGTCGTCAGACATTGTCTTTTCTTGCAGGAAATTCAGACTTCCGTTTACTTCGTAGCCGCCGTCGAGCTGCTGCGGAGTTACTCCCATTTGATTCGTGAGTTTGCCCACAAGTTCCCAACGAACGCGATTCCATGAGATGTAGTCATGCGTCGAAAGTGCCCCGTATATGCAAAAGAAACCGATCACGACGTATGAGAATACGGTCAACGACTTGACGTGGTTAACAACATTTTCGGAGTTCAACGCGAAAAGAGCGGCTGTCATCGGTATGTAGATTAGCAGGTAGCGATCATAGAACCCGCTCGTCACCATCAACAAACTGTAGAACGCCGTCGCAGCGAGCAGGAAGAATGTCAAGGCCCGGCGAGGCTCAGCTCGCTTCTCCTTCGATTTCACACACACGTCAAAGAGCAATGTTACAACGAACTGAACTACTTTCGCACCTGCCCACAGCCCGACAAGAGTCACAATTACCCATGGCCATACGGGACCTGTGGGCAGATTGGGAAGATGAAGAAGAAACGCGTCGCGCAAAGTGAAGGGTCCGAGCCCGATACTTCCGAGCGAATTGTTCAAAAGCGGCATTATCATGCCCCGCATGAACATCCCAATTACCATCAATACTGCAAACGCCGTCGCGGCGATGACCCCGACTTTGTGCGCATGCCTATTCTCAGTTTTGGTTCTCATCCACGGTACAAACGGCAACGAATACAAACCAATGTAGAGGAATAGGTGAACGGTCCGTCCGGGTATATTCATGAAGAACCTTAGCGGTTTCTCCATGAGCTTGTTTGCTCCGGCGTTCGTGCGCGGGTTGTCCAGATTCGGAAATCCGAGCCACTCCACCATGACTTTCTGGTGAATAATCAGCAAGATCAGGATGACAATGCCGGGCAAAATCGCCTTGGCAATGGCGCTTCGCCTAAATCCCTCCACGTAAACCTTGAACGCCGCATATCCCGCCGGAATCATCGCAGCCAATTCCCGTACCCACACAGTGAGCACGAGCAGAGTCCAACCTGTGATTGTCCAAGCAGAAGCTCTTCTAAATAGTCCGCGAACAATCCATAGCACCGCCAACGTCGTAAACGCTGTAAAATCGATGTCGGTCATGAATGAATTGGCAATCTGAAAATAAAGCGGGTTGGCCAGCAGCGTCGCCGCGCATAGCAGGGCAACTCTGCGCGACGCCCCTAACTCAAGACACAGTTTATAGAGCGCAAAGATGCCGATTAACCCGGCTGCGAGCTGCGAGACTCTGAGTGCGTTGTATGAGAATCCAAAAGGCAAACAAAAAAGCGCACCCCATAAGACATGCGCGACCAGAGTCTTGTTCGCCCACTCCGTTAAAAAGAAAAAACGACCGTCTTCGACGAGCGCTTTCACGGAGACCGCATAGGTCCAATCATCGTTCAGTGGAATATTGGCAATCGGATTTGCGATCCAAGTCATGACCGCCCACATCGCCGTCAGGAGAACATAGTCAAGGATGCGCCCGGAGTCGCGGCGCAGGCTTGTCCATTCCGTCATGACACCTCCTCGATGACATACTCGGGACGTTTGCTGACTTCGGTGTGAATTCGCCATACATACTCGCCGATGATACCAAGCATCAGAATAACAATGCCGAGCAAGAACGACGTCAATGCAATCGTCGCGGAAAATCCGCGAATCGGAATCTTGCCGAGCAGCGCGCTGATCACGACAAAGATGCCATAAGCAAAGCTCAGAAGCGAAACGATCAGCCCAATGAACGAAATCGCGCGGATGGGAACAATCGAAAAGCCGAGCATCGAATCGAGAAACAGCGTAAACTTCTTGGAAAATGTCCAGCGGGACTTCCCATGTTTACGTTCGCGACGCTGGTACGGAATGTATTCGGGCTTGAATCCGAGCCAGAAGGCAAACAGCGCGAGGTTGATGTTGCGTCCGCTCGAAAGCAAATAGGGCAGCATTGTCCGGTCCATCAACGCAAGATCGAATCCGCCTTCCGGATAGTCCTTGATAACCGCCGCGCGAAGCAGCCTGTAGTAAAGTCCGGCGAACAGCTTTGAAGTTGCGGGATCTTTGCGGTCTGCGCGCGTGCACACGATATATTTTGTTCCCTTTTGCCAGCGTTGGACCATTTCGAGTATCAGCTCAGGCGGATCCTGCAAGTCAGCCGCGAGATATGTAAAGCAATCGCCCGTGACTAAGCCTAAACCTGCTTTGATCGCATGATACGATCCGAAATTGCGCGCCAGTTTGATGACGCGCGTTGCGGGACGCTTCGTCTGTATTTCCTTGAGCTTCGCATATGATTGATCCTTGCTTCCGTCATCGACCATGATGAGCTCAAGCTCCATCTCCTGTTCACGAAGCATTCCTTCAAGCCGCGTTATCTCATCGTAAAGATGCGGCAGCGAACCTTCGTTATAGTAGACTGGAACGACGATTGAGAGTTTCTTCATGAGCGGAGAGTTTTGCAGTTTCTGCGCACGCTTTCAATTACATAATCCACGGACGCGTCGTCAAGATGCGGCCCGATGGGAAGACTCAGCACTTCGTTGGCAATCTTCTCTGCGATGGGAAACGAGCCTTGCTGAAATCCCATATCGGCGTACGCGCCGGACAGATGAGGCGGGACCGGATAGTGAATCAAAGTGCCGACTCCGTCGTTTGCGAGAGCTTTCTGAAGCTCATCTCGCCGGGGATGGAGCACTACATACAAGTGCCAAGACGGCTCCGCCCACATAGGAACATGAGGAAGCGTTAAACCACTTACCTCGCCGAGCTCTTTTGAGTAGCGCTCCGCGATACGACGCCGACGCGCGTTCCACTCTTCATTTTTTGGAAGCCTAACGCGCAGCAGGCCGGCTTGCAACGGATCAAGCCGCGAGTTGTACCCTTTGACTTCGTTGTAATACTTTACTCGCGAACCATAGTTGCGCATGACGCGAACGGCATCCGCAAGCTGATCGTCGTTCGTCGTAACACACCCGGCATCGCCGTAGGCACCAAGGTTTTTCCCGGGATAAAAACTGCATCCGGCGCCGTCGCCGAACGATCCGGTCATTTGGCCACCGCAGCGCGCGCCGTGCGACTGCGCCGTGTCTTCGAAAAGTCGGAGATTGAATCGTTTCGCGACTTCGGAGATTGCGTTCATGTTCGCCGGTTGTCCGTAAAGATGCACCGCGAGAATCGCTTTTGTTCTCGGAGCAATCGCTTGCTCGATCAATGAGGAATCAATATTGTACGTCTTTTCATCCGGTTCCACGGGAATCGGAACGGCGCCCGCCTGCGAAACGGCAAGCCACGTGGCAATGTACGTGTTGGAAGGAACGATGACCTCGTCTCCGGCGCCAATTCCCGCCGCGCGCAACAGCAAATGCAACGCTTCAAGGCCGTTGCCGACGCCGACGCAATGTTTGACTTCGCTGTACTCCGCGAATTCCTTTTCAAAGGCCTCCACTTCTGCTCCAAGAATGTACCACCCTCCGTCCATGACGCGTTCGAACGCATCGTGGAGCTGCGGCTTCAATTCCCGGTAGGTGGCATGCAAGTCAAGAAACGGTACTTTCATCACTCTCCAGTGCGGATGGCCTGCAAGAACTCCTCGTATTCGCGGTAGTAGGCATCTTCTGCATAGCCTTCAGATGCAAGTACCAGACATACGGAGCCGGAAGAAAAATTGTCGATTTCCCTCCAGATGCGCGGCGGAATATGTAAACCGTAATACGAACGGTTCAGTTGATAGCGCTTCTTCTGCCGGCCGTCATCGAGCACGACGTCAAAGCTGCCCGACATCGCTATCAGGAACTGATGGCAAGTTTTCAATGCGTGTCCCGCGCGCGTGGCGCCGCCCGGAACATCATATAAATAAAACACGCGGCGAATTGAAAACGGAATGTGTTTCTCGCCTTCGATGAACGTGAGGTTTCCGCGCGCGTCGGGTATCTTGGGAAGATCTATGAACGGATTTTCGCTGCTTGTCATTCAATATATCCTTGGTGTTGATTGCAAATCTTTTGAGGCTAAGAACGCCGCGCAAGATACTCTTCTCGTAAGATCGAGTATATCTTGAAATCGTGGAACCGGCCTTTGATCCATTGGTGTCTGCGCAAAATACCCTCGGGGCTCATTCCGGTTTTCTGCATTACGCGCTCAGACGCAAAGTTGTCCGTCATACATCTGGCTTCCACTCGCTCAAGATCAAGTTCGTCAAAACAGTATCTGACGATTCGGTCGACAGCCTCGCTCATAATTCCGCGGCCGCCGAAAGCGCGGTTCATGACGTAGCTTAGCTCCGCCTGTTTGTGAAGAGACGAGTAGTTCCGAAGGGAAATCGAGCCAACCAACTTCGACTCGGCCACAAGTTCGATTCCCCATGCGGGCCAGTCGCCGTTTATGTACGCTTGTGTCATGGAATCAATGTATTGAACGGCGTCATCAACCGACAAATGTGAGTTCCATGACAGAAAACGCGTAACTTCATCGTCGGACGTATAGGCAAACATGTCCGCGGCGTCACTTGCTCGAAATCTTCTGAGCGAGAGACGGTCCGAAGTAATGTCCGGCTGTGGAAACGGAAAAGGTGTGGACAATCGCTCCTCCTTAAGAATCATTAATATACAAAGGGAATCGCTAAAGTTCCATGAGGAGGCGGGCTATATGTAACTTCCACACGGGCACAAACAACTTGAACATCCGTGCAGTATCCTTGCACGCTGAACATTTGACGATTGTATGCAAAATTAAAGCCCCCGGGGTTACCGAGGGCTTATGTTAAGGCCGATAGCCCGAATCAGGGCTCAGGTACCGGCGTTCGAGTTTTCTTAGCTGGCTGCCGGTGCCACGTTTCCCTTGACTTCGGGTACTGCCTCTTCGCTCCAGTCCTTTTTGCTGAAGCGGTCGAGAATCGTGTACATCACGGGGACAAGCACAAGAGACAACAATAGCGAAGACAGCAAGCCTCCAATGATCACGACGCCCATGCCTGCACGCATCTCAGACCCGTCACCAAGCGCGAGCGCGAGCGGGGTCATGCCAACGACCATCGTCAGGGTAGTCATGACGATTGGTCGCAAGCGGCGGGGGCCCGCCTCGAGCAGCGCGTCTTTCATAGTGTAGCCCTGTGCACGGAGCTGGTTTGTGAAATCGACTATCAATATTCCGTTCTTCGTGACGAGACCCATTAGGATCAGGAGTCCGATCATCGAGAACATTGACAAAGTATAGCCGGTCACGGCCAGTCCGACGAACGCTCCGACGATCGCGACGGGAACCGAGAACATGACGACAAAAGGATGAATGTAGCTCTCGTACAGAACGACGAGCACCATGTACACAAACAAAATCGACAAGAAGATCGCCTGGATCATATCGGAGATCATCGTCCGCATATTGTCGACGTCACCGTAGGCGAAGAACTGAACACCCTGCGGCGGTGTGTAGCTTTCCATCTGCTTGTCGAATTCGCCCTGCACTTCACCAAGCGATCTGCCCACGACGTTCGCGGAAACTGTGACGAGCCGTTGGCGATCCTTGCGGGTAATGGATGATGGTCCACTCGTGCGTTCGATCTTTGCGACGTCTCCCAAGCGAATCATTTGGCCGGCCGCATTCTTGATTTCGACGTCCGAGATTTTAGTCGGGTCCGTGCGATATTCGGGAATCAAGAGAGAACGCATGTCGACTTCAATTTCACCCGTGCGGAATTTGGTGACGACATTGCCGTTCACCGAACTACGCAAGGCGGACGCAACCTGTCCCGGCGTCAGCATGCTGGCGGCGGCACGATCGCGGTCGACGACGATTTGCAACTCGGGTGAGCCTAACTCGTAGCTCGATTGCACGTCGCGTGCGCCGGGAATTCTCTGCAAAATGCTCTTGGCGTAGTCCGCCGCAACTTGCACGCTGTCGAGATCCTGTCCACGGACTTCATACTGAATTGGAGCGGCGTTGGCCGTGCCGAATAGTCCAATGTCACTGATGCGAATGTCAAGACCGGGGATATCCTTGCAATAGGCGATAATCTCGTTTTGCACTTCCGCGGTAGAAAGTTTGCGGGCATCGCGGTCGGTCAAGTGTACCTGAATGTTTCCGAGGCGGGGATTCTCCTCTATTCCCCACTCCGACTCGACCAAACCAATCGTGCTCATGATCTGCTGAACGTCCGAGCGCGAGTCGAGATAGTCTTCAATACGTCCCATGACGGCGCTGTTTTCTTCGAGGGTCGTGCCAAGCGGCATTTTCGTCGTGACTGCAAATTCTCCGCGATCCATCGGCGGAACAAAATCGCTGCCGATGAAACCCAGCGGAATCAAGGCGACCGCGAAGACCATCGCCGCCGTCGCAAATCCGATCACCGCACCTCGATGCGAAAGCGACCAGTTCAAGAGCCCGCGATATCGTTCTTCGATTCGGCCGAAAAACTTCTCGAACCAATTCGCGAACCCTTGCATCCATTTTTCGCCATGGACATTTTCCGCGCGGTTCAAACGGCTCGATAGCAGCGGTGTGACGGTGAATGACACTACAAGCGACATCAAGAGCGCGGTGACAAAGACGATCGAAAACTCGCGAAAGATGTTTCCGACGAGACCTTCTACGAATGCGATGGGCAAGAATGTCACCACGTCAACCATCGTGATGGACACGGCGGCCAACCCGATCTCGTTCCGGCCTTTGATCGCCGCCGTCTTCGGATCTGCACCGCGCTTTAACCATTGATGAATGTTCTCCAAGACCACAATCGAGTCGTCCACGAGCACACCGATCACCGTACCCAACGCCATCATCGTCATCAGGTTGATCGAGAAGTTGAAGAGCTTCATCGAGATGAACGTGGAGACGACCGATAACGGAATTGCCACGAGTACGATCAAAGAGTTGCGCATCGAGTGCAGGAAGACCAGCAGCACGAGTGCGACGGTGATCAAGGCTTCGGCAATGTTGCGCTGAACTTCGGCAATCGAATTTCGGTTGAAAACTGTTACGTCTTGACCAATTTCAATCTTGACGCGGTTACCTTGTTCGCCTTCGATTTGTTTCAAGACTTCGCGGACACGGTCGGCCGTCCGCACGCTGTTGGCCTGCGACTGCTTAACGATTTGGATTCCAAGAGCCGAGGATTCATTTAGGCGAGTCAAGGACCGCTCGGACTTGATCGTGTCCGTGACCTGCGCCACGTCGCGCAAATAGATCGCCGATCCGTCGGACAACGGCAAGCGAGTCAGTTCTATGTCGGAGAGATTCTCATATTTGCCGGCGACACGGATCGTGTAATCCTGGGAAGGCGAGAACACCTTGCCCGCAGGTACATCGAGATTATCCGCCGCAAGATATTGATTGAACTCCGCCAGCGACAAGCCGTGCGTCGCGAGTCTGTCAGGATCGACTGCAATCTGGATTTCTCGCTCTGCGGCGCCTGTAATCACGACTTGCCCGACGCCGTCAACCTGCTCAAGTTTTGGACGAATCAACTCATCCACGAATGTGAACAGATCCGGCTGTGACATTTCGCTTGATACGGCCAAGCGGAGAATCGGAAGAGATCCGAGATCGGCTTTGTAAATCTGCGGCTCCTCCGCGTCGTCGGGAAGCTGCGCACGAATGGTCGTGATGACGCGCTGAGTTTCCTGCAAGACTATGTCGGAGTTGGCGGACATGTCGAACTCCAGCATGACGACGGAAGCATTTTCGCGATTTACCGAGCGAATATGTTTAAGTTTGTTCAGGGACACGACGGCGTCTTCGATGGGCCGGGACACCATCGTTTCAACCTCCTGCGGTCCCGCGCCGGGCCAAACGGTTACGATCGTCACCATCGGCCAATTCATCGTCGGCAAAAGATCGACCGGCAAACGCTGGTAGAGCATCAATCCCATGACCGCGATGGCGAGAAAGAACATCGCCACCGCACTGGGCCGCTTTATCGCAAGTTCTGTAACGGTCATTGCTTTTTACTCCAGCGTGAGGTTGATTTGCGATCCTTGCGTCAACAGTTGATTGCCTATGAGAATCACAGTATCTCCCGGCATCAATCCGTTGACGGACATTTGATCTTCGTCCGTACCCAAGATCCGCACGGTTTTTTTCTCCGCCTTTGAGCCTTTGGCGACAAATACGACTGTACGCCCGACGTCCGGCAGCGTGGCCGCGCGCGGAATCACCAAGCTCGATGAATCAACGCCGGCAAAAATACTGACTCGCGCGAACATTCCGGAGCGGACATTGTCGGCGCCATCCATCGTCATTTCAACTGGAAACGTGCGCGAGCCTTGCATCGAACGAGCCCCGATTGCCGTCACTTCCGCAACTAACGTGTCCCGCAGCGATTCGACAAAGATTTTCGCGGTCGCGCCAAGGTGAATGTCCTGAATTTCATTTTCGGAAACGTGGATCGGGAGTTTCATTTTGCTGATGTCCACGATCTCAAACACGGGCTGGCCCTTGTCGATCATTTGGCCGACTTCCGTCATCTTCGACGAGACGGTACCCGCATAGGGCGCACGAACTGTCGCGTCCTCGAACATCTTTTTCGCGGCACGGTATTGAACTTCCGCGGATTTCATGCCGAGGCGTGCGCTCTCGAGATCGGATTCGGAGAGACCTTTGTCTTGATACACTGCTTCAACACGCTGAAAATCGAGCTTGGCCTTGTCGAACGCTATCTTCGAGCGTTCAGCTTCAAGGGAAAGCAGTTCGTCGTCGAGCCGGAGTAAGGCTTGGCCCGCCTTTACGACGTCGCCGATCTCAACATAGATTTGTTCAACCTGTCCACCGACTTCTGCGGAAAGGACGGATTCACGATTGCCCGTCAACGTGCCGCTCTCGTCGATATACTTGTAGAACGGTTCCGTTTCAAGAACGAAGCCGCTGACGGGAATGACGGCCGTGTACGCGGATTGCGCGCCGTCGCGCTGGTCTCTCGACGCCTTGGCTATTGTGATGGCGATCACGAGCACCGCCGCAGCGGCAATCATGATGATGCGAGTTCTGCTCATGTCTATTTCCTTTTTCAGTTGGCGTAGGGAGATTGTCCAAGCGCGAGCCGCACCTGTGCCGATGCGAGCAAGCGGCGGTAGTTGGCATCCGCCAGCGAAACGCGTGCGGTCAGTTCGTCAAGCTGCGCAGAGTCCATTTCGAGCGGTGTGATTTGACCTTGCGCGAATTTCGTTTGAGCGATTCGGCGCGCTTCTTCGGCAAGATCTACGGCGAGCGACGCTGCGGATTCATTGCTAATCGCAGTATTCAGATCGCGCGTCGCAGATTCGTATTGCAATTTCGCGCCACGTTCCGCTTGCACCAGATTCAGTTCAGCGCGCCGCCAATCCGCTTTGTATTGCAGCGCCTTTCCGTGCGTGGCGCCGCTGCTCCAAATCGGTATCGACAGAGAGACGCCGGCATAAAGTGCGGAATAGTTGTTGCGTGGATTCACATCCCACTCATTGTTTGACCACTGCCACTGGTATTTGACTTGTCCGCCAAGAGTCGGATAGCGCGCGTTCTTGAAGATGATGTAGAGATTCTGCTGTGCCACGGCGGCATTTCTGAGTGCGGAAACGTCGTCGCGCTCGCGCAGTTTATCCTCGACGGACGTCGTATCAACGTACATCGCGAAATCCGTAAGGTTCCCTTCGAACACGATGCTCGTGTCCAGCGGCACACCGAGGTATTCTTTTATCGAGAGTTCCGCGAGTTGCAAGTCGCTGCGGGCTTTGTCAAGCGCTGGCCGCTGGTTTTGTGCTTGCACGCGGACACGCAGGACGTCATAATCGCTCAGCAATCCCACGCCGCGCATGCGTTCCGCGCGCGAAAGCGAGCTGTCACTGACTGCCAGGCTCAGCTCACGTGCTTTGACGACTTCGCGCATCGTCAGCACGGCCCAAAAGCGCTGCATAACGTCCAACTCAGTCTGCAAATTTTGCTGCGCAACGCCGTGATCCGCGGCTTGGGAGTAGGCCTTTGCCCCGCGCACGCCGGCCGCGATTCTGCCAAATGTAAACAGAGGCTGATTCAACGTGACGTTGGCTTGCAAGGCATTGTCCTGATCGAGTTCGAGCGCCGTGAATTCGCCAGTTTCAGGATTGGGGAAAAATATTTTGCCCTTCTTAATAGCGCGTTGGTAGCCTACGCTGCCGTCAATCTGCGGCAAGGCGTTAGACCACGCTTCGTCCAATTGGCCGCGCGCCTTGAGTTTCTCGATGCGCGGTTTTTGCTGGGCCAGTGAGCGGGTTTTTCCGAGTGCGACGGCTTCTTCGAGTGTCATCGCTTGCCCGGCGCTGAAGACAAACAGCACAGCTATAATTAGAATGGTGTGTTTCAAGCTCCCGCTCCTTTGGCGAGTTCCGCTTTTCGTTTGTCGGTGACTACCGCGTCGTAGACCAACTTACAGGTGTATTCGACAATTTCGTACGCGCGGTCAGGTGAATCATATCTTGTCGTGCATGTGCCGCGATAAAGCGCACTAATGGATTCGGAAATCAGACGAGTGTCAAAGGGTTTGAAATAGCCGTTTTCCACCGCGTTGTCCAAAAGTTGTTTGATGACCCCCACCCAACTTTTTTGATTGCGATCGAGCGCCTCCGCAACCTCGGGAAATTTTGCGCTCATGCTGACGAATTGTTGGAACAACAAGTCAGGCAGCGGATTGTTGGCCTTCTGCTCATATAGATGACGATGGGCGAGGAATAATGCTTCAGGACCAAGCATATCGATTTGTGCCAAATCAACTACGACGTCTTGGCTTTGATGTTCGAATTGATCGGCTAAGGCTATGAGGATTCTTTCTTTTGACGGGAAATACCAGTAGACCGCTCCCTTGGACAATCCCGCCTCTTTGGCAATTTCGTCCACGGAAGTTTTGTCAAAGCCTTTGGATGCGAAGAGTTTTCCTGCCGCTTCGAGGATTTGGTCGTGCCGTTGATCTTTTAGTGCATGCTCTGTCATTTTGTCTCCAAACCGACTGGTCAGTCAATTGGATGGCAATATACTGCAATGGGTTGCGAGAGTCAATAGCAAACCGACTGGTCGGTCAATTTAGCAAATGCTTGATTTTTCTTGCCTAAAACATAATTCAAGGAATTTCGAGAGGAATTCACACCTCTCTCTTCCACTCCTCATCCGTCCAACTGCATCCGCTTCAGGCTCTGCCTGAACACAAGAAAAAGCCCTTAGGATTATTCCTAAGGGCTTTTTTAATCTATATTTATGATCTTATTTGGCTGTCAGCACGAGCCGAGGTGGACGGTTCATGTTCTCATGGTGGATGGCATCCTCCATTTGAACCGTGTGGCAAACCATGCAATCACCGTTCGAGCCAATTGGGAAGGGCGAGTTCTGGTACTGCAAAGGCTGAACATTGTCCCAATCATGTATGTAGGCATTCGCGCCGGGATAGTTGGCGTGGGTTGAACTGTGACAGGCAATGCAACGGACGGCATCCCCTTCATCACGACGTTTGCGGAACAGAGTCGCGAACTCGGAATTCCACTTGTTGAAGCCCTTCACGCCGTGCGCAGGCTGTTCGTAACCGTCGTGGCAGGACAGGCAATCAACTTCCTGTACCCACGGCATGCGCGGATTCACCTTGTCCGCAGACAAAGAGACTTTGGGCGCCAATGCCGCCATCAATTGCTGCGCGGCGGGTTTCTTTTCTTCATGCTTCAGCAACGCCATCGCGTGTTCTTGAAGCGAGCCATGGCAATCCGCACAACCCACGCCCTGCGTGGAATGCACATCCCGTAAGCAGCGAGTGTAACCTTGCGGATTTCCGGGATGACAAAGTTGGCAGGCGGATGAGCCTTCAATGGGCATGTAGTTGGCGTGCCAGCCGTGCATCGCCGCAGAGAAGTTCAACACCGTCGAGTCACCGCTCGCGCCTAAGGCAGGATCAGCATGACAGGATTGACAAAGACGCGGCTTGCCTGCTTTTGCCTCGGCGAGCAGCGTCGTGCCGTTGCGGCGGTCGTGAGCTTCCAGTATGTTCTGAGCCGTTTCTGACGAGAGGCCCGGGCCTCCGGGAACTCCCCAGTCGCCGCCGTGACAATTCCGACACCCGATCTCCGTGGAAACCGGCACGACCGCTTTGGTCACGGCCAATGTGTCGCGCGTGCTTTTCTGCAATGCAGTCACGGTCGCCTGCGGATATGGGAAGTAGGAGCCGTCACTGTCGCGATAGGGCGAAACAGGAATCATCGCGGCCACAAACGACGAGAGCCCTTCGTCTACTTTGAATTCGCCGGAAGTTCCATTTCCGCCAAGTCCGATATCCGGTTGAAGATCCGCACCGTAAATCGTCTTGGCATATTTCCAGAAATTCAGATGAGTTGACGGCTTGCGGAAATCTTCCTGCATCTCGTACGTCAAAAGAACGTCGTCAGTGACAATTTCCGGCGGATCGCCGCGTTTGATCAACTGCGCTTCAAGAGTATTGGCGGGCGGCAAGAAATTGAACCACTCGTCGTTATCCGACACACAGTGCATGCCAAGATCATTCCAAACGAGCAGAACATAGTCGTCGCTTTTGGGAGGAATCTCGACTACGGCATTTTTGTCAACCTTGATTGGAACGTCGGGAAGACTTGTTTCAACGTCCTTATTGTGAAGGACTCCGACGATGTATTGCGCCAACGCGCTGCGCTCTTCATCCGTGCCAACAAACGGCGGCATGTAGCCGAGCACCTTCCCCTGCCCCGTTAATTGTGCCAGCATACCAAGATAAGGGAATTTTTCCGTTTGGCTGAGGATGTCGTTGCGGCCGCCCATCGTGTGGCACGACATACACTCAAGCGCGAGCAGCTCTTCGCCGGCTTTCTGCGCGTTTGTTCCCGCAACCTCGTGGACTTCGCTCCATTTCGCCGCGGACAACACTCCCGCTTTATTGAGTTCTTCAACCTGATTCGGCAAGATGCTGTTGGAATACATGAACTCTTGGATCACGTATGGTTTGCGCGCGATTTCGCGGCTGTACTCGAACGATGCCATCCAAAATTGCCCGATAACTACTAATACAATCGCGAGCAGACGCTGCATGGCTGCAGGCGTGCGCGGAATGAACAAGAGAGCCAGCAACAAAATAATCGGCGAAAGTACCAGAAGCGATTCAAACACCGGCTGCATTTGCGCGTTCAATCCGAAATTGATGAAGCGTACGTCGGCCGGTGTCGAATAGTAATACCAATATCCGGTCGGCAGCATTCCTACGAAAGCAATCAGAAGCCACTTCACGCCGATGCGGCCAATGACGGCCCTCGTTTCGGAGTCCCGCGAAAATGATCCGACCAGAAAAGTAAATAACCCGGCCATCATCATGCAGGCAAACGAGCGGAACAGCATGGACGGAAAGTAACCGGGATTCAGGAAGCCGTGCCAGAAGTTTCCCGTTTGAAGCCATTGTCCGGGAGTCAGCATGAAGGACAGGATTCCGTCGATGATCACCAAACTCAGCCATGCGAACAGCGCGTAAAAGAACGCCATAGTCGTGCGGTCTTTGCGCTTCAGCCTGTCAAAATAGTAGTGGTAGATGATCAGCGAAACGATTTCACCCAAGAAGAATACCCACTCAATCGCCCAGCCGAACACGAAGTTGTGAATCAATGTCGACGTCGCGGACGGATTCACGAGCGCAATCGTCCACCAAATCCCCACTCCCGAGATGCCGCCAAACACAAGTGTGACCAGTAAAAAGACCCAGTTGTACCGGCGCAGGAAGTTCTCAAGAACCGGGTTATTTTCTTTGGCGGCACGACGGTCAAGCCACCACAGCAGCATGCCACCGCCGACGGCAAGATGCGACACGTAGACGTGCGTAATGGCGACAAGCGCGATTAGAGAGCCGCCGCCCAATTCGAATAGATGCCAAATCGGATAGTTCATGCCGCAACTCCTTTCGGTTCCGAACGACGAACCGCTTTAATCATCCACCAAACGCTCGCCAATCCAAGCACAAGCACAAGCAGAAAGAGAATCAGCACGTCGAGCTGCGGTTTAAGCTGCAGCGAAGATTGCGAAAAAATGTCGCGCAGGTAGGCCGATCTTAATAACGCGCGCATCGTGCTCATCACGGCCATCACGGCGATTAGATGCGCGACCGTGACTGCGAGTTTTTTCAAGAGCGCCACCACCAATGCTCCAATTGCCAATAGAATTCCCGCCATCAGCAGGACAGTCATGGCCATATTCCCCCCCATGAACAGCAGCATGGTTTCGCGCGGCAGAGCCATCAGCCACCAAAACCCGTCGAGTATTTGTGCAATCGTGGCATAAGCGAAGATGCTTAGACCGACCGCGATGTTCTTGGCCGCGACGTCTGGATGTGTTTTCTTGCGAAAACTCCAAACGACGCTCGCCGCCAATCCGGCAATCGCTATAGATGCGAATACAAAATGCAAATAGCGGGGCCAGATCGTCGGATCAGACATGTTCAGCAGCCAGCCGTCGCGCTGCGCAAAATAGGCCGTCCACTTTTGCGGTTCCAGCATGAGAGTCATGTTGTTGGTCCACATCAAACCAATATAAAAGAACCCGGCAAGGCCAAGCAGCGCGGCCAATGTCGCAAGCCCTCCGTTTTTTGTGTTCGTGTGGATATACAGCATGTAGTAACTTACAATCAAAACCGGAATGATCAGCATCCACCAACTCGCCATCACGATTGAGGATGCATAAAACAGATGCCCGTAAGTCACTTGCACGAACAGGAGAGGCGCAATACCGATTGTGATTGCCAATGCCAGCAGCGTGGGAAGCTTGTTCTTCAAAGCCGACATTGCGGTATCAGGCACATTTGCCTTTCCCGTCAGACGCTGCACAAACAAGAGCAGCAGCCCTCCGACGACAATGTTGATCAGCAAGATATGCAGTGCAAAGGTGAGTACTCCCAGAACTTCAAATAACCACCACGGCGCCGGAATCGTATCCGGTTGAGGAATGTAGGATGGTTGCATGCTTGGATACTCCAATATTTTCGGTTGTCAAGGCACTATGAGCTAACGGACGGGCAATCGGCACCCTCGGAAACGGACTACTTCCGAAGCAGCCAAATCGACAAGACAAATAACGGCACCAGCAAACCCAGAATTGCTATCTCCGTCAATAGATTCCGGAAGACTTCCGGTTCGCTGGCGACGATGTGGCCGGATTCGACACTGATAATCAGGATCCGCCGGATCGCGGCAATCAACCCGACGACCAGAAAGGGTTCGGCGCACAGTCTGTGCTGCTGAATCGACGTGTGAATCGTGTAAAGAATTTCTATCACCATCAAGAACAGCATCACGCGGTCGATGATTTCCACCAGCGTGCTCATTTGATCCGTCGATGAAAAGAAGTGAAAAACCGACTGTGCGACGAAAAAGAGCGAAAATGCCGCGGCAATCATTAATACGATTCCCGCGACATAGTGAAAAATAGTTTCGGCCCAATCGAAAATCTTGTTGAGCCGGTTGCCTTGGTGATCTACGGACTGCAGCATAAAAATCCTCCCACAGACTTGACGGATCAAAATCATCCCACAATAGGGATATCTTCCGCGCGCCTAAACAGAGAGACTAAACTCTACAGCGATGGGCACCAACAGCTTCCAGGTCTCGCAGCCATCAGCCTTGAGTCGAGTCTAAAGCGGAAGCCTGCCCACAAGATACAGCAAATATAGCGTTTCAAATGAAGAAGTCAAAAATGACTCCGCCACCATTAGTGTTCCGGCATCCAACTTCCGATCAGGCAGCCTGAGATATTAGCCGCTTTAGCAGTCAGATTTGCACTGTACTTACTTGTTGAGCCATTTGGGCTATTTATGTCAGATTAAGGTCACTCCGCGTGCTAGCACCGTCCGGAATTATGGTCGAAGCTGCATTCTTGAATACACGATGCCTCTTTGTCAATCTTCATTCGCCCAAAGAAAAAGCCCGGCTCCTCGCCGGGCTTCTGCAACATGAGAAATCTGTTCTTTCAGGGAATCCAGACGCCGATTGAGTCCGACGACCACCAAATGCCGTTGGAGTATTGTATACCAAGACGATAGTAGTAGACGGTACTTGTCGTTCCCGTGGTGTCGCTCCAAGAGGATGGACAACTTGTTCCAGAGCATCCGAGCGACTTAATCGCGGTCCAGTCATTCAGAGTATCCCGGCGGGAAACCAGAACAGAATCCGGATAGGCGTGGTTTGACCACGAGAGACGCACTTCGGCGCCGGGTCTGATTGATGCTTCAAAGTTGTCCGGAAGGACAGGCGCTTGAGTCGTGATGTGTTTCATGTCCGATGCCGCGGACGATCCGTACTCGTTTTCGGCGGTCACCCAAACGGAATAATCGGTCAAGGGCACATAGTCGATGTAGGTTAGTCCGTTCTGTAATCCCGTCCAAGCAAACCGAACAACATCGCCAGTCGCGTCATCGCGGATCGCCACACGGAAACTGTCGACATTTGGAGACCGCGGGCACCACTCTATGTACAGCCGCTGCTGAGACGAGTGCTCATACACGGAGTCCATAGCTGGAGTTTCCGGAATAGTCTCAAAATCGTAGTTCACTCGCGACTTGATTTTAAAGGAAACCGTGGGACTAATATAGTTTGTGCTGTCGTCCGAGGTCAGGCTAACCCAAAAAGCGAGGTTTTGGTCGTAAAGGGTACTTGATGTGAACGAGCTGCTGTACTGAAACACTCGCGCGAAAATCTGGTTTACACCCGGATATGGTATCACGGCGGTTTGATTGAAGCTGCCGTTTGGTGAGGACCTAACGAACACACGGGCCTCTACAATCGTCCCCGGAATATCCACGCTGAGCTCCGCATAGACTGTCGTGTCGGCGCTGTAGCCCCACGGGCAATAGTAGGGGCTTGGGGTTAGGTCTTCGATCCAATCGTACCAAAGCTCAATAATCTCGTCGTTAGCAGGATAGGTGACTTGAATCGAGTGGTCTTCGGTCGTGTCCGGATCCGGAACCGTGGTCGTGTCTTCGGGATAGTAGTAATTGTAGGTGTTGTAAATCTTGTCCCCTTCAGGGTTGCAGCCGATAGCAAGCGCGACTAATAGGTAGAGCAAAATTGGCAGAAACCGCATGACTTTCCCCTTGAATTACGGATATTAATATCAAAGAAATGACAAGTGTCTGAAATAAGATAGCACTCGAGACTCACTTTTGCCACAAGGCCGGCCCGGCTTCGCTATGTTTTCTTGCTGCGACTGGTATAGATCATGTTTTTTCAATAGGCTGCTCTTTTGGCCAGTGACTTCCGATTTGCCCTTGACGCATGCAAAAAGCCCTTGGGTGTGCTCCCAAGGGCTTTGACACTGTATTGACTAAGGACGCGAAAGGGATTCCGCTCGAGACTATTTCGCGAGAATCATCCGCTTTTGTTCCGTATGGTCGCCAGCAACGAGACGGTATATATAGACCCCCGAGGCCAAACCCGTCGCATCGAAGACGACACGTTGACTGCCGGCGCGAGCGTAG
This sequence comes from Calditrichota bacterium, assembly GCA_020637445.1. Lineage (NCBI taxonomy): Bacteria > Pseudomonadati > Calditrichota > Calditrichota bacterium. The sequence goes on along the minus strand of JACJVZ010000001.1, from coordinate 217,539 downwards.
CCGTCCATCAGTGTCTTTACTTCTTGTCCCATCACGTTGAAGACTTTCAGCTCCACGTCTCCGGGAGATTCCAGATCGAATTCTATCGTCGTTGAATTGTTGAACGGATTCGGATAATTTTGCTTCAGGAACTCTTTGTCTACGACGGCACTTTCGGCTCTGGCCGCCGACGCCACAGACTGGGATTCCGAGCGATTTATGTACTCGATGACGTTGTCGCACACCGCGGAGACTTCTCCGTCCGGAAAAACAATGGACAGGTGTACTTCGTATTTTCCGCTCGGTACGTCTGCCATACCGCCTTCCCAGCTTCCGCGGCGACGCGACGCGTCACCCGAAAGCGGATAAACTTCCGACGTCGAAACCGACTGCAAATAAATGGAAGTTCGTGTTGGATTGGCAATTGAGTGTGACCAACTGACACCGAGATTTGAAGTTGACGGATCATAGTACGCGCTCGTGACAGCGGCTTCGGGCTGAGCAAGAACCTGGAAAGTCCCCTCGCTAAAACTGACCATGCTGCTGTCCGTGTAGACCGCTTCCAGCCGCAAAACATAATCCTTGCCGACGGGATCAGGGTACTCCCACTTCCAACTGTTGCTGCTTCCTTCGGCACCGACATACAGCGTCTTGTAGAATTGCTGCTTGTTGTCGACGACTCTCCACAAGTCGATTTTGTAGCGCTTGGGAGCAAGACCGGGAAGTGCCCATCTGAATTCGTGCGGAATACCGGCATATAGAGTCGATTGTGGTTTCGGATCGAGTATGGTCAAAGTGAGCGGAGGCGATACACTGAACACCTGCGAAACGGGTCCCATGGTCCGTGTGTCGCCTGACACAGCTTCGATTCTCAGAGCAAGGTTGTTCCCAACGTCACTGCGCGTTTCCCACGTCCACGACGTCTGGTCGGCAGGCAAAGACGCAAGACGATGGAAACAGGTGAGACCGCCGTCGTTAGACAACCAAACTTCGTAACTGCCATCGAAATTGGGCGAAACCTTGTTCCATGCGACCTTGATCGTCGATCCGAACACAAAAGACTCTCCGCCTCGGGGTGAGCTTACTCTCGGCGAACTCGCGAAGGCCTCGCTCAGAACACCGTTCTTGCTCATTTGAGTCAGAAGATTGCGGGAATCGTCTCTGTAGGCCTTGCCGTCATTGGCCAATCCTTCCAACAACTTCACAGCTCGCCCAAGTTCCTCCGTCATGAGATAACTCTGAGCCATAAACCAACGGGCACGGCTTGTGGAGGGTTCCTCGGTCAGCTTCTCGGCTTTCTTGAGTGAAACGATCGCTTCTTGCGGTTCACGCTGTAGCACTTGGCAGACACCCAGCACTAACCACCATTCGCCTTGTTCGGGAGATTTGGCAACGGCATCGGCAAAGAACTTAGCAGCCTTCTTGTAGTCTGCCTTGCCGTAGGCTTCAAGACCCTGCTGGTATTCTTCACTGCCCGCCGGACCTGCTTTGCCGCGCAGCACGATCAATTCGGGTGCATCCATGGCTTTAACTTGCACGAATTCCTGAAAACGGCCATCCTTGAAGACATTCACTCTGACCACCATGACGAAAATTACCACGGCTGCAAGCGATGCCGAAACACTCCAAAATATTGCTCTTTTTCTTGAATTTTCCATGGGGCTTTACGAGATATAGTTGCTTCAAATTTGCCGATAGATGCAGTCGCTCTTTAGAATAGTTTTGTCACCGACGGACTTCTTACTTTCCGCGAGCTTTGTCAAGATAGCTGATTCACTCATAACATCAAACCACCTCGCCCAAATTGACAAATATTCTGGACTTCCCTTGAACCGTGAATTTCCGGCTTGGTCCGAAAGTTGTCTGGTGGACTTGCAATACACGTGCTTTCGTTGTATTTTCAAATAGTTAACCTTAGGAAGTAAGTATATGAAATCCTTGCGCTTCGCGCTATTTCTTTGGGCCATTGCTGGATTTGCGCTTCAGGGCTATGCTGCTGAATGGCAGACACTTTTGGTCAGGGCGGACTCCGCAATGGAGGACGTTCGGTTCGAAGAGGCTGAAGCGCTGATTCGGCAGGCGCTGAAATCTGCCGAGACGGAATTCGGGGAGGACGACGAAAGTGTGGCCTCAATCCTCATCGATCTGGGTCGTTGCTGTTATTATCGCGGAAACTACGCCGAAACGGAAGCCGCTTGGAAACGTGCGCTGGATATTCGCGAACGAAAGTACAGCTCAAAAGAGCTCGAAATCAGCGTTTGTTTGGGAAACTTGGCGGTCGTTTATAAGAACACCGGACGCTACGTCGAAGCCGAAGCACTGTTTCGCAGGGCAATTGAGATCAAAGAGCGGCTGCTGGGACCGGAAAACCCGGATCTCGCCGCGTCCCTAAACAACCTTGCAAATCTGCTGCTGCTCGCCGCCCGCTACAGTGAAGCGGAACCGCTCTACCAGCGGACTTTGCATATCTTGGAAACCGCGCAAGGCGAAGATGACCCGATGGTCGCGTCCGCTCTGAACAACCTCGCCGCGCTGTACCATGTGCAGGGGAGATATCAAGATGCCGAGCCGCTCTATCAAAGGGCGCTCGAGGTCAACCGCAAGGCATATGGCGAAGATCATCCGGACGTCGCGCAGTCGCTGAAGAATCTCGCCGAACTGTATCACGATCAAGGGAACTACGCCAAAGCGGAACCGCTCTATTCCGAAGCATTGGACATCGGCAAAAGGGTGTTGGGAGAAGACCATCCGCGCGTTGCCGCGACGCTCAGCTCATTGGCGAGGCTGTATGCCGATCAAGGACGGTATGCCGAAGCGGAACCTCTGGTCCGCAAAGCCATTGAAGTGGGCGAACACTCTTCGTCTTCCGACAATGTAGAGGTTGCGGAATACAAGAAAACTTTAGGCGACGTTCTTCAGCTTCAGGGACGGCTTGACGAAGCCGGCACCGCCTACGGGCAGGCCTATCAGACGATTGAGAAAGCGACAGGTACGGAGCATCGCGTAGCCGCGGACATCCTGCACGGTCAGGCTGTGCTCGCACTTGCGAAAAACAATATCGACAAGGCGATTGACCTTCAGAAGCAATCGTACGTCATTCGCCGCAAGAATTTCAGTGAAGGATTTGAGGTTCTGGCGGAGCGCAGTGCTCTCGAGTATTCGCAGTTCCTGCAAAATGAAGCCTCGAATTACCTTTCCATTCTGCTTTCAGCGCCGGACGGACAATCCGCCTATCGCGATGAGATCGCGAAAGTCGTGTTCTCGACCAAGGGACTTGTGACCGACGGTATTTTTGTGCGGCAGAAGTCAGTCAGCGCTATTGCCGCTTTGGTGGATTCTCTTAGTTTGGCACGCGCCGAACTCTCCAAGCTATATGTTGAAGGTCCTGATCCCGCTCGCTCTTGGGCTTATCAAACGGACCTTTCAAAAGCGACCGAACGCAAAGAAAAGTTCGAATCCGCCTTGGCTCGCAGCGGTACGGAATTCCGTGACGAGAAAATTATCACGCAAGTCGGTGCGACGCAAGTCGGAGTGCAGCTTCCGCGCGGAACGGCCTTGATTGAGTTCATGCGCTATGACCACAGCACCAAGCTAACCGAGAAACAGTCAAGATATCTGGCCGTCGTCGTAAAAAACGGAAGCTCCGCGGCTGCATTTGATCTCGGCAGCGAGACCGCGATTGACAGTGCGATCGTCGCATACAGGGATCACATGGCTAATGTCTCGAATCTCAATCCCGAGAAATATGCGGAAGTGGCGGGGGCGCTCTACCGCTTGATTTGGGAGCCGTTGGAAGCAAAACTCAGCGGAGTGGATGCCGTTTTGCTTTCGCCTGACGACGCTCTGTGTTTGATTTCTTTCGCGGGTCTCCGCGCTCCGGACGGTCAATACTTGATCGAAAAGTATCCGATTCAATATATCTCGTCCGGTCGCGATTTAGTACGCGAACCGCCTACCCGCACGGTCGGCAAGGGACTCTTGGCAATTGGCGATCCCGATTACAATGCAACGGCGGAAGAGAGGTCCGGCAAAACGCTCGCGGCGACATTGTCGTCCGCGATCTCTTCTCTGCTGCCGAGTCTATCCCGTGGCGGCACGTCAGGGTGTATGACACTGCGCGACATGACACTCAGTCCGTTGCCGGGAACTCGTACGGAAGTGGAAGGAGTTGTGTCCCGCTGGGAAACGACGACGTCTGAACCCGCCACGGAACTGCTCGGTGTGAAAGCCACCGAAGATGCTTTCATTCAAGACAGCCGGGGTGCGCGAGTACTGCACTTGGCAACACATGGCTATTATATTTCCGGAGAATGCAATCCTGAGAACTCGAGCAGAGGTTTTGTCGGCGAGAGTCCGTTGCTGCAATCAGGATTGTTTTTCGCGGGAGCGAATTTGAAAGGAACGGGAGCCGCTGAAGCCGGAATCGCAGACGGTATCTTGACTGCCGAAGAAGTTGCCGGAATGAATCTCGCGAGCGTAGACCTCGTTGTGCTGTCTGCATGCGAGACAGGCCTTGGCGAAGTGCGATCAGGTGAAGGCGTGTTCGGTTTGCGCCGCGCATTTCAAATGGCCGGCGCTCGTACCGTCATCAGTGCCTTGTGGCCCGTGGACGACCAGTCCACCGCGGAGTTGATGGGCACGCTGTTCGCCGCAAATGACAACAACCTGTACGACGCGATGCGCAAATCGGCATTGAAAGTCATTCAGTCGCGGCGTGACGCCGGACAAAGCGACCATCCGTTCTTCTGGGCCGGATTTATTGCGACAGGGGATTGGAAGCGAAACTGATTTGCAAGAAGCAATTCGAACAAACTGCAAGATAGCAAAAGAGACGACATAATGTCGTCTCTTTTGTTTACTTACATAAATCGATAACGATTATTCTTCAGCGGAGGCTTTGCCGGAGTTGAGTTTTTTGCTCGGGGTGATTTTGAAAGCGCTGTCGCTGATGTCGTCGATCATGACGCCCATCGTCGTCTTCGCTTCCACGCGGACCAAGCAGTTGTCCGAAGCCTTCATGCCCGACTTCCAGTCGTACGAACACTCGCCCGTCTTCAATTCCGTTCCCACCAACGTGTACGACTTGCCGCCGTCATAAGAAACCGACACATTGTAGAAGGCCGCCGTCGGCTCACACTTCCAACTCACCTTGACCGTCGATCCCGCTTCGTAGGCTTCGCCGCCGTTCGGTGCGTTCACACGCAACTGCGGATTGATCGTCGGCTCGATTGCGGGCTTCGTATCCGCAGGCATCGACTGCGTCGGCTTGTCGCCGTTCAATTTCCGCTTGTCCAACGTCGCCGTCTCTTCCTGACCCGTCGATATCGAGAACATCGCGTCGCTGTCGTCATAAATGTACTTGTCGCCGCCCAGCGGAACCATCACTCGCATCACACACTGCGAAGAATTTAGACCGTCTACTTTCCATTCATACACGCAGCCGCCGTCAGACAAATCAGAAGCTATCTGCACAAAGCTCTTGCCGCCGTCCTGCGACAAATACAGATCGTAACCGCCCGTCGTCGGCATCGTCACACATTCCCACTTCACGTTCTCCATCTTGCCGACCAACAAAACCTCGCCACCGTTCGGTGCCACCAACTGCAGAGCAGGTACCGGATCCTTAGCGCCCGGCTTGTCGTGCGCTTCGTCCGCGGCAAACATTGTGGAAACTTGGAAGGTAAGGACAAGGGCTGTGAAACCCAGTACTGTGCGGAACCAATTCTTTTTCACGATTTCCTCCGTGATTGACTGAAAATATTTAGAGTCTGCAAAGGCGTCAAGCAATCCAGCATTTACTGGTCTATTAGGCGTTTGTCGAATCAACTAATAAATTAGAACTTCTTGGTCATTGTTGCAACGATTGTGTAAAACCCATGAAAACTCACCAAAGTCTCTCTTTAGATATTTGTTTATCCTAAAGATAACTTGGTCTCTTTTTGGACTACAGCGTCGTGTTTTTTGTCGCGATATGTTTTGATCTCTATAAAAAACAACATAATCATTGGAAGGGACTGCGCCTGAAAGGCCTCCCAATATACTGACGACCTTCAACGGTTTTTGTCGTCTAAGGGCAAATGAGAGGCAAACAAAAGGGGCCGCGCCCTGCGCGACCCCTTTTACACTGCTAAATAACGAGTCGGCTATTTCAGAAGAACCATCTTCTTCATCAATGACTGAGCCGGCGACCTGAGTTGATAGAAATACACTCCAGACGGAAGATCAACCGCGTCATAGCTAACCGTGTGCATTCCAGCAGACTGCAGCCCGTCGGCAAGTGTAACGATCTCCTGCCCTGCGATATTGTAAAGCGTCAGAGTCATTTTGGACGCTTCAGGCAAGTAGTACTGAATCGTGGTTGTTGCATTGAAAGGATTCGGATAGTTCTGGGACAGATATAGTTCGGTCGGCAGAACCTGTCTGAGCGGTCGAGCTTCAACGGTTCCGAGACTCCTGCGGGTGCCATCCATGTCCACGGATATCAACGAATAGCTGTAAGTTTCTTCCGTCGACACTTCACCGTCGATCCAAGAATAGTTGTGACCGGAAGCGCTATTGACGGCTTCAATCGAAGCCCGTTGTTCGCCGCCCCGCTCAATCTCGAAATGACTGAGATCCGCTTCGGCACCAGTGCTCCAGCTCAGAACCACACGATTATAGTCAGGCGTCGCCGTGAAAGAAATCAACTCCACGGGCAATGGATCGTCATCCACTATCAACGTCACGGGAATTCTGACCAATCCTTCGTCCGCGTCATTGGTCATCAGCTCGACCTGACCTTGATACGTTCCGGGTGACAAGCCCGCGGCATCAAACTCGAGCAGAAGACTGGCACAGCCACCCGTGTGAGCTTCTGCCGCTCCGGCAAAGCCCATCCATACCGGCGAAACAGGGCTGTCCTGAATCCATGCGGGCGACCATGAAAGCCAGCATAATCCGGTGTTGCAAATATCGACGCTGTGCTCGGCAGTCGCGCCATACGGAACCGTCACTTCAATTGCGGACAAATCAGCATCGAATTCCGGTTCCTGCGTGCATATGAAGTTCTTTAAGCCGTTGGGGCCGAAGCTGATATCCAGAAAACGTCCATCAGGCAAACGCGCGCCTTCGATTTCTTCGAAGTCACCCGCTGCTTGGTCATAGGTCAACAGCTCAAGTGTGTCGTCTTCGGACGGGACAAAACCGTTCAAAATAGACAGCACGAGTTTTCCACCGACCGTCAGGATTCCATTCACCTGAATACGGTCGAACTCCTGTCCAGGCACGCGGCCGCCAATTTCCATCATGAGTTGCGACGTGCCGCCGAGAGTCAAGTCACCTTCGACAATGAGATTGCCGGGCGACGCTCCGGGACTAATCGTTCCGTTGTTGACGAACGTTGCGCCGCTGATGTCCAACGTACCGTTGCCGTGAATCAGTCCGGTGGAAGCGTTCTCGAAATTACCAAGAATAACGAGCACCGCGCCGTTGTGCAGTTCGATATCGCCATAGTTTATGCCGCCGCCTGCAAGGGTCAAGGTGTCCATAAAGACATCAATGAACCCGCTGTCCGCAAAATTCGTGATCGTGGGCGCGATCATCCGGTTCGTCAAACTACTGACCGCCACACCATTGACGTTGACTTGGCCGCCGTTTTCGATGTCACCGCCGCCTGTGATATCAGCATCGCCGTTCATGTCGATTGTGCCGGAGCCGTTGTTTATGAGCGTACCATCGAGATTTAGTGCCGATCCGCCTTCGATTACGAGCTGTCCGCCATTTTCGAAGTAGTTCGAGACGTAGAGATCCGAAGACGGTTCAACCAGCATGGCACCGTCGTTCTTCACGCCGCCTGTAGTCTTCGCCTTGCCTAAGATATCAATCGTTCCCGGCGTGCGGGCATTCGGATTGTAGTTGTAGACGAAGATGTTGAAGACACTGGTATCGAGCGGTGAGTTAATGTACATTTCGCCCGTGTTAATCAACGTGTCAGATGGACTCGTAATCGTCACCGAGTCGCCCACTGTCAGCGTACCACCCGGTTCGACCACGATATTGCCGTTGTTCACGGTGATCTCCCCTGAGCCTCCGACGTTGGCGGTGCCTTGAACAACGAGCGTTGTGCCGTCAATGTCTTTGGGATCGGGTCCGGATACATCCAAAGTTCCGCCTTCGTCAATGGTCACACTGTCTCCCGAGCCGTCGCCAAGACTCCCGGATGTCCAGTTTTGCTGCTCGACGACGATCACCGTCGCATTGACGATTGCATTGTTCAGATCAAATTCCCGAGCATAGAGAATCGTGCCGGGATCCGAATTGACCGTGATCCCGGAATCAGCACGCAATACTCCAATCGTATCAAGAAGAGTCGCTTGATAGAAATTGACTTCGCCGGGACCGAAGAGATTCAGTTCACCCGTAAAATCGATGGTCAGGAAATACAGGAAGTGGAAGGCTGGCTGCCGCAACGTCACAACGCCGGAATCCGGCACCAAGTTGATAAGCTCGCACCCAGTGATAAACTCGCCGTTGCCGTCTACTCGCAATTCCGCTTGCGGGCCGACCGCCACGGTATCCTTGAACGTCAAGTTATGGCTGTTGCGAAACCACAAAACACCTTCGTTTACCCAAATATCTCCCATGTCACCTTGTTCGGGCCCAAATTGACCCAGATACTCTTGCTCAAACTCGCAGTCGATGATCCCGGTACCCGTTCCCGTGTGGATGATGTCCCCGTTGTTGACCGTTCTTGAATTAGGTGAAATGGATAGAATTGTGGCGCTGCCAAACATCTCCACGGTGCCCATCGTGTCAACATGCAAAGAACGGAAGTCGGGCGAATACTCGTCAATGTTATAAGTTGCTCCGGGATGAATCGACATGTAACCGTCATTCTCCAAGAACCACGCGAGTACGCTGCCGCCATTAACGTTAAACGTAGCACCATGGCGGTTGTAGAACGCAGTGTTTATTTGGAGGACGCCGCCGCCAATCTTGGTGACCGTACCGTAGTTTTCGAAATAGCTGCCGGGGTCCGCACCTTCGGTGTATTGGATGTCTGAGTCGATCAGGGACGGGCCGTGGAAAACCACATTGCCCATACCTTGATTCGTGAAAACAACGTCCGCAAACAATTCACTCAGATAGATCGCGGAAGTTGAATCCACCAACACCGTTCCATAGTTATCGACACTGTAGAGCGAAGCGATCGCCGTTCCACTACTCATGTAGAAGTAGCCATTGTCGGTGAGATGAAGCTGGCCGCTTACGTCAATTGTACTTGACCACGTAACCGTCAGCGATCCGTCCGTCACCAGAAGCTCCTGCGTTGTCACGCTTTCACCGCCAAGGTGGAGACTACCTACATTTGCATCGCCGCCTTCAACGTAAACAACATAGTTACCTTGAAGCGTAATGTATACGTCGTCAAAATAGGACGGGAATCCCGGTGGCGTCCAGTTTGTGGGCTCAAACCAATCTCCGCCTGCGGGATTGTTCCAGTTCTTCTGCACGGCCATCGCGGAACTTGCGAAGACCAAAGCGGTGGTAAGCATTAACAAAAAATGTCTACTCATTTTCATCGGAAATCCTATCGCCTATTTGCATGGCTGTTGGAGAATCAAAACATAAAGAGAAAAGCCCGAGGCTCGATGTTGTCCTTGGGCTATGCTATCGACCCGCTAAGTATAGACAAATCAAAGAGTGTCAATCAATATACGGCACGAACCCCCGAAAGGCAAGGAAATTTCGCATGACTTCGAATTTTGTGGAAATGTATGAACGGTCCAACATATAGTTAAGGTACTTGTTTAACTTTCCGACTAATCTGCTTCTAAAATTAGACTTGGAATATGCTATTTTGTCTAATTTCGTTGCAAGATGCCTATTATGGAAGATTTGGGCTGCGCCTGAAACGGTCAGCTCATGGATCCAAAACAGACACTCCTCTCAAAAGTGTTCGTTGCTGTCGAGAGGAGTGGGTCTATTACATTCAAACTTGTAAGCTCAATTTGTTTTGGAGCGGTACGTCCAAAATAGCCAAAGACTTAGCCAATTGCGCCTTTGTCGCGCAGGTCTTGAAGAAGTTGTTTCGCATCAGCAGAGTGCTCGACTCCATTGACCGACAACCACTCCAGCAGCGGCGCCGCGCTGCTTGCATCATCTCCCATCAGGTAGGCCTGAGCCAAGAACCAATGGGCCTTGCTTAGAGAAGGTTCGCTTACGAGCGTATTGGCCTTCTGCAAAGAGCGAACTGCATTCTTGTCGTCGTGCTGCAAAACTTGGCATACTCCGAGGATCAACCACCAGTCGCCCTGCTCGGGAGACGCCTTGACGGCTGTGGCGAAGTACTTTTCACCTTTTTTGTAATCCGCAGCCATGTAGGCGTCCAGCCCCTTCAGATAATCATCTTGTCCCTTCGGCGTTGCCGTTCCACGCAATACGATGGGCTTGATGACGTCCATGGGCTTGATCTTGATGAGCTGCGCGAATTTACTGCTGGTTCCACCGGTTGAACCGCACGCCGCTGCGAACACCAATACCGCGGCAAGCATGCTTGCGATCAGAAGTACTGTTCTGTTGTTTTGCTTTTGTGCGACGGTGTACATGGTGATATCCTCGTATTTGTAGTGACTAAACTTTACTTTCGTTATAAGAATCTACAGATTTTTCCGAAGGAAACAAGAGGAGACGACCTCCCCAGTGCCGTCTCCCCCTGCTTCCCAGCCTACTTTCTTATTCTTCAGCGGAGGCTTTGCCGGAGTTGAGTTTTTTGCTCGGGGTGATTTTGAAAGCGCTGTCGCTGATGTCGTCGATCATGACGCCCATCGTCGTCTTCGCTTCCACGCGGACCAAGCAGTTGTCCGAAGCCTTCATGCCCGACTTCCAGTCGTACGAACACTCGCCCGTCTTCAATTCCGTTCCCACCAACGTGTACGACTTGCCGCCGTCATAGGATACCGACACATTGTAGAAGGCCGCCGTCGGTTCACACTTCCAACTCACCTTCACCGTCGATCCCGCTTCGTAGGCTTCGCCGCCGTTCGGTGCGTTCACTCGCAACTGCGGATTGATCGTCGGCTCGATTGCGGGCTTCGTATCCGCAGGCATCGACTGCGTCGGCTTGTCGCCGTTCAATTTCCGCTTGTCCAACGTCGCCGTCTCTTCCTGACCCGTCGATATCGAGAACATCGCGTCGCTGTCGTCATAAATGTACTTGTCGCCGCCCAGCGGAACCATCACTCGCATCACACACTGCGAAGAATTTAGACCGTCCACTTTCCATTCATAAACGCAGCCGCCGTCAGACAAATCAGAAGCAATCTGCACAAAGCTCTTGCCGCCGTCCTGCGACAAATACAGATCGTAACCGCCCGTCGTCGGCATCGTCACACATTCCCACTTCACATTCACCATCTTGCCGACCAACAAAACTTCGCCACCGTTCGGTGCCACCAACTGCAGTGCAGGTACCGGATCCTTCATCCCCGGCTTGTCGTGCGCTTCGTCCGCGGCAAGAACGGTCATGGGAACCAAAACAGCCAAACAGAGTGCGCAAAGGGCTTTTGCAAGGAAAACTTTCTTCATCTCAACCTCCGAGAAATTTTGGAAACTTGTGCGGCGTCGGATGCTCTTTGCCGCTATTAACACTGAGAAACAATCAGACTGAAATCAAAATTAAGCGAACGTATTAAGGAGGTAAGTAGTCAGACTAAATCACGGCTTCTATTATCTCTGTTTTCTGAAATCCTGGCTTCTTACCGGCCGGGGTGATTCTTGTGCATCGCTGCATGCCGCTCACATTGATACAGTTTTATGTTCCGTCCACTTCTTACCAAGTCCTCCGTCAATTCGGCGCATTTTGACCCAACTGCAAGTCTTTTAGATAGTTTACGAGTCGGCCTTGCATGTAGAACTATGAAATGAGTACATTATCGATGAAAGTCTAATTATTCATCTCAAGTTTTTACAGGAACTTACAAAACTCCTTAATGGACGCTATCCAGCTCACAGACCTCCTCAATAAGGCAAAAAGTGGAAACCGCGAGGCAACCGAGGACTTCTGCCGCGTCATTCAGGTAAGATTGGCCGAGATCGCAAAACACAAGGTATGGTGGCTGCCTCAGGAGGACCGCGAGGACCTCGTGCAGTCGGCCATCATAACGATCCTTGAAAAACTGGCGACGATAGACACGAACCCGGCGGCTTTCGCTCTTCAGGTGTTCCGGAATTTGACCGGAAACTTGATTCAGGCGCGCAACCGCCGCAAGAATGTCTCTATTAAGGACGATGTTACCCGAACCGACTCAACTGATCCCGCGGATTTGGAATCCGGAGTCATCTTGAGCGGAGAAAGCGATCCCGAATCATCGTACCACGCTCGATTAGAATTGCAGTCTGTCGTTGCCGCGTTCGAAAAGCTGTCTGACTTCTGCCGTTTGTTCTTCAAAGGAGTAATTGCCAACTACTCCGTCGGAGAACTTTTCGAAACGGCCGTGCGCAGAGAGCCCAATCTTAGCAGAAGCGCCTTTGACAAACGTGTATTCGACTGCCGCAAGAAACTGCGGCTGGAGCTGGAGAAAAAATCGTGATTCAAGAACATATTAAGTGTACGAATAGTGAAATCGGTCAACTCTTGACCTATTACGAGCTTGACTTGCTGGATGAACGCAAGCAAGCAATGTTCGAAGAACACCTGTTCACATGCGAATTCTGTCTTGCAGAGTTCAAAGCGGGGCACGCTCTTAGCAGATCTTTGCGTGAAGATCGTGAAAGAATCGCGGAAATCTTAAGGAAGACGGATTCGGACTATGCGGCCGAGGTTTCGAAGATTCAGGTTGTTCGTCCGGCCGCGCACCCGTCGCCGGGCATTGTCGAAAAGGTAAAGGGTTTTCTCGACCGCTATACGTTTCACTGGGCGGTTGTTCCGTCCATCGCCGTCGCAGCGGTGGCTTTTTTAATACTATTGCAGTCGCCGAACGGAAAGATCGGAATTAACGGCGATGACGCGAAACTCCATATGCGTGGCGGTAAATCGGAAGGCATCGGCAAAGGTTCGATCACGAAAGGCGTGGATGCTCTGCTGCCGAGTACACCGATTCGCTACGACGAGACATTGCTGCATGAAAAGAGCCTGTCTACATTATCGGATTTCGCGGAGGCGATGAAGAGTTATTCGGCAGGCGATTATCAAACTGCGATCACCTTATTGGAGAAGCTCGCCGTTTCCAGAGCGAATTCCTACGATCTGCAGGTCTATTTGGGATCAGCCAACTATATGTCAGGGAGTCTTGAACGCGCAGTTGAGAACTTCTCTGACGCCGCACGAATTTCCAATGGCGGCAGTGCTGAGCTGAGACTTTATTACGCCTCTGCTTTGATCAAACTTGGCCGGGCCGCGGAAGCCAAAGGCGTCCTCGAGAGTATTGACCCGCAACAAGGCGAATTTTATGGCAAGGCCAAGGAAATTCTCGGTACTCTTAATTAGCTTGCGACTTGCAAAACGGAAGTTAGTTCAAAATAAAGGCCCTTAGGTAGATACCTAAGGGCCTCTTTCGTTACTTTGGATGGTCCCAAAACCGCCTGAAGTCAGGCATTATCTCGAGGGAGGCGAGCAATTCACCACAATTGCATAGAACTTGAACTCTGATTCTCCGAGAGCTTGAGTCCAAGACTGTAATCCGTCGTCAGGAATCCAGAGAGACTCTTCGAGAGTCCATTCGGAGCTTGGAGGCATTGTCGAATAGTTCGTCAACTCCGTGCTGTAGATGTCGTAAATTCCTGATTGCGGAGCTGTCCAAGTCAACTGAATGTATGGCTGTGCGGTGGGGTCGTCGAAGTAAAGAATTGTGAGATCATCGACGGGGAGGCACAGCGGAGCCAGCACGCTTACGCAATAGCAGACCGGCTCGATATTTTGGTTTGAGTACTCAAATTCCAGAACCCACGTTTCTGAGAAAATGTCCCAGTACACGTCATAGCGATAGTCCCACAGTCCGCCGGGCGTGCATTCCGTCGGCTCGCAATTGTCCAGCGGCGCTCCGTAACAGCCAGGAGTCACGAGAATTCGGGGTTCGGTCTGCGAGTAGACCGGAATATGATAGACATCGTGGCAAACGATGAAGCACCATGACATCGAGGGCGACATTCCGTACGGCGGAATACTCGTGTACATACATTCTCCGCCCTCATCGACGTTCTCCGTCCAAATATCAGGAGGCAGACCAAATGTATGAACGGGCTCTCGGTAGACAATCGGAGGAAGCGAAGGAGATGAGAAATCGACTTCGATAAAGATGTCAAAGAAACTCTCGGGCACTGTCGGTTGCGGATCTATTGCAACAGGGAAGTGGAACCACTCTGAACCGACACCAGCGAACTCGGTGGGATAGGGTCCAATAACCGCGGCTTCCGGCGGCATTACATAAATGTTAATCGTTCCGTTGGCTTCACATACTTCACCCATCGCGCTTGTGATTGCGATAGAAACATCCAAATCTTGAGTCCACTCATCCCAACAGGCAAGTACATGCGGATCGCATTCAGGTTCGCTGCCAACAAACGTGACACAATAACACACGGGCTGAACGAAGGAATTCGAGTATTCAAAATGTAGTGTCCATCCCGTGGCGCTTTCGGTTAGCCACCATTGGTAGTCCGTCGGCGCACCCGGCATACAGTCTTGAATTTCAGGACAATCCGGTCCGCAGCCCGGAACAACTTCGATAATCGGCCTTCCGGAGGTTCCCACGAGCGGAATCTCAAATATATCGTGACAGACCGTGAAACATGCACCCTGCCCTTCAAGCAATTGTGACGGCACATTGGATATGCACGGCGGATCAGTTGGACCAGTATAAGGAGAATATGTTCCGTCAGAATTCTCTATAATCCACTCGCGATACGAGATAGGATCAACTCCCGGGTCATCGAATGTTACTGTGGCCACGAGTTGGAAGGCCTCTCCTTCTTGGCGGCAGCTTTGCCAAAACGGAAGCTCCCACGTTCTTGTATCGGTAAAAACATCGAAGAAACTTTCAACCCAATACCAATTGTCAGGCGTGCATTGCGGCTCCGCACCTACTTCGAGCGTGCCTGCAAGCGGCGTTTCAGGGCTCGAGCCCCAGAGTGAAACACGGAGTGCCTGAGCCGTTTCGTCGAATGCCGCCAACACGTAACCTTCGGTGCCGGACGGAGTCAAATCGTAATACGAAATACAATAGCAGACGGGTTCGAGATCAGGATTAGAGTACTCGAAACGGAGATACCAATGTGTTCCGATTCGTTCGAGCCAGTAGCAACAGTTCTCGAGTTCGCCGGGTGTACATCCGGGATTTTCGCAGGGCAAGTCGCAGCCGGGCTGCACGGAGATTACCGGCATCATTTCGGGTGGAGTGTTCAACTGAATGTAGTAAACGTCATGACATACGGTGATACACTCTGCTTGTCCAAAATCCATGAAAGACGGGACACTCACGAGTGCCTGCGGACATTCGCCGCCTTCGTCCACGACCTCAAGTGTTCCATCTGGGGTCACGTGCACGCGCTCGATGATCCATTCGCTCGGCAGGTCTGCACATGGTTCAGCGTAATCCACGTACGCTACAATCGAAAACTCGTCCCCCGCTTGGAACGTTCCGCGTGAAACCTGAACTTCACCGATAACCTCCCTTTCCACATTTCCTTCAAATGCTCCACCATTGGGCAACGGACCAATCTCCGCGCCGGGTGGATAGGAGAATAGATCGACTGTGCCGCAGGAGATTGCTCCATTTAGAGGGCTGGTTGAAACTGTGACGGTTTGTTCGCGTGCGTCAAGGCCAACAAGCCACCCATACTTCCATTGAATTGGCCATCCTCCAACGTAGGTCACGCAGTAGCACACGGGTTGAATGGAAGCATTTGAATACTCAAATTCGAGATACCATTGGTTGTCATCTTGATAGACGTCCCAACGGTAATCAAATTCTCCTCCGGGTGTGCAGGCAGGATCGTCGATACAAATGTCGCCCGGCCCGCAACCGGGTGTTACTATGATTGCGGGGAACATACCGGATCCGGGATTTGCCAGCGGAATTTTGTAAACTTTGTGGACAACCTTAAAGCACGCCGATTGTCCCATGACCATTAAGGGAGGAACGGAGTCCGGGATAGGCGCCGGTACGAAGGCTTCAAAAATCATCGTTCCCGGATTTATCCAGCAGGTTTCGACCACGACTTGCGGAGGATACCACGGATCGTCATAGACTACGTCCGTGACCACGTCGAACAACACTCCCGGCGGAAGAGTCGGCGTCAGGCCGATCTTGCGCACATAGTCGTCCGTGCTGATCTCGGTAAACACATCGAAGAATGAATCGATTCCGTTTTCGAACATCACCGCGCCGGGTGGTGAAGTTTGCACGTTGAAACTGCCTCCTGTGAGGCAATGATAGTCAAGTGTCGCGATGGAAACGGCGAAACTCGATTCGCCGTCGTCACTGACGGCAGAAACAAGTACGCGAGACTGACATTGTGCGCTCAAATTTGGTGCATATGCTATTGAAACGAGAATCATAAGCGCTGTGAACAACCAACTCTTATGCCGCATTACTAATCCTTTCTACTATGTCATGAATAGGGCAACGGATTGAGCACTTGCATATTCCATATGCCATTGAAACCGAGTAAGAGGCGAGTAGCCCAATGCAAACTGCATTTTCTGTGCAGCTCCGAAAAGCAACGAGCGAGCCCTCGCCGCGATATGCGACCGAGAACTCGCTCTGGATTCGTTGCGCCGGAGTGGATCCCGGCCATTTGCTTGCTAATGAAATTAAGCAGAACTTCGAGGTTTGTCAATGATTTTCGAATAGTTCGCTCTTGAAATCCCTTGTCTGGTGGAGTTCCAACTGCTTCGAATGAATCTTCATACCCCACTTCCGCAGTGATCGTACGCTTTTTATATTTAGACATAGAATTCGTATTTCGATGTGCCTCTCTCTTGTATTTTCTTCTTAGCATAAGCAATCCACCTAAAATGACGAAGGGTTTGCGATCATTCGCAAACCCTTCACATTATTCAACTGACCATGGGCTTAGTTTGATAGTATCACTCGGGGTTGCCCTTTTTGAGGATGAGCTTGTCATACAAAACAAGCAACAGCGCGGTCAAGAGGGCAAGGCCGCCGAAGATCATCCACATTAAGTCCGGTCTTCCGGCGTCACGGGCAAGCGAACCATAAAGTTCACCGGACAGACGACCTCCAAATATGTTGCCCAGTGCAATTGTCCAAAAATAAAATCCCATGTACATCGCAACCTTTTGCTGCGGTGCGATGCGGCCGACATACTCTTGACTTTTGGGAGACGCGATCATCTCACCGAATGCGAAAATCGTGATTGCAAGCGTAACCAGCCATCCTGTCGAGAGCCACGCACTCATTCCTATGCCCACAGCGGACACGAGAATACCTATGACCATCACGGAGAGTGGCGGGAAGAAGCCTATCAAGAAAGATACAAGAACCTGAAACACGACAATCGCTCCGGCATCGATGTTTATGATGTACTCAGGATTCACTTGCCGGTATTTTTCTGCCCAGGTGTGCGCCAGCGCCTTGGCTGACGCAGTGTCAGTACTAAGTGATGAAATTGAGGAACGAATATCCGTCTCCGGAACACGAACTTTGAAATCAAGCAGTGTCCGTTTGAATTTCGTCACGGTTTCTTGTGACAAGGCAACGGCGCCCGCCGCTTCGGTCTTATGCTCCGCTGCGAACGTTATGATTTCGTTTGAGAGCAGGTCTTCGTTCACGGCCGCGAATTCACGGGCGAAATCGTCCCCAACCCAGTTGCGAGCTGTTTCAACCATATCGCTCGTATCGACATAGTCGCGAATAAACTCGGGCATCGTCAAGAAGATTTGGTTGAACGACGTCCAGAAACCGGAGAGAATCAAAAGATAAAGCGCGAACTTCCAATTCCCGAGCTTGAGCGGCTGCATGAACCACGCGCCCCCGCTGTTCGTCTTAGCACGCGCGCGCAGCGGGATATCGAGCAGGAGATTCAGGACTATCCATGTCCCGGCTATCAATAGCATTTGGGTCCAAGAAATGTCGCGACCCGAAATTGCCAGCAGTGCGAGAATGAAAAACACCAGCAGGAAAAACCGCCCGTTGCCGAGGACCTCGACGATTCCGGAGAAGACCTGCTTTAGCGAGCGCTTGTCCGCGCTGCCCGCTTCGGTCGTCGGCTCCTTGTAGAAAAGCAGGAGCCAGATGAAATTGCAGGCAATCCAAAATGCGGACGCGATGAAGACCCAATCCCAACCATACCTTACACGAACGATACCGGCCACAATCGGGCCGACAAATCCTCCGATGTTGACCATCATGTAGAAGATCCCGAATCCCATCGAGGAATTCGTTTCGTCCGTCGTCCTCGCGACCGTTCCGACGACCACGGGTTTGAAGATTGCCGCACCCACTGCTACAAATAAGAACGCCATGAAAAACGTCCCGAACGCGGTAAATTGCCCGAGCAGGTAGTAGGCCGGCACCATCAACGTATAAGCGACAAAGAAAGTCTTCTTGTAGCCGAATCGGTCTCCCAATGCGCCAAACACCACCGGCAGAAGGTAGAGTATGAAGGGCACAATTCCCTGCAGCATGCCGCGCTGTTCGGAAGTGAATCCGAGCGCGCCCTCCGCCCGCGATCCGGTTATGTAGAGCGTCGATACGGCAAAAAAGCCGTACCATGCCAAACGCTCGAAAATCTCCATGGTGTTGGCTACCCAGAAGCTCTGCGGCAGCTTTGAACGCGGTTTCCGCGCGGTCGGAGCAGATGATGTTTGCATAGTGGAATGCCTGTGAAGGAGAGAATTCGGTGAGAGTCGGCTGAAGCTGCTGCCTAAATTCAGAGTCTTGTGGCAACACGAAAGTCAAGATAACTCGGCAATCATACAATTGCAAGTTTCAGTCAGAAATAACGAGTGAATATGCCGCTATGTGTCCTATTTGGTTGCCGAGCAAAACCAAGATGGCGACTGTCGAGTGTGAGTCGTCAGATGGGCTGAAAAGCAACAAAGCCCCCGGTGTGTTCCGGGGGCATTCCATGCAACAAGGCCATGTTATTCCACCCCTTACCCCGTCAGGGGAGCAAGGAGGGTATTATCTTTAAGGTAAACTGTTGTTTAAACTGTACCCAGCCAGAAAAGCGAGGCTAAATAGTTTCATCGGACAGTATCGCTCTATTTTGGCTGCTTGACTTGCTCAAGTTTGCCCGGATTGACTGTCTCGCTGCGGGGTCCTATTGCGTCGCGAATCACTCCGGCAAGCTCCATAGTCACCACAGGCTTCATGACGAAGTGCTTGATTCCATAGGACGCGCAGTTTGTTTCCGTTATCTTTTCGCTAAACCCACTGAATGCGATTACCGGAAGACTGGGACGCTCTGCGTGAATGGACAGAATCAATTTTGTGCCAGAGATTTTGGGCATGTTGAGGTCCGTAATCAACAAATCAAAATCGTCGGGACCGGCCAAAAACCTGTCGAGCGCTTCCTGACTGTTGGTGAATGTCGTTACCCGGTAGCCAAGCCTGTCTAAGATCCTTGTCGTCATCTCGGCAATCTGTTTTTCATCATCAACGAGGAGTATTCTCTCCGTTCCCGAAAGTTGGACAGGCTCATTTGAATTGGAGTGCTTCTCGCCTTTGAAGAGTTGCGGCAGATACACCTGAAACGTAGTGCCTTGACCCAATTCACTGTACAGAGCGATGTGACCGGAGTGTTCCGCTACGATTCCATGAGCAATGGAAAGCCCCAGCCCGGTGCCCTTTCCCGCTTCTTTGGTCGTGAAGAACGGTTCAAACACTTTTTCTTGAAGCTCTTTGCTCATTCCGCAGCCTGTATCACTTACCGTCAACCGGAGATACGGTCCCGCTTTCAAGCTGGGATACAGTTCGGCCATGCTGCTGTCAACAAGCACCTGTGATAAGCCAATAGATAACTCTCCACCCTTCTCTTCCATGGCATGGAACGCATTCGTGCAGAGATTCATCACCAACTGGTGAATTTGGGTCGCGTCGGCCAGGACGAGAGCGGACTGGCGATCAATTTGATCCGTAATCTCGATCTCCGCAGGAAGGGTCGATCGCAATAATTTGACGGCCTCGCGGACGACGAGTTGGATTTCCGTCGGTTCTTTGGAACTCTCGTTCTGCCTGCTAAAAAGGAGAATCTGCTTGACAAGGTCTCTCGCTCGAAGAGCGGCCGTGACAATCTGCTCGATGTTTTCCTTGGAACCCTCTCGCACGCCCCAATCCGCAATGGCCATTTCTGCATAGCCAAGAATCGGAGTTAAGATGTTGTTGAAGTCATGTGCGATTCCTCCAGCCAGCGTGCCGATTGTCTCCATTTTTTGCGCGTGACGCAAATGCTGTTCGAGCTTCCTTTGCTCTGTAACATCCTGAATCAGCGACGAAGCGCCGACGAAGTTGTTATCAACGTCGAACATCGGACGCGAATGAACGAGGATGTGTCGTGTGTTTCCGTTTGCAGTCCTAATTTCAATCTCGTACATCCCAACCCGACCCTGAGACCTTTCGCGCGTCTGCTTGAGCACCATTCTTTGAGAAGTATCGGGCAGGAAGTCCAATAGCGACCGCCCTATTAGGTCCGACGGAGTGGTCTCGAATATTCTTGCCATGGCCATGTTGCAAAACGTAAATACTTCATTGGAATTTACGCTTCCCAATCCTTCTTGTAGATTGTCGACGAGTTCGCGATAGCGTTGTTCGCTGTCCGCGACAATCTGTTCCGCCTTTTCACGCTCCACGATTTCCAGCCGAAGTGCGGCATTTGCTCGTTCAAGTTGTTCCGCTTGTTCTCTGATTTCCGAGGTTTGTCTTCTTACCTCATCGACGAGGTGCTCTTTGTACTGCCTGTTTTCGCGAACGAGTCGTGCGCGATCGAGTGCCTTGAGAATAATATGCTCAAGAGCACCCATGTCCTCGATCGGCTTAAGCACGTAATCCCAAGCGCCGAGGCGCACGGCTTCAACGGCGTCGCCAATGACTCCGGTTCCGGAAACTATGATGATCGGCATTTCCGGTTTGTTTTGAGATACAAACCGAACGACCTCGAGACCGTCGACGTTCGGCATACGCAAGTCGCATAGCACAAGATCGGGATTTTCCGACTTGATCAGCTCTATCCCCTTTTGGCCGTCGCAGGCTTCAATCACATCGAAGTCACTGTCCTCGAGGTAGGCTCTCAGCGAATTGCGAACCGCGCGTTCGTCGTCTATAGTCAGGATTTTCTTTTGTAAGTCGCTCATTTTCTGAATCGGTTTCACTGTATTTGTTTCCGTCGTGCGACTCCTACGCGTCTGCAAACGGCAAGGAGATAACAAACTTCGCGCCCTGGCCGGGACTTGATTCAACTTCAATTGTACCGTGATGGTTGTCGACAATGATAAAATAGGATACCGACAATCCCAACCCCGTTCCCGTCCCGACCTCTTTCGTCGTGAAGAACGGCTCGAATATCCGTCTTCTCACCGTTTCATCCATTCCCGGACCATTGTCTTCGATCTCAACGCGGACAGCATCCTTCGCCATGCGAGTGCGAAGCGTGATTTGCGGAAACGTTCCTTGATGGAAATCTGCCAACGCATGAGCCGCGTTCTTCAAAAGATTCAAGAACACTTGTTCCAACTTCGTCGCAATACAAGGCACGGGCGGCACATCGTTGGAGTATTCCCTGACTATGCGTATTCCGCGGAAGTCGTATTTCTTCTTCAGATCATAGTCGTTTGTCGCAAGCTGCACAGCCGTATCAAGCAAGTCTTCCAATCGAAATGTTGACCGGTCCACCTCGGATTTGCGGCTGAAGTTCAACATATTCGTGACAATCGACGATGCCCGTTTTCCGGCGTCGTTTATGTCGTCCAGAAAATCAAATATACCACGCTCCTGCATATAGTCCGCTACCGTTTCCAAACTGACGTTGATGCGGGCCGCCGCCTCATGGTTCTTTTTCAGATCTCCAGAAAGACGCCGCTTGATATTCTGTGCGCCTTGCAGAATAATGCCGAGCGGATTATTGATCTCGTGAGCCATGCCGGCCGCCAATCCGCCGACGGACATCATTTTCTCCGTCTGAGTCATCAACTCTTCCATGCGGGCTCGTTCCGTAACGTCATCCACTCGAATTACCGCGCCGACGACCGTATCCGTCCTGAGCGGGTAGATGATGATATCCCGCATGCGGTCCTGTTCTTCGTCAAACTCATTGACTCGTTCGCGCTTCTGAACTTCATTCGTTTTCATGGCGGCGCGAATAGCACTAATGGTATCCGAATGGAACGGAAACACATCTTCCGCAGAACAATGCAGAGCATCGTGCCGGCTGACCTTTGTCAGTTGCTCGGCCTCGAGATTCCATTGGGTCACCCGCAAATCCTCGTCCACTGCAATCAATATCGAAGGCATGGAGTCGATCACATTTTGGAGGAACCTCCGCATTTGTGCTGCTTCCAATTCCGCCTTCTGCCTCTCAGTCAATTCAAGCTGCAACTCGATTGCGCGTTCCCGCAACGCGGTTTGTGCGCCACGGAGGTCCTGATCTCTGCGCTGGATTTCCGAGAGCATGTTGTTGAAAGACAAAATCAAAGCGCCAACTTCGTCTTCCCCGGCCTTTTCCGCGCGCACTGAGTAGTCGCGGTCTTCCGTAACATTTCGCGCCGTTTCGGCGAGAGACAGGATCGGCTTTGAAATAAACTCTTGAAATTTCGCTGCCAACAACGTCGCGGTAGCAAGCGCGAGAAACGATAGAATAACCGCGATGGCATTGTACTGCCTTTGCCGCTCAAACAACAATGTTAGATTCGACTGCAGCAGTATCCATCCAATTTCTTGACCGTTCATGCGAACGGTGCGGACTACTGTCAGGTACTTGTCGGAAAAATAGGACCCGGACCTTCTCAGCAGCGGCGCTTCTACTTTTGGATTCTTTTGATAGACCGCGAACAAATCGCCGTCCGCGTTCCACAATGCCGCTTGTTCGATTTGAGATTCGGCCGCGAGGGACGTCAAAGTTCTTTCCGCGTCTTCCGAATCCATGAATGACAAAGAGGCGACGCAATTGTCCCCTACGACATCCGCGAGAATCGTTAGCCGAACGGCCAGTTGATCTTTGGCTACGCGGTTGTCATAGACCATGAACGTCGCGTAAGTGATTGTCACGGCGACCAGCGTAACGGACACGATCAGCAGCGTAATCTTGTGCCGAATGGAAAGATCGGTGAACCGCGCATGCAGATTTGCCATGAACGACTTCATCACCCGAGTAACTTTCACTGCTCTTTGCCCCCAATCTCACGTCCAAGTTTTAACACTCTTGGATCGATTCTGAGGTTCGAGGACTCGATAGCGTCAAGATTAGTATGAAATCTGATTCTGTTGTCTTCATTGAAGAAGCAGATCATCACACCGTTTTCGCATGCGCCGGACTCGTCAGCAATTGTCAGAATTGCGTTGCCTTTGACATGATTGACGATAGAGGCGATATAATCTGAACGCGACTCGCTGATGAACAGCAGATGACACTGAGGCAATGTAGCAAGTGACTTTGCGTGCACAATTTCGACCATTCGCCCGTCTGCCGTTGGTTTCGACTCTACGAAATCCAGCGCGCCGTGAAATGGATCTTCTCCCAATACAGCTATGACGAGAGGAGAATCTTCTGACTTGAAGGCGCTGTCTGGCCACGTCGTGAAATTCGCAAAGTTGTAGAGGAAGGCGGCCTTGATCTGGTATTCGGACGGCTTTTCAGCGGCGCCTGCAGAAACGACAAGAGCCAGAAACGCCAGCAAGTATGCGACGCATCCGGCAACACCCGAAGTTCGGCCATGATGTGGCCTTGTATCTGAGACTTCTATCATTTTGGCTAACCCGAGAGGCGGTTCAGTTCTTGATTAGAAGCTCCAGCTTGTTCCGACATAAACTGTCCGTTCGACTTCCGACGGCAACGACTGAAATGCGATGGACATATCAAATTCTTTGTGGTACCTTTCGAACAGGTTTTGACCAACAACGAATACGTTGAGACCGCGCACAGGAGAATACGCAATCCTCGCGTCGGCGGTAACATATTCGCCGATTGCTGAATTCGCCAGCTTGCCTACATAGCGAATGTCACCGTCAATCGTAACATCATGCCGCAGGTCGACTGAGTTTCTCAGCACCGCTTGATGTTTTGGGTAGATGTGTTCGGTTCCGATTGGTCCCAATGTAGCGTCGTCAGATGACTTTTCAAGGAGATACGAATACCCACCAACAATTCTCCACGCGCTGTGGAGACGCACTTCCGACAGTATCTCACATCCGTAGCTTTCGTTCTTTAGACCATTGCCCACAACCACGGGAACATACACATAAGGAATTGGCTCCATTAGCCTCATCTCCGGCGTTCCATAGGTTGCGGTTCTCAAGTCGGTGTACTCGTTGTAGAAGAAATCAGTTGTTAGGTTTAGGTTTGAAGCAAGGTGTGACTTCCAGCCCAACTCATAGGCCGTAAGATGCTCAGACTCAAACGACGAGCTGCCGCTAAATCCGGCAAGCAGAGGTAATGGCGAAGGATTTTGCTCGCTCATCGGAGGCATAGACAGAAGATCAACACGCCCGGCCCTTTCACCGCGCGACGGTGTCCGAGCCGCTCTTGAAACTGCAGCCCACAGAGAATGGTTGTCACTCGGCGTCCAAATTCCGCGGACATTCGGCTGGATTTCCCAGTGAGTATATGTATTGTGCTCGAATTTCGAACCTACGATCAGTCTCAGATGATTCGGAACAACGGTGACTTCATCTTGGGCGAAAGCGTTGAAGAGATCGTAGCTGTACTTCTCGGGCGACATGAATACAGGCATTTCATCTCTGCTGTTTCGATAGCCAAGGCCCCAGATGATCTCATTTCTCGACACTGGCTGCCAGCGATGCTTGAGTTCTACGTCGAACGTGTTTCGGTGTTCCGTATAGAAGAACGCTTCGCCGTCAACATAGTCATAGTAGGATTGGACACTGAAATCGGAACGCGGTCCAAAATCGTGCGAGTACTTTGCGACGGCGTAGCCCGTTCTGAATTGGCCTTCGGATTCGCCGTATTCAAGGTATGGCGGAGTAATGAGAGCGTGGTACACGGCCTGACGGTTTTTTGAGTCGAACCAGTCGGCGTCGAATTGCAGTTGATCCTTGGTGCTGATTTCGTGATCGACACGCAACCCGAAACGGACGTCTTTCCAATAGTCGTCTTTCGCGTTGTAAGTCGCTTCGGCTTCCTGCGTTCTGTCGAAACCACTGCCGTAAGCACGGTAAGATGTGCGCGATCCCAATTTTCCGCCGTATCGAGCCGTCGTTGAGTATTTCTCGCCTATTCCGGCACCCGCTTGAACATAAGCACCCTGCGTGTCACGGGAATCTTTGGTGATGATGTTAATGACACCGTTGACGGCATTGGCGCCCCAAAGGGTTGCACCCGGTCCGCGAATGACCTCGATTCTCGCGATGTCTTGCAGCGGAATGCAGAGTTGATCCCAATAGACTCCCGAGAATGAGGGAGAGTATACGCTTCGTCCATCGACCATAACAAGGAGCTTGCTCGCATACTGCCCATTGAATCCGCGCGCCGAAATCGCCCAGTCGCTGATGTCAATTCGCGCCACTTGCAGACCGGGAACGAGCCTCAGTACCTCCGGAATGGATGTGAAGCCAGATCGTTGTATGTCCTCGGAAGTCAAGACGAAAACGGCAGCCGCCGCTGACGAGAGTTTCTCGGATTTTTTGGACACGGATGTGACCTCAATGTCCATGAGCTCTTCGAGGGATAGATTGGCAAGATCGATTGTGCCGGCTTGCTCACAGTATGCGGGAGAAGCCAGAGCGAACAAGATAAGCGAGAGGATAATCGCCGTTCCGGCGATTGACGGGCGGGCCCAACTGATTTTCAAGTCTCTCGAGACCGCGGAGATTGGGGATGCAAGATTTTTCATCCCAAGAAGTCTTCGTTTCATACTCGGACTTACCTAAGCATTTTGATTTATTTGCTTTTCAATAATTCTTGATAATTTGCGTTCTAGCCAGCAGGCAAGAGCTACCCCCCTTAAGTTGTTGCAAACGCTAAAAGTGGCTTAGCGAGATAAATTTTCGCGGAGTTTCGTGAATATTTCCGCTTATGGAAAAAACCTTACAGACTTGCATACAAAGCTCATGCCTTTTCACGTTATTTATAATTAGATTCTTAGTGTTTTTTCGTGACCCAAATTGCTGATATTTAGTAGATCGTTCAATAGCATACAAAAAGGGTCTGCCGTGTGAGGTAGACCCTGATTCTTGGAAGTTAACGACTCAGGCCGATAAACTGGGCTTAAGATTCGACTACTGGATCGAGGACCTATAGGCGATACCCAAAACCGAATGAGAATATATTGGTATTTCGGTTTGAGCCGCGCGCAGCTTCGGCATCTACGGAACTGTAAATGTGCCGGCCTAAGTTAAGGCTGACCAACAGACGAAGCCAGTTTTGGTTGATATCTTCATTCGAAGACGACAAAGTATAGCTGTTTGCTCCGACTTGAATGGAGGCATTGAGTTCGGGAACGATGTTTCTCGAGAGTGACAAGGAAGGTTGGATGCCGTCACTATAGGCGCTCGAATACGTTCTCACTTGCGCGCGCGCATGCACGCCACTGTTCAAGATGTCGGCAAGGCGAACATTCAACCACCCAGTTTGGGTGTCTTTCGTGTCGCCGGAAACCGTGCGCAATCCCGCACCGATTTCTGTTGAAATTGCGCGAGTTGCCCGCACTTCCATGCTGCCCCGCCAACCTTGCCTAAGTGCGTCATCGAACAAACTATCGGGTATCGAGCGCGACGTGTAGGTGTAAAAACTCCTCCGGTTGTCGTAGCTGATTGAAAAGGCAAGCGCCCGGTTCGGCGCGTAGCGGCTGTTCAGAAGCACGCTGGCCAAGTCGAGAGTCTTGTTTTCTTTTTCCTTCAGCCAATCTCGATAGAGATTAATTTCCGTGCTTTCAAAGATTCGGAAACGCGAGTCGTGGCTATAACTGATTTGTTGATAAATGAACTCGCGGTCGATATCACCTTGTTCATAGGTTCCCGCGAAAGACAGCGTGGCGGCGATTCTGTCGCCTGCGCCGCGCGGGCTTTCATAAGACGTAAAGACTCCGCCTTTGGTGACATCTGTCTGGAAATCGGTGTTTTCAAGATCGGGTTCGGTTCCCGCAAACGCTCCGGCGGACACGCGTGAACCAAGTTTGTACTTAGCATAGCCGCCGTCGATATACCCGATTCCACGGAGGTCGCGTGCGATCATCCGGCCCACTCCAAGTTCAAACGGGGACGCAGGATTCTCGTAGCGCAGCGCCGCTTCATACACTCGGTGACTTGTTTGAGACGAGGCTGAAGAAGTCGCGCGATCGCGAATCGTCTTGCGCAAACGCATTTTGAGCGCGGCGGAGATGTGCGAACTTTGAATATCCAGCATTCGCGCGCGGACGCTAAGCGACGGCTGCGAATAGTCGTAATTAAATGCCTCGCGATCGTCTTGCACGAGATAGTCTACACCTATTCTGCCCGTCAAACGATTTGTATTGCGTTCGGCCGTCCTGCGAGTGCGCGCAGTCGGCTGCTCTTCTACCGTCTCGATTGATTCTTCCGGCTCTTCGGAAGCCGTTTTTGTGATTTCGCCTGTCCCACGAACAAGCACGTTGTCACCTACGGACAATCCGGACGTTCCTTCCGGCAACTCACAGGAGGCTGAATTGTCTGCAACGAAGGTCACCGTCAACTGGGCGATGATCCGGTCGCCGCTGGAAATTTCGACGCTGTCGCCCACGGCGATTCCGGCCGTTCGTCCGGCATCGAGATAGACGGCATTCGCAGAAACGTATTTCACGGACGTGCGGACATCCATCGCGTATGACACCGCGGCGAACATCAAACAAAAGACTATGACGACGAAATTTTTCACGGTTTGTCGCCGCCATCTCGGATGATGCTGTTCAGGGGTGTGTCACCGCCGGGGGTGATAATGTCCGCCCGCCCGTTTGGATGGCATACATAGCACGAAGTCGGAGAATATACGTATCCGTTTACACCGTGGTGATGACCG
The DNA here is from genome assembly GCA_020637445.1 of Calditrichota bacterium. Classification (NCBI taxonomy): domain Bacteria; kingdom Pseudomonadati; phylum Calditrichota; species Calditrichota bacterium. The sequence goes on along the minus strand of JACJVZ010000001.1, from coordinate 189,420 downwards.
TTAACTTCGGTTTGACTTGAGTGTTCATGACATTCGATGCAGCTAAAGCCATCATAGACACTTTGGTATACGTGGCACTCGTTGCAAAGATTCCATTCGTTTCTGTGCCGTCCCGTGTAAATCGGGAAGTGCTGCGTATCGTGGTTGAAAGACGAATTCCAATTGGACGTTGTATGACAGTTTTCGCAATTCTGCGGGTAGCCGTCGTTGTGATCCGGTGAGGCACCGTTGTAGTCGGATTCGTGACAGAAGAAGCAGTCTGTCGGCGTGCCCGAATATTGGCCGCCAACGTGGCACTCCGTGCAGGCTGTGTTAACGTGCGCTCCGGTCAACGGAAATCCGGTTGCATCGTGGTTGTAGTCGGCGTCTTCCCATGCGGTTGTACTGTGGCACACTTCGCAGGTTTGCGGAATTCCAACATCGGCGTGATCCGGATTTGTTGTGCCATTGTAGTCCGCGAGATGGCAGTCTTCGCATTGCGACGGCAAGCCATTGTAGACGCCGCTCGAATGGCATTGCAAACAAGCGAGAGAAACATGCGCTCCGGTTAATGGGAAATCGGTCGTCGAGTGATCGAACGTCGCATCCCAGTTGGATGTGCTGTGACACTCTAAGCAGTTGGTCGGGAAGCCACTGTGATCCGGCTCGGCACCGTCACGGTCGGCTTGATGGCAGGTGATACACTCGGACGATTGATTGCTGAACGGACCGCCGGTGTGGCACTCGATGCACTCGCGGCCGATGTGCGCTCCCGTCAGCGGGAAGCCTGTCGTACTGTGATCAAATGAAGCGTTCCAGTTGTTCGTCGAGTGGCAGCTATTGCAGTCGGTTGTAAATCCTGCGTCGCCGTGATCGGGGTTACTTGTTCCGTTGAAGTTCGCAAGGTGGCAGTCTTCGCATTGCGACGGCAATCCATTGTAGATGCCGCTTGAATGACACTGCAAACAAGCCAGAGAAACATGTGCTCCGGTTAATGGGAAATCGGTCGTCGAGTGATCGAACGTCGCATCCCAATTGGATGTGCTGTGACACTCTAAGCAGTTGGTCGGGAAGCCACTGTGATCCGGCTCGGCACCGTCACGGTCGGCTTGATGGCAGATGATGCACTCGGACGATTGATTGCTGAACGGACCGCCGGTGTGGCACTCTATGCACTCGCGGCCGATATGCGCTCCCGTCAGCGGGAAGCCTGTCGTACTGTGATCGAACGATGCGTTCCAGTTGTTCGTCGAGTGGCAGCTATTGCAGTCGGTTGTAAATCCTGCGTCGCCGTGATCGGGGTTACTTGTTCCGTTGAAGTTCGCAAGGTGGCAGTCTTCGCATTGCGACGGCAAGCCATTGTAGACGCCGCTCGAATGGCATTGCAGACATGCGAGCGAGACGTGTGCTCCGGTCAACGGGAAGTCGGTCGTCGAGTGATCGAACGTCGCATCCCAATTGGATGTGCTGTGACACTCTAAGCAGTTGGTCGGGAAGCCACTGTGATCCGGCTCGGCGTTGTCGCGGTCGGCTTGATGGCAGGTGATACACTCGGACGATTGATTGCTGAACGGACCGCCGGTGTGGCACTCGATGCACTCGCGGCCGATGTGCGCTCCCGTCAGCGGGAAGCCTGTCGTGCTGTGATCAAATGAAGCGTTCCAGTTGTTCGTCGAGTGGCAGCTATTGCAGTCGGTTGTAAATCCTGCGTCGCCGTGATCGGGGTTACTTGTTCCGTTGAAGTTCGCAAGGTGGCAGTCTTCGCATGCAGTCGACAATCCGTTGTAAACGCCGCTTGAATGGCATTGCAGACATGCGAGCGAGACGTGTGCTCCGGTCAACGGGAAGTTCGTCGTCGAGTGGTCGAACGTCGCATCCCAGTTGGATGTGCTGTGACACTCTAAGCAGTTGGTCGGGAAGCCGGAGTGATCGGGTTCAGCGTTGTCGCGGTCGGCTTGATGGCAGATGATACACTCGGACGATTGATTGCTGAACGGACCGCCGGTGTGGCACTCGATGCACTCCCGACCGATATGCGCTCCCGTCAGCGGGAAGCCTGTCGTACTGTGATCAAATGAAGCGTTCCAGTTGTTCGTCGAGTGGCAGCTATTGCAGTCGGTTGTAAATCCTGCGTCGCCGTGATCGGGGTTCGACGTGCCATTGTAGTCCGCGAGATGGCAGTCTTCGCATGCCGTCGACAATCCGTTATAGATGCCGCTCGAATGACATTGCAAACAAGCGAGAGAAACATGTGCTCCGGTTAATGGGAAATCGGTCGTCGAGTGATCGAACGTCGCATCCCAGTTGGATGTGCTGTGACACTCTAAGCAGTTGGTCGGGAAGCCACTGTGATCCGGCTCGGCACCGTCACGGTCGGCTTGATGGCAGATGATGCACTCGGACGATTGATTGCTGAACGGACCGCCGGTGTGGCACTCGATGCACTCGCGGCCGATGTGCGCTCCCGTCAGCGGGAAGCCTGTCGTACTGTGATCAAATGAAGCGTTCCAGTTGTTCGTCGAGTGGCAGCTAATGCAATCAGTCGCAAAACCTGCGTCGCCGTGATCGGGGTTCGACGTGCCGTTGAAATCGGCAAGGTGGCAGTCTTCGCATGCCGTCGACAATCCGTTATAGACGCCGCTCGAATGACATTGCAAACAAGCCAGAGAAACATGTGCTCCGGTTAATGGGAAATCAGAGAGATTGTGGTCGAAAGTAGCACCGTCCCACGACACAGTGCTGTGGCATTCTAAACAGGCCGTCGGATAACCGCCCGTTACGTGATTCGGATTGGCCGTCCCATTGTAGTCACTTTGGTGACATGCAATACATTCGTCGGAAGTCTGATTGTACGGTCCGCTCACGTGACACTGAGCACAAGTCGTTTGAACATGCGCGCCCGTCAGCGGGAAGCCAGTTGAGTTGTGATCGAAACTCGCATTCCAATTGTTTGTCGTGTGACATTGTTGACAGGACTGCTCGAAACCCGCCATTTCGTGATCCGGGTCGTTTGTCGCCTGGAAATCTCCGAGGTGGCACGAAGCGCACTGTGTCGACAAGCCGGAGTATTGCCCGCCAACATGGCACTCGAGGCATGCGGTTGCGACGTGCGCGCCCGTCAGCGGGAAGCTTGTCAGATTGTGATCGAACGAGGCTCCGGACCAAGAACTCGTCGAGTGGCAACTGTTGCACTCTTGACTGAATGTCGGCAACGAGTGAACCGGATTGTCTGCATTGTTGTAGTCTTCAATGTGACAGGCAACACATTCGTCCGGAGTTCCGGTATAGCCCGAAGAATGGCATTGCTGACAATTTGCAGACAAATGCGCGCCGGTCAACTGGAATTGCGATAGTGTATGGTCGTAAGCTGCAGGTGCCCAGTCCGCCGTTGTATGACATTGTTCGCAGCTTTGCGAAAATCCACTGCCTACATGGTCAGGATCATCAACGTGTTGGTAGTCTGAAAGGTGACAAGCAACACACTGCGACGCCAAGCCTTCGTACTGTCCGCCAACGTGGCACTGCAGACACGGAGTTCCAATATGTGAACCCGTCAAGGGGAATCCAGTAAGATTGTGATCAAACTCTGCGTCATGCCAATTGACCGTATTGTGACAGACTTCGCAATTCGTGCCGAATCCCGCTTGCGCGTGCGCGGGACTGTCGGTGCCGTTGTAGTCGGATTCATGACAAGCGAGACACGCCGATTCGGTACCTGCGAAAACTCCTCCGGAGTGGCACTGCGCGCAATTCGCGTTTATGTGCGCACCGGTTAACGGGAATTCGGTCAAGTTGTGATCGAAGCTCGCGCCAGCCCACGAATTCGTGTTGTGGCACTCGGCACAAGTCGTCGGATATTGTCCGGCGTGCGGCGGGTCATCGGCGTTGTCATAGTCTTCTTCGTGGCATGCCAAACACTCATTCGAGGTTTCTTCGTAGGTTGCCTGCGTATGGCATTGCGAGCAAGATGGCCCGATGTGCGCACCCGTCAACGGGAAACCTGTGGTTGAATGGTCAAACTCCGTCTGCCAATCGACGGTATTGTGGCAGTCAACGCAATTCGTTCCGAAGTACGCCGCACTGTGATTCGGATTGACCGTTTGTTGGTAGTCAGACAAGTGGCACGACGCGCAAGCGATTGCCAGTCCGTCAAACACACCGCCGGAGTGGCAGCTCACGCAATTTGCTCCGATGTGCGCACCCGTCAGGGGGAAATCACTCAAACTGTGGTCGAAAACGGCATCCGTCCATTCGGTCGCAATGTGACACATCTCGCAGTTGGTCGGATAACCGGACGATGCGTGATTAGGATTGCTTGCATTGTCGTAGTCTGCCGAGTGGCAACTGACACATTCAGACGTCGCATTCTCATATGGACCTGACGTGTGGCACTGAATACAAGACGGTTCGAGGTGGGCGCCAACCAAGACAAATCCGGTTTGACTGTGGTCAAATACCGCGCCACTCCACTCCGACGTACCGTGACACTCTGCGCAATTCTGCGAGAACCCTGCATCACTGTGGTTCGGGTTTGTCGTCGAGGTGAAATCTTCTTCGTGACAAGCGATACACTCTTGCGGAGTTCCGGTGTAAGCTCCGTCAACGTGACACTCGAGACAAGCTACCGCGAGATGCGCACCAGTGAGCGGGAACTCGCTGAGGTCGTGATCAAAAGTCGCTTCACTCCAAACCGTCGTATTGTGGCATTGTCCGCAGGCTTGCGAGAAGTTGCTGCCGACGTGATCCGGATTTTCAACGCTGTTAAAATCGGCCAAATGGCAGTCCACGCAATTGTCCGGCGTACCCGTAAATCCTTGCGTGTGACATTGGGCGCACTCGATGCTGACATGCGCACCGGTCAATTGGAACGTTGCGAGTGTGTGATCAAACGTGGCGTCTTCCCACTGTGTCGCCGTGTGGCATTCGGCACAATCCTGTTGGAAGGTCGTTGAGGTGTGATCAGGATCCTCAGCCGCAGCCAGATCCTCTTGGTGGCAGTCGGCGCAGAAAGTTGACGTTTCACTATATGGAGAAGTCGTGTGGCAAGAAATACACGCCGGGCCAACGTGTGCGCCAATCAGCGGAAATGCCGTTTGCGAATGATCAAACACTCCGTCATCCCACGAATTGAAGCCATGGCAGTCGGTACATGAAGCCGCAAATCCGGCCGCTTCATGATCGGGATCTTCTGAATTGTCGAAGTCTTCTTGATGACAGGAACTGCATTCCATCGGAAGCGGCTCATAGTCACCGTTGACATGGCAGGCAAGGCACTCTAACGTCGCGTGTGCTCCGAGCAGCGGGAAGTGTGTGTGATCGTGAGTGAAGCGGTCGTCTTCCCAGCCATTGGTGTTGTGACATTCCGTGCAGTCGTGCGGATAGTTTTGTGAAACGTGCCGCTCTGCGTCGTTATAATCTTCCTGATGGCATGACCAGCAATCTGTCGGTGTACCTTCAAATTGACCGTTGACGTGGCATTCGGCGCAACCTTGCTGAACGTGCCTGCCGGTCAACGGGAACGCAGTATTGTTGTGATTGAATTCACTGTCACCCCAATTCGACGTATTGTGACACATCTCGCAGTTATGCGGGTAACTGTCTTGGAGATGGTCCTCTGCGTCATTGTAATCCGCTTCGTGACAAGACCAGCAATCCGTCGGTGTGCCTTCAAAGACTCCACCGACGTGACACTCCAGGCAGTTCGTTTGGATATGCGCACCGGTCAGCGGGAATTGTGTGTCGCTGTGATTGAAAGTAGTTTCATCCCAATTCGACGTGCTATGGCACATCTCACAATTTTGCGGATACTGCTGCTCGACGTGGTTGTCGGCATCGTTGTAGTCCGCTTGATGGCATGACCAACAATCCGTCGGTGTGCCTTCAAACACTCCGCCGACGTGACACTCCAAACAGTTCGTTTGAACGTGCGCGCCAGTCAAGGGGAACTGCGTGTCATTGTGATTGAAAGTCGCATCGTCCCAAGCTGACGTGTTGTGGCACATCTCGCAATTATGCGGATACTGCTGCTCGACGTGATTGTCGGCATCGTTGTAGTCTGCTTCGTGACATGACCAGCAATCCGTCGGCGTGCCGGTGTAACCGTTGGCGTGACATTCGAGACAATTTGTTTGAACGTGCGCACCCGTCAGCGGGAAATCCGTGTTGTTGTGGTCAAACGTCGCCTCGCCCCATTCGGAAGTACTGTGACAGAGTGCGCAATCATGCGGGAAACTCTGCTCCACGTGATTCGGATCCTCAGCACCTTCGAAGTCTGCTTGGTGACACGTGAAGCACTCCGTGGACGTTCCTTCAAAGACTCCGCCTACGTGGCACTCTAAGCAGTTTGTCTGAATATGTGCACCCGTCAGCGGGAATTGCGTTTCGTCGTGATTAAAATTCGCATCGTCCCACGCAGATGTATTGTGACACATTTCGCAATTGTGCGGATACTGCTGCTCGGCGTGGTTGTCCGCGCCATTGTAATCCGCTTCGTGGCAAGACCAGCAATCGGTGGGCGTGCCAGTGTAACCATTTGCGTGACACTCGAGACAGTTCGTTTGAACGTGTGCACCGGTTAGCGGGAAGTTGGTTGCATCGTGATCAAACGACGTCTCTGTCCAATTAGCGGTCGAATGGCAAACGGTGCAGTTTTGCGGATATTGCTGCTCGACATGATTCGGGTCTGCGACTGCCACGTAATCCTGTTCGTGACAGGACCAGCAATCCGTCGGGGTCCCTTGAAAAACTCCGCCAGCGTGACAGTCTATGCAATTTGTCTGAACGTGCGCTCCGGTGAGCGGAAACGCAGTGGCGTCATGATCGAAACTCGCTTGCTGCCAATCCGTCGTGTTGTGGCACTGCGCGCAGTCTTGCGGATAGCCTTGCTCAAGGTGATTTTCTGTTTCGTTGTACTGCTGTTCGTGGCAAGACCAGCAATCAACCGGAGTGCCCGTAAAACCTGCGGAGTGACATTCGAGGCAGTTGACTTCAACGTGTCTGCCCGTCAATGGAAATGCTGTTTGGTCGTGAACATCAAAAGTTGCATTTGCCCACTCTGACGTAGTGTGACACACTTCGCAAGTCGAAGGGAAGAGATCGGGCGAGTGCACGGGGTCGGACGCGTTTTGATAATCCTCTTCGTGGCATTCCACACACGCGGTTGGCGTTCCGGTGTATTGCCCGCCAACGTGACATTGTTGGCAATCCAGTGCGACGTGCGCGCCGGTCAACGGGAAGGCCGTTTCATCGTGCCGCGCGAATGTCGCAGGCGCCCAAGAGTCTGTAGTATGGCATTCCTGGCAGGTCGTCGGGAATGCTTCGCCTTCATGCCGCGGATTTTCAGTCGCGTTATAGTCTGCGCGGTGGCACTCGACGCATTCGGACGACGTTGACGTGAATCCGCTCGAGTGGCAAGCGCGGCAATCGTTGACCGCATGTCCTCCCGTCAGAGGAAAGGTCTGTGTATGTTCAAAAACCGGCTCTTTCCACTCCGCCTTAGTTACGGCGTGACACTGCTGACAGTTGAGAGGGAATCCGGCTTGCTGGTGGTTCGGATCGGTCGTCGCTTCATATTGCTCAAAATGGCATCCGCTGCAGTTTATCGGCAAATTGACATATTGGCCGTTGGCGTGGCAGGCCTGGCAGTCCAAATCACGGTGCAAGCCGACCAACGGAAAGCGCGTCGCTTCGTGCATCTGTTCGAAAGCACCGCGGTCAATCCACTCTTTAGGTGTGTGACACTTTGAACAGTCATTGTCAAACTGTCCGCGATGCACGTCTGTGTGACAATCAAGACACTGCACTCCGGCATTGGCGAATTCTAAAGACGAATGACATTCAATACAGCCGACGCTTTTGTGCTGGCCGACAAGCGGGTATTTCGTCTGAGCATCGTGGTCGAACGAACTCTCTTGGCGCAGCTCTTTCCAACCCGTAGTCGTATGACAAACTTGACAATCAATAGACAATTGCCCGTGAGGGCTTTGTTGGGCAAATGCCCACTGAGCTATCAGGAGTGCCAAAAGCCCGCAGAGCATGATGTATCTGCGGGGTTTCCGGATGATGCTATGAGTTGCGGGTATCATCTATTAATACGCGTATCCCCGGCATGGCAATTCGCACACGCCGAACTAACAGGCTTATATCGAATAAAGGCTGCGCCATCTGCTCCCGTCTCAGAAAGATGGCAAAGAGTACAGGCGACATTGGCATGCGCGCCGTCGAGCGCCCAGCTTGCGTCGCGGTTGTGATCAAAGAGAAGCTGCTTCCAATCGACCGGCGAGTGACATTTCTTGCACGACGTCGAGTCCTGCTTTTCGCGCGTAAACTGCCCTTCGTGTGGGTCGGCGTGACACAGGCCGCACTCTTGTGCAAGCGGAGACATGCGCATCAACTCCAAATCCGTTCCGGGATTCTCTATGATATGGCAACCCATGCACTCAGTGGATTCGTGTTTGCCAATCAGCGGAAATCTGGTCTTGCTGTGATCGAAGGACACTTTGTGCCACGTTTCGGTGTTGTGACAAAACTCGCAGCCGCTTTCATCAACGAACTTGCTAAGCTGACCGCGATGCACGTCCTCGTGGCAACTCTTGCAAGTTTGATCCGCGAAGTCAAACTGCGCGTACTTGTTGCCTTTGTCGTCGACCGTTTGCGCGTGACAGGCAAAACATGGTACAGCCAGATGACTTCCCGTAAGGGGATATTTGCTTTGTTCGTGGTCGGCGATTGAAAAGTTCGCGGGAAGGAACCCTTCAACAGAATGACAATTCTCGCAGGCATTACCGCCCTTGCGGTCGGCGAATTGTCCGCGGTGCGTATCTTGATGACAGTTCGTGCACGCAGCGTGCGCAACCGGATCAGTTGTCTTGCCGGACTTGTGGCATTTTGCGCATGCGACGTTGACGTGTTTTCCGAGCAGCGGGTAGTCGGTCTTGCTGTGATCGAAGTTGAGATCCGCAACCTGACTAAATCCTGAAGTGTTATGACAACTGGCACAATCCGAGCCAAAGCGGTTTTCGTGGACGTCACGATGGCAAGGCGTGCAATTGGAATACTCTAACCCATTGAACTTGGTGAAGATCCCCGTGTTGTCACGTTTGACGATCTTGCCTGCAGGGTAGGTCTCAGGAACCATCTCGCCCGCGTGGCATTTTGCACACTCCAAGTCAACATGCTTGCCTGTCAGGGGGTACTTTGTGCTGTCGTGCGAGAAACCTTGAGCGGGCTTCCACGCGTCCTGCGAGTGACATTGCGCGCAATTTGTCCCCAACTGTCCGCGGTGCTCGTCGACGTGACAGTCGAGACACTCCTTGCCCAGGCCCAAGTACGTAGTCTTGAGCGACAGGTTTTTGCTTTCGAGCACGTCTTGCGCGACGATCAGCTCCTGCGCGTGGCACTGGCGGCACCCGGCGCGCGAATGTGCACCTACCAATTCCCAGCCGGTACTCGAGTGCTGAAAATTGTCCTTGCCGTCTTTCCAATGAACCAATTCGAAGTCGCGGCCAATATGCTCGGGATGGCATTTCGCACAGGTGCTGGTCTTAACTTCCGTCGAGCTATGAAAACCCGTTCCCGCCTTAACTCGGTTCTCAATTGCAGTATGACAGGTTAAGCATAGTGCTTCGCTGACGTCCTTGCGCAGTTCATGGCATTGCGTACAATTGTTTAGCCCTTCGAGATTCGCATGGTACTTGGACAAGTCGCCGGGCGAAAGCTGCGCGACGGCCTGAGAGCTCAAGAGCAAGAGACAAAACCACAATACGCTAACTTGCACGTGACTCACGGATGCCCGTCCGGCTTATTCAGTTTGGGAAGTGATGCTTTGGCAAAAACCGCGAGCGTGTCTTGCGGGTGCGATTCAATCAACTTCTGCCAAGCCTCGCGCGCCGACGTAAAGTCTCCGGAGTTTGCCTCAATCGCGCCCAAGTTGTAGAGCGCGCCGGGATGTGTGGGGTCTTTTTCCAGCATTAACCTAAGCTGTGAGACTGCGCTGTCTTTCATCATCAACGCTGAATACGCGCGGCTCATGTCCAATCTGACGTGCCAGCCGGTTTGCGACGTGTCGCTTTCGAGAAAGTTGTTGTAAAACTCGATCGCTTTTTTATATTGGCCGTCTTCAAAATAGAGATTTGCGAGTTCAAGGGCGATGGGACCGTGGCCGGTGTGGTGTTCCCACATATCTTCCATCGCTTCAAGCGGAGTCTTGTCGCTGCTTTCAGTCTGCGATTGTAATTTTTCGAAAGTCGGTTTGCCTTCTTCCTGCGGAGCGAAGTACGTCCAGAGTAAAAGCGCGGGAACGGCGAGCAAGGCGATCATGAACACGATGAGCGCAGGTTTACGTTTGGCGGGCGTCTTGGGCGAACCACTCACTGGCTATGCTTCTCCGTGTTTTCTTTCAAATGCGATTCCGATGGACTTCAAAAACTCTGTCGGCAATTCGCCGCCGATCAAGACAAACACTTGATCGTTTTCCAAGGTTATTTCCGTGCCTGATTGATTCAACTTGACGTCCTTGGGAGTGATCTCCGTCACATTGGAGTTCAAAATCAAGTTCACTCGCCCCGCTTCAACAGCGGAGTCCAACCGGGTGCGATTACCTTCCTTAATTCTGAAAATCTTGTCTCCGCGGTATGAAAGATAGACCTTGTTTTCCGGTTGACCGCTCAAGGCGACGGCCGCTTCGACAGCGCTGTCTCCGCCGCCGACGACCAAAATCTTCTTGTGGTGGTATTTTTCGGGTTCGAGAAGTCGATAAGCGACCTTCTCGCTCTTTTCGCCGGGACAGCCTATCTTCCTCGGTGTTCCCCGGCGACCGATGGCCAAGAGTACTTTGCGAGCCTCGTATTGTGCTTTGCTGGTCGTGACTTTGTAGTGCTTGTCAAGCTGCTCGATCGCGCTTACCTTCTCGCCACTCCTGATGTCGAGTTCGTGCTGCTTGACAACTGACGTGAGCAGTTCGAGCAGTGGTTCCTTCTCGATTTCGCGAGCTTTGACTTTTCCGTGAAGCGGCAACTCCATTGGCTGAGTCATGACCAGCTTCTGACGAGGATACGTGTATATCGTTCCGCCCAAGTCTTCCTGATCAACCGTAACAAATCGAAGCCCTTCTTTTTTCGCCTGAAGTGAGGCCGAAATGCCCGCTGGTCCCGCGCCGACGATTAGGAGGTCGTACATTTCACCCGCTTTGTCGGACGCAACTTGCTTAGTCAAGGATTCAACGGCTTGCTTTCCTTGCTCAACCGCGTTACGTATCAACCCCATGCCCCCCAATTCACCGGCGATGAAGATGCCCGGTACATTGGTCTCGAAGTTTCCTTTTACATGCGGGATATCGACGCCGCGTTTTTCGGTTCCAAATACGAGAGTAATAGCATCGACCGGGCAAGCAGCCTGACATTGGCCATGACCGATGCAGCGCGCCGGATTCACGAGCGCCGCCTTACTGTCGATGATCTGCAATATGCCCTTTTCCGGGCATGCCTTCGTGCATGAACCGGAACCGATACAAAGATTCGGATCAATCACGGGATGCAATGAAACCGGTTGATCCAGCCCTGCCTCGAGTGACTTGGCCAGTGTCGTCGCCGCACGAGCGCTGCTCCGTTTCGCATTCCAAACATAGTACACCGGAAATCCGACAACGAGAATGCCCGTAACCACGTAGATCAGGGTTTCAAGACTCATGTCTTAAAATATCCAAGTATATCCGAGTGCAACCGCCACTCCGACGTGGACGATCATGATGATGATCATGATCACGGCGAACGGCTTGTGAAACACGTGCCAATGGTGCAATAGTTTCTGAGCGGTGTTCAGGAAACGCACTCGGCGGCCAAGTTTGGCCCGCTTGCGCGCAAGTTTCATTAGTGTTCTCATCGTGTGACCGGAGGCTCCGAGCCCGCTTAGTCTGGACCGCAAGTTGTGGTAACGAAACGGCTCACCTAAATCCCGCTTGAACCAACTCCATAAGCCGGCCTTTTCAGCGGAAGTCTCTTCCGACTCAAAGAACTCCTCGACGATCTGATACAGTTTGCTGTCCCCCATCACCTCTTCTTTGATTTGCTCCTGAAGATCTTCTTCAAGTTCGCGAATCTGCGCCGCGGACAGCTCGTCGCCTGAAAGGCTGCGCGGAATTTGCACGTAGAGATAGCGGCCGAGCACCCCGCTGACGGCAACGGCAATCATCGACCAGAATGAAACTGCGACGATTCCGCCGAGTTTGAACGTCGTGTGAAAAATCACCAGCACGGGACCCGTAATTCCCATCCAGATGTGATAGTTCAGCCAGTATCTGATATTCCCCCAATTGTGCATCCGCGTCCAGCGTTTGCGCAGCGAATAAAGCAAAAGAATCATCATCAAGGCACTGCCTACTATGCCGGCTCCGTGTCCGATGAATCCGCTTGGCTTCCAGTCTTGATGCAGTTCGTGATGCGGTCGTTCTTGCTTGTCCTGCGCGTAGTAGCCCCAACCTGAAAAAGACAAATAAACCGTGACCAGTACAGTCGCGGTGTAGAGCAAAATGAGGGAGAAGCGGTGGAAGCTCATTCAAATACGATAAAGCAATTGATATAGAAAGTTAGCGAATCCTTTAGAATACATGCAAGCGTGCGAATCAACAAAAACAAAAATAATGCCGCGAAATTGAGTATATTGCATTGGAAAATCAGATTGTTTTTATCAACTTATAAAGTCAAGATTCTCTGTTGCGAAGAGTAAACAGCCGACGGTTCCGCGCGGTTCAAACCGCAACGACATAGATTCGAAATGGGATTTTGCAAATGTAGTTTTAACCCAATTGAAGTCATGTTTTAAAAGGACAGCGTGAATTAGTGGGATTAGAGTTCGACATTTAGCTGAGATCAGGACAGTGATTTCGCACACTCCCGACTTGCCAATAGCAAATGGCGAGTGCTGGCAATTGAAACCTATACCATTCGGTGTCCGTCAGTCTCGGCTCAGTCAATCTCAGAATCACTTGTAATATGTTGTTTATTTTATAATTAAAAATTCATGTTTGAATTTTACAGCAGTGCTTGCTTCCTCGCTCAATGCTTGGGGTCACTTTAGGTTGCGCCCGAAACACGGTGCTTTCTTAAAACTGATGAGTTGAATAAAGTGAGTCACTGCATCTGAACTTTAGGTACGGTTCTCGGCAAGACTGCGCTCCAACTCGCCAGAAGTCTGTGGTACGCGCCTCTCTGTAATGTCAAAGCATATCCTCTTGAGTTCCATGTTGCCTCCAGACTCCTCGTGTATGGCAAGTGCGCTCTGCATGATTTCAGCACCGCGACCATTCTGCCTGCAGTCTCCAAGTTTTGCCATGCTATGAATCTTGACTGCAAAGAATCTGCTTGTGCATTTTTTCGCAAAGGCTTCACTGCTGTTCACAAGCGTGCAAACTTGACTATTATGTTTCAAGATCGCTAACTTGCAACATTCCCGAATGATGTCAAATATCTGTACTAACTCTATATTCACAGACTACACGCCATGAAGGAGGTAATACCTATGGACAACGCACAGGGCTTTATGGAATGGCTTAGCAACCAAGTGTTGTATTGGTCGCCGAAATTTCTGACTGCAATTGTAGTTCTTGTCATCGGATTCTGGGTTGTCGGACTTGTTTCGAGATCGGTTAACAAGATCATGAAGAAACGTGGGGTTGACGAGAGTCTTCAAGGATTCTTGAAAGGATTGATTTCAATCACGCTGAAAACTCTTGTACTGATTTCAGTCGCCGGCATGGTTGGAATTCAAACGACTTCGTTCGTCGCGTTGATCGGTGCCGCGGGGCTTGCTGTGGGGTTGGCACTTCAGGGCAGTCTCGCGAATTTCGCCGGCGGCGTGCTGATTCTGATTTTCAAACCTTACAAGGTTGGCGACTGGATCGACGCGCAGGGTCATGCCGGAACCGTGCACTCGATTCAAATTTTCAATACGGTGCTCAAATCGCCGGACAACAAGACAATCATCATTCCCAACGGCCCGATGGCAGGCGGCAGCATCGTCAATTACTCGACTGAGGATTTGCGGCGCGTGGACATGATTTTTGGCTGCGGATATGACGACGACCTGCAAAAAGTTGAATCACTTTTGCAGTCGATGGTCGATGCCGACTCGCGTATCTTGAAGGAACCGGTTCCGGCGGTTTTGCTTTCCGAACTCGCGGACAGCTCCGTGAATTTTACACTGCGTCTTTGGTGCAAAAAAGAAGACTACTGGGACATTTACTGGCACTTCCACCGCAACATTAAGCCCGAGTTTGACAAGAACGGCATTTCCATCCCCTACCCGCAGCGAGACGTGCATATGCATCAGGCAAGCTAAGCCGTCCTGCAAATAAAAATTCAAGAGGGTTTACCAATATGGTAAACCCTCTTTTTGTAAATGGATCTTGCAAAATTAGTCCAATGAAACGTTCACATCAAGCGACTAATAGAACTCTTCCCCACTCCACTCAATGCCTTCGCGGCAACCGCGATTCAGTTCCGCGCGGGTGCGGTCGTGCTATGCGGATTGGTTTGACTTGAGGAGGTTGAAGTGACTTGCGGGACATTTCCATTCGCGAGGATGCTCCCTGTTGCGAGGATGACGAATACTATCAATATAAGCAATGATCCGACGTGCTTGCGAACATGATTGCTGTTGTTCATAACGCAGCTATTCCTTCGCGCTGTCTGGTCACGTTTGACACTCCAAATCCGAGCAGTGATGCAAGAGCTATTGAGGCAAGGTCCGTCAAATCAAAACGGCCGGGGATCATATGAAGACCTTGAGCAAGCTCCGACAAAACGGCAGCCACCGGAACGCTCCAAAACCACACATGCCGGGCAAAGATCCGCGCGCCATCCCAGATAACGTCGATTGCAATCATGTATGCCAGTACCCAAAGAGCATAGGGCATTGAGTAGATCGCCCATATCGGCAATTGCACATTAACGTCGTGAATCCACATGCGCGCCGCCTCAATCTGCGAGTTCAGTCCAATCGAATCAGCCCAACGAAACATGAGCAACGATTTGGAACGAAAAAGCAGATACAAAAACGAGCCTGTCGCCAAACAAGTTATCGAGATGAACGATCTAATAGCTTTCCATCGAGCCATAAGAGATTTTCTCCATTCAAGTGACATGATTGAGTGCAATATACGGATTCTATTTGCACGGGTCAAACTTCGTGCGAACTTACGCGTGCCGCGGTGACTGCTAAGCTAAGGGCCGTGCAGCGGGCTTTGAAGCGGTGATAATTTCTACAGGTAGAAGATCTGCCCGGTACTCGCGTACAACGTCAACGAATCCCACTTGTTCCAGAGTTTCCTTAAGATGGATCGGTCTGCATCCACCGGCAAGCGTGGGACTGATTCGATAAAGGTAGTCGTAGATGCTTTGCCGTTGCTTGCGCTTGCTAAGATTTACTAGTACTACCCTGCCGCCGACATTCAATACTCGAAACAACTCGGCGGCGACTTTGGCGCGGCCCGCGGAAGGCATGAGGTCGATCACATAACTGCTGAACGCAACATCGAAATAGTCGCTTTCGTAAGGCAGGGACCGCGCGTCGGCATTTCTTAGATCGAAATTCGTGAGGCCGTTCTTGACCAGAAGATTACTTGTCTTTTTCAGCATTTCCGGCGAGACGTCGATGCCGTGTACAATCGTTTTTGTACCGATCAGTCGCATGAATTGGAGAAAAGATGAACCCACACCGACGCCGATTTCGAGCAGCTTTTCATCTGGCTGCACGCGAGCCAGTGCTACGCCTTCCTTGCGCCGCCTTCCCTGCAACAACTCGATTATGAAAAACCACTTGCTCCATGAATCGTAGATCCGCACGACCTGTTGGTCCGTGAGCTCACGACCCCGATATTCATCTTGTTTTGAAGGACGCATGGTTTGCCGACTTCCCTTCTATTTGCAATTGCGACGCAGCCTACTGAGCTTTCTTGCTTTGAACATATCGAGTGATTGCATCTTCGAACAAAAAATCACCGTCCACCAAGTATTGGTTGTCCATAGCCGGAAGTGTCAACTTAGAATGGTACTATGACCATGAAACGCGCAAGCACCTTGAACGGGTTCCAACTACTTCGTCTTTATGTTTTCGCAGAACTTACAAACTTCGGGAGAGAACCCTACTTCATTTCTCATGCGCAGCCCAATCTCCGGGCTGCCAATGTCGCAGCTTTTCATTAAGGAATCTTTGACAGGTCATTTGATGCGCTGATCCACACTTTGCCAACAGAACACTGCCTTCACAGAAAATCAAAAGGGTTTACCATCTCTGGTAAACCCTTCATCTTTAGCGGGGCCGACGGGACTCGAACCCGCGACCTCCGGCGTGACAGGCCAGCGTTCTAACCAACTGAACTACGACCCCGGCTAAAATCCTAACTATGTTCTTTCTCGTGGGCGATGACGGATTCGAACCGCCGACATCCTGCGTGTAAAGCAGGCGCTCTGGACCAGCTGAGCTAATCGCCCCTGGCCGCCGGGCTTTCTGTCGGTGACTTCTCCCGAGCCAAAATACCCCACGGTATAACGATACAATACGCAATCACAAGGATGATTGGGGACAGCGTCAAGCTCATGAATCCGTCATGCGGCGGCTGCTTCATGAAGAAATAACCCACAATCAGCATCGCTACGCCCAACCCCAACAGCAAGTAGTTCTTACGCGTAAACGGAACAGAGAACCGCGGTGTTTGGGGTTCCCGGCTTTTGCCTGCAGCCTTCTCAGTCTGCGAAGCCTGTGTTTTCCGCTGTGCGATAATGATCTCCTTGCGATTTCCGAACCCGAAAAATAACCATTTCCGCCATATCAGTCAAGGGCTTAGCCCGTTCACAGTCACCACTTCAAAAGAACTACTCTTTGTTTTTTATACCTTTAAGCAAAGAGCCGGGCGAACCCGGCTCTTTTTACTCCTCCACCCTATCCCTTAGGCGACAGGACGGAAACTCTGAAGGGTCTTCATGTAGTTGGCACGTTCAAATGCTTCGGGGTCCGCGACAGCCCGTTGGCTCATCGATCCGCGCAGCATGTCAATAGACTCGTAGCCGTGTTCCTTGCCCCACTCTTCGATTTCATCGGCAAGCTGGCCTAAGCGGTGGACGCCCCACTGGAACAACGACGAACACATTTGCACGACGTCCGCGCCAGACATCAACATCTTTACCGCGTCTTCCGGAGTGTGAATGCCAGATGTCGCCGCCATACTGCATTTGACGTGACCGTAGAGCACGGCCAACCAACGCAGCGGAAGTCTGATCTCTGCCGAGGTAGAAAGATCGACCTTGGGTTCGACTTCGAGCTCTTCGACGTTTAGATCGGGCTGGTAGAAGCGATTGAAGAGCACGAGCGCGTCGGCGCCGTTGTCGTCGCACTTCTTGGCGAAATTTGCGAAAGCGGAGAAATACGGACCAAGTTTCAACGCAACCGGGATCTTGACTTCCTTCTTGACGGCGCGCAAAATATTCAGATAGTTCTCTTCGACCTCGCTGGCACTGACGTCAAAATTCGTCGCCAAATAGTAGACGTTCAGCTCGAGCGCATCCGCACCGGCCGTCTCCATCAAACGCGCGTATTCAGCCCACGTTCCCGACTGACGTCCGTTGAGACTTGCGATGATCGGCACTTCGCACGATTTCTTCGACTGCGAAATCAGATTCAAATATTCGTCGGGACCGACCAAGAATCTGTCCGGCTCCGGCAAATATGTCGTCGCTTCGGCAAAACTCTCCGTCCCTTGACTCATGGTCTGCAACAGGTGCATCGCATCATTTTCGATCTGCTCTTCGAAAAGAGACGGCAACACAATGGCCGAAGCGCCGGCATCTTCAAGTTTCCGCACACCGTCGATATTTTGCGCCAACGGAGACGCGGAAGACATCACGGGATGTTTCAGCGTCAGTCCAAGATATTTGGTCGTCATTTTCATTTGTGGTCTCCTTCCGGCACTTTCGGAGTTTCCGCTACACCGGCAAGTTCCTGATAAAAGTGCCAGCGAGATTTCACTTCTGCTTCGGCGAGTTTCATCAGGTGTTCAGCTTCGGCTGGATTGCTGCGAGTCAACATCTTGAAGCGCGTCTCACTGTAAGCCCAGTCGCGAACTTTCAGCTTCGGAGGCTTGCTGTCGAGCTGCAGGGGACGTTCGCCCGCCGCCGCGCGACGCGGATCGTAGCGGAACAACGGCCATGCGGCGCTCTCAACCGCTTTCTTATGCTGCGCCAATCCCTGCCCCATATCAATACCGTGGGCGATACAATGCGAGTAGCCGATTACGAGCGACGGTCCGTCGTAACTCTCCGCTTCTTGAATCGCACGGAGTGTCTGCAAATCATTTGAACCAAACGCAACTTGCGCGACATACACGGTGCCGTAGTTCATCGCCATCATGGCTAGGTCTTTCTTGGCAACGGGTTTGCCTCCGAAGGCGAACTTGGCAACCGCTCCAAGCGGAGTGGCCTTCGAACATTGACCACCGGTGTTGGAATAGACACCCGTATCGAGCACCAACACATTGATGTTGCGGCCCATCGAAAGAACATGGTCCAAACCGCCGTAGCCGATGTCATAGGCCCAACCGTCGCCGCCAACGATCCACACGGTGTGCTTCACCAATTTGTCGGCGAGCGTCACAAGCTGAGCGGCTTCCGGAGATTTGACTCCAGCAAGTTTGGCTTTCAGTGCTTCGACTCGCTTGCGCTGCTCCACGATTTCGCGCTCTGTCTCTTGCTTTGCGCCGAGAATTTCGTCGGCCAAACCCGTTCCGATCTTGTCGCGAAGCAAAAGCACGAGCTCGCGCGCGAACTCAGTTTGTTTGTCGAGCGTGACTCTAAAACCGAGACCGAATTCCGCATTGTCTTCAAACAGAGAGTTGCCCCAAGCAGGTCCGCGGCCCGCGGCATTGGTCGAATACGGAGTCGTCGGCAAGTTGGCGCCGTAGATTGACGAACAGCCCGTCGCGTTGGCGAGCAGCATTCTGTCGCCGTAAAGCTGCGTCAACAGCTTGATATACGGAGTTTCGCCGCAGCCGGAGCATGCGCCGGAGAACTCAAACAACGGTTCAAGCAGTTGCGCGCCCTTTACGGTGTTCGTGCGAATCTCTTCACGCGGCATTACGGGAAGATTCAGGAAGTAATCCCAATTCTCGCGTTCCCGTTCGCGCACATCCACCAGCGGTTCGAGGTTGATGGCTTTGCGCTTCGGTTCACGCTTGTTCTTAGCCGGACAAACGTCGATACACAATCCGCAGCCCGTACAATCTTCCGGAGCGACCTGCAAAGTGTAAAGCAGATTTTCGCCGGGCAAATCCGTGCCGCCGTAAGTCATGGTCTTGTATCCTTCCGGACGGTGACCGTTGACTTGGTCGCCAGGAACGACTTTCGACCGAATCGCGGCGTGCGGACAGACCATCACACACTTGTTGCACTGGATACACCAATCCGTGTCCCAAATCGGAACTTCCTGAGCAATAGCGCGCTTTTCCCAAATCGACGTGGACAGCGGGAACGTGCCGTCCGGCGGAAACGCCGAAACGGGCAACGAGTCGCCGCGGCCTTCGATAATCGTCGCCAAAACGTCCTTGACAAACGCCGGAGCCCTGTCGGACACCGCGGGCGGACGCTTGTACGTCGCGGTCGTCTTGCCGGGAATGGGAACTTCAAAAAGATTCGCGAGAGTTTTGTCGACGGCGTCAAAGTTCATCTGAACAATCTGCTCGCCCTTCTTCTCGTAGGTCTTCTTGATCGTCTTCTTGATTGCGGCAATAGCTTCTTCGCGCGGCAGTACGCCGGAAATCGCAAAGAAACACGTCTGCATAATCGTATTGATCAAACCTCCCATGCCCGCTTCGGCTGCGACACGGTAGGCGTCTATCGCGTAGACCTTCAACTTCTTCTTCAGGATGTCATCCTGTACTTCCTTGGGAAACGAGTCCCAAATCTTCTCCACCGGAATCGCGGTGTTGAGCAGGAACGTCGCGCCCTCCTTCGCGTCACTCAGCATGTCGTACTTGTCGAGGAATCCCGGCTGGTGACAGGCGATAAAGCGAGGCGAAGAAATCAAATAGCTCGAACGAATCGGCTTGGGGCCGAATCGCAAATGCGAAACCGTGATCGCGCCGGACTTCTTCGAGTCGTAAACGAAGTAGCCTTGCGCGAACATGTCGGTTTCATCGCCGATAATCTTGATCGAGTTCTTGTTTGCTCCGACCGTTCCGTCCGCGCCAAGTCCGTAGAAGCGCGCGCGGAAGACGTCGTCGCCTTCAATTGAAAACGACGGATCGTATTTCAAGCTCGAATGATTAACGTCGTCGTCAATACCGATCGTGAAATGATTCTTCGGAGACTTGGCATTGAGTTCGTCGTAGATCGATTTGATCATCGCCGGAGTAAATTCCTTCGACGACAAACCGTAGCGGCCTCCTATAACGCGCGGACGAATGGCTTTGTCGTCTTCCGCCTGCATCTCGGCAAGCGCACATAGTACGTCAGTATAAAGCGGATCGCCCGTTGCGCCGGGTTCTTTTGTGCGGTCGAGTACGGCCAGCGACTTGACGGTCTTCGGAAGCGCGTTGATAAAATGCTTTGCCGAAAACGGACGATAGAGACGAACCTTCAGCAGGCCGACCTTCTCGCCTTTGGCGGCCAAATACGACACCGTTTCTTCCACGGTGTCCGCGCCCGAACCCATGATTACGATGACGCGCTCGGCATCCGGCGCGCCGTGGTATTCAAACAACTTGTACGCGCGTCCCGTTTGCTTCGCGAACTTGTCCATGACCTTCTGCACGATGTCCGGACACGCATTATAATACGGCTGGGACGCTTCGCGGGCCTGAAAGAACACGTCGGGATTTTGAGCCGTGCCGCGAATCACAGGATGATTCGGGGAAAGCGCGCGCGCGCGATGCGCAAACACTAACTCGTCGTTGATCAGTGCCCGCAGATCGTCGTCGTCGAGCATCTGGATCTTTTGCACTTCGTGACTGGTGCGAAACCCGTCGAAGAAATGCACGAACGGAATGCGGCTTTCAAGCGTCGAAGCAATCGCGATGAGAGCCTGATCGTGCGCTTCCTGTACGCTGTTCGACGCAAGCATCGCCCAGCCCGTGGAACGCACGGCCATAACGTCGGAATGGTCTCCGAAAATGGACAACGCATGCGTGGCGATTGTGCGCGCACTGACATGAAAAACGGTGCTCGTCAATTCGCCTGCGATCTTGAACATGTTCGGAATCATCAGGAGCAAGCCCTGCGACGCGGTAAACGTCGTCGTTATGGCACCTGACTGCAAAGCACCATGAACGGCGCCTGCGGCGCCGCCCTCGCTCTGCATCTCGATGACGGTCGGAACCGTACCCCAGATGTTCTTCTTGCCGCGCGCCGACCACTCGTCCGCCAGTTCTCCCATGGAAGATGACGGCGTGATCGGATAAATCGCGCAGACTTCGGATAATCGGTGAGCAACGCTGGCGGCAGCTTCATTGCCGTCCAACGTTGCAAATGTTTTGCTCATTTTTTTACTAACTCGATTCATTGCGCCGCATCACAAGTGCGGCGACTTGGTTACGTTTGCTTAGCCTGCTTTGGCGATGCAGTCCACGGGACACACGCTGACGCACTGAGGATCGGGGAAATGGCCTTCGCACTCAACACAGACATTCGCGTCAATGATGAAGATGTCCGGACCTTCGGAAATCGCCTTCACCGGGCAAACAGGTTCACAAGCTCCGCAGTTGATGCAGGTTTCGTCAATTTGAAGCGCCATGATGGACTCCTTTAGAGTAGAGTTATAGTCTTCGAACAGTTATTTAGGGTAGAAGCGAGGCCGGAAGGTTCAGCCCGCTTAGGTACTCCGTCAACACTCGGGGATACAAACCCAGAAGCGCGATGGCGACAGTCGTTACAAAAATAGCAAGTCTTGGTCCGCCGCTGCGACCGATTTCATTGGTGCTCGGTGCTTCACCGAAATATGCGGCTTTCACGAGGAACAAGTAGTAGTAAAGCGAGATCACGCTGTTCAAGATTGCAAGTGCGACGAACCAAACATGTCCGCCTTGCGCCGCGCTCGAGAACAACAACCACTTGCCGAAAAAGCCCGCCAAAGGCGGAACGCCAGCAAGCGAGAAAAGCGCCACAAGCAATGCCACGGCCATCAGCGCATTGCGTTTGTACAGGCCCTGAAAGTTGTCGAGCGTCGGATCCTCTCCGGCATTCTCGAGTTCGAGAACGACGGCGAAGACGACCAGATTCATGAGCAAGTAGATAGCCGAATAGAAAACAACTGCAATCGGCGAGCTGGCTCCGAAGCCGATCATTCCGATCATCAGGTAGCCGGCCTGCGCGATACTCGAATAAGCAAACAAACGCTTAACCGATTTCTGACGGAAAGCGACCAAGTTGCCGAAGGTCATGGTCACTAAAGCCAAGATCCCGATTACCGTTTCAAATTCCGGCAAATGGGGCTTGACCATATACACCAATCTAAACAAAAATGCGATACCCGCAAGTTTGGAAACGGACGCCAAGAACATTGCCACGGGCGACGCCGCGGTTTCATAGGCGTCGGGCGCCCACGCGTGGAACGGGAAGGCCGCGAGCTTGAACAAAAACGAGCTCAAGACCATAATTAAGCCCGGCAACAACAACGCGCTTGGTGCCGCGCTTCCCTTCAATGAA
Organism: Calditrichota bacterium; assembly: GCA_020637445.1. Classification (NCBI taxonomy): domain Bacteria; kingdom Pseudomonadati; phylum Calditrichota; species Calditrichota bacterium. Next base: position 166,759 of record JACJVZ010000001.1, on the reverse strand, counting down.
GCTACTAATTCACCGAAATTCAAACTTCCGGTCGCACCATAAATGTACGAGACGCCAAACAATCCGATGGCGCTGGCGGTCGCACCGATGATGATATACTTGACGGAACTCTCAATCGACTCCGTACGCGCGCGGCGCATGCCGACCATCGTGTACAGCGAATAGGAGAGCAGTTCCATCGCGACGTAAAGCACCAAGAAATTGAACGCGCTGGCCAAGAGCATCATGCCCAAGCCCGCCGCGAAGAACAAGAAATAGTATTCCGGTCTCTGTGCGCCGGGAATCGTGCGCAGCGGCCAACCCAGCAGCCCGTTGGCGAACAGACCGACCGCGATCAAAATCTTGAAGAACTGGGAATAAGAATCGATACGGTAGCTTTGTACGAACAGCATACCTTGCTGGTTCGTGGCGATGATTGCCGTCGCGATGACGATCAAGGCAAGCACAAGGCTGATTGCGCGCGCCGTCTTGTCGCTGACGTTACTGCCAAGCGTGACCACAAATAAAATCAGCAACGCGGCGAGAGTCGTAAACTCGGGAAGCAGTTGGGAAATCAATTCATTCATTTGAAGAGCCCCGCTGCGTAAGGTGCAATGATGTCAGACAGCAGTCGCGGCGCGACGCCGAAGAGAATAATCAGACCTGCCAGAATGATCCGTGCGGAGCCGCTGAAAAGCCCAATGTCGTGAACTTGCGGAGTCTTGCCGGCCTCCGGCCCAAAGAACACTCGCTGCAGAACACGCAGCATGTAAAACGCTCCGAATACCAGACTCGGGACGGCGATCAACGTCAAAACTGGGAATCTCTCGAACGCTCCGACAAAGATCATGAACTCAGCCGGGAAACCTGCCAAGCCGGGCAAACCGACTCCGGCTAAGCCCGCAATAATGAAACAGGTTGCCACCCATGGGACCTTCCGCGCGAGACCTCCGTAGTCAAAAATGTTGCGTGAGTGAGTCTGTTCGTAGAAGAATCCGACGGCGGAGAAGAACAACGCCGTCATAATCCCGTGCGAGAACATTTGATACACGGCACCGCTGATGGCAAGCGGCGTCGCCGCAGCCAAGCCAAACATCACCAGTCCCATGTGCGACACGGACGAGTAGCCGATCATGTATTTCAGATCCGTCTGCTGCGCCGCGACCAATGCTCCGTACACAACACCACCTGCGGCCATGACACCCGCGACGGGAGCCCAGTGTGACGCGCCATCGGGGAACAGTTCAATACCGTATCGCAACACACCGTAGGCGCCGAGCTTCATCAGTACGCCCGCGTGGAGCATCGAAACCGCGGTCGGTGCGGCGACGTGACCATCCGGCGACCAATTGTGCAGAGGGAACACCGCAGCCAAAGTACCGAAGCCTAAGAACATCAGCGGATAAACGATGTTCTGGAAACTGCTCGTGAATCCGCCTTGATCGCGCAGCGCGAAGAAATCGAACGTTTGAATGTCGCTCGTGAAATAAGTAATGATCAGACCCACGAACACCAGTCCGCTGCCTGCGAGCAGCATAATCGTGAGTTTCAAGGCGGCGTATTCTCGATTTGTCGAACCCCAAATACCGATCAAAAGGTACATCGGCAGCACGGCGATTTCGAAGAAAATGAAGAACAACAACAGATCCATGCACATGAAGCTGCCGAAGACGCCCGAAACCAAAAGCAGAAACAGAATAAAATACTCTTTCACGCGAAAGTCGATGCTGAACGACGTGATTACACCGGTCAACATTACAATCGCATTCAAGAAAACCAATGTGACGCCCACACCGTCGACCGCGAGGTGGTAGGTCGAATTCAGACCGGGAACCCACGGATACTGTTCGGCAAATTGAAATCCGCCGATCGCGCGGTTGTACGAAAGGTACATGATCGTGGCCAAGACCATCGCAATGATTGAGAAGGTCAGCGATATGCCTTTGATCATTTTGTCCTTGCCGTCGGGCACCATGAACATCAGGAGCACTGCGGAGACCGGACAAAGGAGAATGAGAGAAAGAATCGGGAATGTCATGTCTATCTCCCGCCCATCAAAATGAGTACGACGACGGCGACGACGACAAACGACACGCCGACATATTGCTGAACTTCACCGGTTTGCGCTCGGGCAAAGAGCCGCGCGAAGGCCATGCTGACCGTACCGACGCCGTCCAGCGCGCCTTTTACGACGACGGTTTCAATCTTCTGCAGTCCCGCGGTAATCGGCAAGTAAATGCTGTGCACGATGAACCAATATGCATCGTCCAAGTACCACTTCTCGCGCAGCGTACGGGCGAGGCCCGTCATCGTCGCAAGTGGATCAGCCGAATTCCTCCAGTAGAAGACGCGGGCGGAGTAGTATGCGCCTGCCACCGCGAGGAACAGCGAAATTGCGGATGTAATCAGCGCTGCGTTGCCGTGCTCGCCATGAGGAACGTGGAACCAATGTTCCGATCTCCACAGCCAGACATTGCCGGCAATCAGCGCACCAACGGACAAAACGATCAACGGCAGTTTCATCCAGCCACCCACGTGCAGACCGTGACCGTGTCCGTGCTCATCGTGTCCGTGCGGTTCCGCAGGAACTTTGAGCATGAGATAAATCACGCGCGCCGTGTAGTAAGCCGTGATAAAGACTCCCAGCATCGCCATTGCATAGAGGATCCAATCCCCTTCGACGAACAGATGCTCGAGAATCGCGTCCTTGCTGTAGAAACCCGCAAACGGGAAAATTCCCATCAACGCGAGTGATCCGGCAAAGAGTGCCATCATCGGAATCTTGAGCTTGGCTCCGCCGGCGCGGGCGATGTCCGTAATCGAATTGGAATGTGCCGCGTGAATGAACGCGCCCGCCGTTAAGAACAGCAACGCTTTGAAGAAAGCGTGAGTGAAGAGGTGCATCATTCCAGCGACGACCGCGCCCGTGCCGATGCCGACGATCATGTAGCCCAATTGACTGATCGTGGAATAGGCGAACACGCGTTTGATGTCGCTTTGTACGATTGCCACGGCGCCGCTCATCAATGCCGTTAACATCGCGACGACCGCCAAGCCGTGCCAAGCCATCACCGTGCCCTCACTTCCCAAAACCAGCAGGAAGCTGACACGCGCGACGAGATAAACACCGGCGGCAACCATTGTCGCGGCGTGAATCAACGCGCTGACCGGAGTCGGACCTTCCATCGCGTCAGGCAGCCAGCCATAGAGCGGGAACTGCGCGCTCTTGCCTGCGACCGCGAGGAACAACCCCAGCGAAATCCAAATGCCGTAGTCGGCTCCGCCAATCGCGGCTTTCCAGCTTGCGGCCATGTGGCCCTCGGCCAGTGCGCCGAAATCTAGCGTGCCCAAACCTGTGTACGTTAAAAGCAGCGCCGCAAAAAATCCAAGGTCGCCGAGACGCGTGACGACAAATGCTTTGCGCGCGGCAGTGGCGGCGGACGGCAGATGATTCCAGAAGCCAATCAAGAGGTAGGAGCCCAAACCGACTAACTCCCAGCACATGAACGACTGCAAGAGATTCGGAGCAATCGTGAAGCCCATCATCGCAAAACAGAACAGCGAGATGAAAGCGAAGAACTTGCCTTGGCACTTGTCTTCCTCCATATAGGAGATCGAGTACCATTGCACCAGCCACGAAATCGCCGCCACAACCCACAGCATCACCAGCGAGAGCGGATCAAGCAGGAGTCCGATTCCGAATTTCGACGGATCGGCAAGCAGCCACGACCACGTCGCCGTGACTTTGAACTCGGGATCGCCCACACCCCAAAGCAAGATGCTCGCGCAAATCAGGCTTACAGAAGCGAAAGAGAGCGAAATGATTTTGGCGAGTGTCGGTCTGCGCAAACCGACGGCCGAAATAAGAACGAAGGAAACGATCGGCGACAGAACTGTCGCGACGCCTAATTGTATTTGCATGGATTCATTCATTTTCTGTCACCCACGCAAATGATCGACATTTTCGACATTGATCGAACGGTAATGGCGGTAAACCGCGAAAACGATCGCCAGAAACAGTGTGGCTTCCGCCGCGGCCAAGCCGATGACGAACAATGTCATGATTTGGCCTGTTACTGTCCCGGGATAGAGAAAGTGGTTGAACGCCATGAAATTGATGCTCGCCGCATTCAACATCAGCTCGACCGAAATCAACAGACCGACGAGGTTTCGCCGTTCCATCATTCCGAACGCTCCGAGCAAAAACAAAATTACGGAAAGTACCAGATATGCGGAAAGGGGCATTACTTGGTTTCCCCCTGTGAAGTTGCGGTGTGCGGTTTGTCGTCTTCAGGTAAATCGCGCGCAAGCACGATAGCGCCGATGATTGCGACGGTCAGCAGCACGGATATGATTTCAAATGGGAATACGAATTCAGTCAAAAGTGTCTTGCCGATTTCCTGTACCGTCGGTGTCACGTGAGTGGTCGAAACTCGTGACCCGATCGAAAACACGGCGCGCAGCAGGGGGATCGAGAAGACGACACCGATCAACGCGGCGACGGCAAGTTTGGCGGGATTACGATGCGGACGCTTGAGGTAAAACGGCGGAGAGAGCATCAAAATGAAAATGATCGCCACAGCTACTGCGCCAAGATAAACCAGAATTTGGACGACGGAAATCAACTCGCCGCCGAGCGGTATGAACAATCCCGCCGTACCGGTCAAAGTCATCGCCAAACCGAGCGACGCATGAAAAAGGTTGCGCGCGATCACGGCTATCAATCCGCCCATCAACGCGAGCGCCGCGCCTGCAATAAAGAGAAACTCAGTCACGTTTGGACTCCTTCTTGCCTTTGCGCGTCGGGAAGTTCTCGCTGGTGACGTTGCCGTCCTGCAAAATTTCCCGGCGGAGCAGTGCTTGAACCGGCGACGCCATGTCTCCGATTTGCGTATGCTCAAGCGCGGCGGTCGGACACGCTTCGACGCACAAACCGCAGAAACAGCAAAGCGCGTCGTCGATCACAAATTCAACCGGATAATTCTTGTTCTGCTCGTTCTTTGCAACGGTCAACACTGGAATTGCATGCGTCGGGCAAATCCGCTGGCACGCGAGACAACCAATGCACTTATGTTCGGAGCCGATGTCTTCCGCGATCAAGTGCACCGGACCGCGGTAGATCGGCGAAACCGGCACGGGCTCGTGCGGATACTTGATCGTCACTTTTTTGCGGAACATGCTCTTGAACGTGACGCCAAGGCCCGTCAAGAGGCTGCCGAAACCGGTCCAGAAACCACGTTTAGCCATTACCATCCCCCCCTGTAGACGACCGTTGAAACAAGCAGGTTCAAGATCGCCAGCGGCAACAAGACGCGCCAGTTGAAATTCATCAATTGATCAGAGCGAAGGCGCGGATAAGTCCAACGCAGCCACATCACCACGAAAATGACGACGTAAGTTTTGAGCATGAACCAAACCGCGCCGTGCAGCAACGGTCCGTTCCATCCACCCAAGAAAAACAGCGTCACGATCGCGGACAGAACGAAGACTTGGGTATATTCTGCGAGGAAGAACAGCGCGAAACGCATACCCGTAAATTCAGTGTGATAGCCCGCGACCAGTTCTGACTCCGCTTCAGGCAAGTCAAACGGAGTACGATTCGATTCCGCGATACTGCATATGAAGTAGATCAGGAAGGCAATCGGCTGCAGAAGCACGAACGGAATCGGATCCTGCGCGGCTACGATGTCGGAAAGTTTCAGCGAACCTGCCATCAAGATCACGGTCAGCACGGCCAGCAGCATCGGAATCTCGTAGCTGATATTCTGAGCCACCGCACGGATCGCGCCGAGCAGCGAGTACTTGTTGTTGGACGACCAACCCGCCATCAAAATTCCCAGCAGCGCAATGTTCGAGATCGCGAGCAGATAAAGCGCGCCGACATTCAAATCGGTTACGCCGATACCTTCCGCGATCGGAATTGCCGCAACCAACAGCGGCGCGGGAAGAAACGCGATGATCGGCGCTATCAGGAACACATATTGGTCAACTGATTTAGGCGTGATCATCTCCTTGCCGAGCAGCTTCAACGCGTCGGCAAGCGTTTGCAACAGTCCGAACGGCCCGACTTCGGTCGGTCCCATTCGGTTTTGAATCACGGCCGACACTTTGCGCTCGAGCCACACCAAAAAGAGTGCGTTGATCGTGACGAAAGTGATGACCGCGCCGAATGCCAAGAGCAAACGAAATAGAATGTCAAATATGCTCACCGGTCAATCTCCGGAATGACTACATCCAGACTGCCGAGAATGGACACGACGTCCGCGACGCGCATCCCTTTGATCAGTTCTTCGACAACCTGCAAATTTGCGAATGACGGCACGCGAACCTTCAAGCGATAAGGATTCGCCGACCCGTCTCCTACCAAATACCAACCCAGCATGCCGCGCGGGCCTTCCGTCGCTGAGAAATATTCTCCTTCGGGAACTTTGAAAATGCGCGGAACCTTCGAACGAACAGGACCGTCTTCGAGCTTCGCCAAACCTTGTTCAATCAGATTAAAGCTCTGCACGAGTTCAGCCATACGCACGCGCGATCTGCCCAAGCAATCTCCGCTCGGATCGGTAGCGACTTTCCATTCGAACTCTTGATAGAGGTCGCAGTAGGGTTCGTCGCGGCGCGCATCGTAGTCCACTCCGCTTCCGCGAAGCACGGGACCGCTGACTCCAAACTCAATCGCCTGTTCACGTGAAATTGTTCCCACGCCGTCCGTCCGCTGCAGAAAGATTTCGTTTGACATCACAAGATCGTCGTATTCCGGCATGCGCTTGCGCAGGTCCTTAATCAGATTTGCAATCTCCGACGAAAATTCGCTGTAAACATCATTGCGCACGCCGCCATAGACAATATAAGACGTCGTCATCCGCTGCCCGGTAGCGCGTTCGAAAATGGTCAGAATCCGTTCGCGGTCCTCAAAGCAATAGAGAAACGGAGTGATCGCGCCCAAGTCAAGCAAGTAAGTTCCCAACCATACGAGATGGCTGGCAACGCGGCCCAGCTCGGCCATGATCAGCCGCAAGACTTCCGCGCGCGGAGTGGATTCAATGCCCGCGGCGCGCTCAAGCAGTTTGGCATAACCCAAATTGTAATTGAGCGGCGCGAGGTAGTCCATTCTGTCCGTGTAAGGAAGAATCTGGACGTATTGTTTCTTCTCCGCGAGCTTCTCAGATCCCCGGTGACTGTAACCTAAATGGCAGCGGCCGCCCAGTACTTTTTCGCCTTCGACATGCAAGAGAATGCGCAGCACACCGTGCGTGGACGGATGCTGCGGTCCCATATTCAAAAAGAAATCGCGGCGGCGTCCTTCGGATTGGCCAACCTTCATCGCTTCCTGAACGTCGATTTCCGGAATTTCAACCGTATCATCCGGTATGACAATCGGCGCGCCGTGGAATTCCTTGCGCAGCGGGTAGAAATTCGTGAAGTGCGGAAGCAGGAGCGGACGGAGGTGCGGATGATCCGTGAATTTCACGCCGAACATGTCGTGTATTTCACGTTCGTACCAGTCTGCGCCCGCATAAACTTTTGACAGGGTCGGCAATTCCGGTTTCTCGGCTTCCGCTTTCGCGCGCAGTCTGACTCGCGGACCGTCCGTAAACGGCTTAAACAGATAAAGCACTTCAAACCCCGGATTGCGGTCGATTCCGACCAACGAATCCAGAGCGAAGTGCTCTTGCTTTAGGGCACTCGCGACCGCGCCGAGACTTTGCGGCGTTACGAGTGCATCCACATCCATTCCCGTTTTCGGGTAGTCCAGACTATTTACTTCGGAAGCTCCGGCGGTGCGCAATCGATTCATTAGTTCGACATGCTGCGCCGGTTGTTGCGCGACGGGTTCGGCAGGTTCAGGCTCGAGCGGCATTCGTGTTTCCTGACTTAATACGTTCTTGCAGTTCAAGGATTGCGTGAATCAACGCTTCCGGCCGAGGAGGACAGCCCGGAACGAACACGTCAACAGGTACGACTTTCTCCACGCCCTGCACAACTGCATAATTTTCGTCTTGGTCAAACGGTCCTCCGCAAATGGCGCATGCACCCAGCGCAATCACCCACTTCGGAGAGGGCATTTGATCATATAGTCTTTTAATAATCGGCGCCATTTTCAAATTCACCGTGCCCGCCACAATCATCAAATCCGCCTGTCGCGGTGAATTACGGAAGACGCCCGCACCGAATCGGTCAGTGTCATAACGACTGGCCGAAGCAGCCATCATTTCAATCGCGCAGCAGGCGATACCGAAGGTGAGGGGCCAAAGAGAATTGGCACGCGCCAGATCGAGTGCCTTCTGCAGCGGCACAAACCGCACTATCGGCGGAATTTGCGACTCGTCAATATCTTCTTGACCGTCTTCGTTCACGTTTTTCAGTTCTTCGCTCATCCTACTCCCACTCCAGTACTTTCTTCTTCAGCGCGTACACCAAAGAAAGGCTCAAAATGATCAGGAATACGCCCACTTCTATCACCGGCAGCCAGCTATCCCATGAACGCAATATCGCGACACAAGGGACGATGAAAGCAGTTTCCACGTCGAACGCCATGAAGACCAACGCGTAGATATAGTAGTGCGCCCGAACCTGTACCCATGCTTCGCCGATAATCGGCTCGCCGCTCTCGTATGTTTCGCTGCGGAAGCGGCCTTTGCTGCGAGGCGAAATCAAATAGGGCAACAGCACCAAAAATGCGCCGAACGCAAGGGTGCCGATACCCATCGAAAATGGTATTATGTCGTAAAGTGCTTGCATTAACTTGCTTGCGCTTTCTTAGGAGGAAGATTCATCATGTATTCGTGCATGGCCGCCGCGGCTTTACGGCCCGCGCCCATGGCCAGAATGACCGTGGCCGCGCCGCTTACGATGTCGCCGCCGGCATAGACGCCCGGCTTGCTCGTCGCGTTCGTGGCTTCGTCCACTTTGATGGTTCCCCACTTGGTGGCTTCAAGGTCGGGAGTCGATTTGGTAATGATCGGATTCGGAGAGTTGCCGACCGCCACGATCACGGCGTCGCATTCCATCTCAAACTCACTGCCCGGAATTTCGACGGGTTTTCTGCGTCCCGATGCATCCGGTTCGCCAAGCTGCATGCGAATACAGCGAATGCCCGTTACGCGGCCTTCTTTGTCGCCCAAGACTTCAACCGGATTGCAGAGCAGGTTCATCTCGATACCTTCGGCCTTGGCGTGATGTACTTCTTCCTTGCGGGCCGGAAGTTCTTCTTCAGAACGGCGGTAGACCAACGAAACCTTGGCTTGGTTCAATCTCTTGGCCACACGCGCCGAGTCCATCGCGGTGTTGCCACCGCCGACGACGACCGTGTGCTTGGCATGCAAGACCGGTGTGTCAAAATCCGGGAACCGGTCAGCGCCCAACAAGTTGATCCGCGTCAAGAACTCATTTGAACTGAATACGCCAACGAGATTTTCGCCGGGGACATTCAACATTTTGGGAAGTCCCGCACCCGTTCCGATAAAGACGGTGTCGTAGCCTTCTTCAAAAAGTTCATTTAACGTAATCGTCACACCGATGATCACATTGTAGATGAACTTCACACCGAGGCGTTCGATATATTCAATCTCGGACTTCACGATTTCGCGCGGCAGACGGAATTCGGGGATTCCGTAGGCCAGCACACCGGCCGGACGGTGCAGCGCTTCGAAGATCGTCACGTCATGACCCAACTTTGCCAAGTCACCCGCGACTGTAAGACCCGCAGGTCCTGCGCCGGCGATTGCCACCTTACGTCCTGTCGGCTCAACGACCGTCTGCGTCGTCACCTTCTTGTGCATCCGCTCCCAATCGGCGACGAATTTCTCAAGATTGCCTACAGCGACCGGATCATGCTTGATACCTTCAATGCAAAGCGACTCGCACTGCTCTTCCTGAGGGCAAACTCGTCCGCAGACAGCTGGCAGCGAATTCGTGGCACGCAGCGTATCGGCGGCATCTTGAATGCGGCCGTCGCGCAGTTCGCGCAGAAACTTGGGAATATTAATATTGACCGGACAACCCGTGACGCACTTGGGATTCTTGCAATCGAGACAGCGGCTGGCTTCCGCGATTGCCTGCTCTTCCGTGTAGCCCAGCGGGACTTCTTGAAATCCCTTGACGCGCTCCTCCGGATCGCGTTCCGGCATAGGGACGCGCGGAGGATGCACCTTCAGATTACGCTTCTGTTCTGGCATGGTGAATCATCTCATTAAGTTGACACTGATGAGCATGCTCGACAGCTTCGTGCTCTTCATGTGTGTACGAACGATTGCGCAAAATAAGCTCATTAAAATCGACGCCGTGAATATCAAATTCCGGGCCTTCGACGCAGGCAAAGCGGGTTTTGCCGTGTACCGTGACGCGGCAAGCTCCGCACATACCTGTGCCGTCAACCATAATCGGATTCAGCGATGCCATTCCCGGAATATTCCATTGGCTCATAGTCTTTTCGGCCGCTTTCATCATCTGTACCGGACCGACGGCGATGCCGAAATCGAACTTGACTCCCTCTTGGCCCCATGAGTCCAATAAATTCGTGACAAATCCCTTCGTGCCGAACGTGCCGTCATCAGTGCAGATCCGGGTTTCGTCGCAGACCGCTTCAAATTCGTCTGTCAAAAGCAACAGTTCCTTCGAGCGCGCACCTAAGATCGCGTGGACCTTGTTGCCTCCGGCTTTCGCCGCTTTGGCAATCGGCAGCAACGGAGCTGAACCGACTCCGCCGCCGATCACTACGAGGTTGCCCCAGTTCTGAATGTGCGTGGCTTGCCCGAGCGGTCCGACCACGTCCAAAATGAAGTCTCCCGCCTTCAAATGCGCGAAGTCTTCGGTCGTCTTTCCTGCTTCCTGAACGATCAATCTGATTTGGCCGTTCTTTTTGTTCGTTTCCACGACGGTTAGCGGAATTCTCTCGCCGTGCTCATTCAAACGCAGAATCACAAACTGTCCTGCAAAATGTTTGGCGGCGATTCGCGGAGCTTCGACCCAATATTCATGAATCTTGTCCGCGAGTTTGCGATACGAGTAAATTAAGTAGCTCATTTTACTATGCGGTCACCGCTGCGATTTTGTCGCGCGGCACAGGTTCCACTTTGTCAATGATGTCATAGCCCGTACGGAATGCGAGAAGATTCTTCTCAACGGTTCCCGTCGGAGCATTCTGTTCTATTGTCTTGATCATTTCATCCACGGGGATGATCGAATGAAGTTTGCAGAAGATTCCGAGCGAAACGGCGCTCGTATAGACCGGCTTTTCAACCGTCTGCTTCGTGACCTGAATGATCGGAATTGAATAGACCATTTGCGGTCCCTTGCCGACATTGGTCACCAAGTTGGGATCAATGACCACTGCGGCATCGTCCTTCAACTGCTTCGAAAAGAGGTTCCACGCGCCTTGTGCCAAGCAGAGAAAGAAGTCGATGCTCGTCAAACGCGGATAGCCGATCGGATCTTTGTCAATCAACACGTCCACACTGGTCGGGCCGCCGCGGACCTGAGCTGTGTACGTCGGACTCTGGAGCGCGTTCAATCCCATGTTGTGCGCCGCAAGCGCGACCCATTCTCCCGCGAGAATATTTCCTTGGCCGCCGACTCCGGCGAATCTAATTTCAGACCTCAAAGGGACTCGCTCCTCCCTGCGGTTCGCGCTTCGGTTTCAGCGCCTCCGCTTCGGCAATCTTGCGCGCCGCGTCGCGAACCCGCTCTTGCGCGTGCGCTTGCAGCTTGTAGTAGTTCTCGCTGTACTCTGGACGAGTGTCGTCCTTGTGGAGCACGCCGATCGGAAACTTCCCGATCTTCTCTTCGTCTTCCATCTTTTCCCAATTCCTCAGCGTGACCGCTGACGAAGCTATGTGTTCGACAAGCTCTGCCGGATCAGGATGCTTGTTTCGGCGGCCGTACTGCGTATGGCAGTTCGACATGATCTCGATCACGGAGAAACCTTTGTGCGCCATGCCGCCCTTTATCAGCTTTTCAAGGAAGATGGCATTGGCCACGTGACCGCGCGCCACATAGGTCGCTCCTGCGGCAATCGCGAGCTTGCACAAATCGAAACCAGGATCGATATTCCCGTACGGTGCGGTCGCTGCCCGGTCGCCGGTCGGCGTCGTAGGAGAAAACTGTCCGCCTGTCATGCCGTAAATCTCGTTGTTCACGATGACCATCGTGATGTCGATATTGCGGCGGCAGCTATGAATCAAGTGATTGCCGCCAATCGCCGCCGAGTCGCCGTCACCCGCCATCACGACGACGTTCTTGTCCGGAGCGGCCATCTTAAGACCCGTGGCAAACGTCAGCGCGCGGCCGTGCGTCGTATGCAGCGTATTCATGTCTACATAACCCGGTGCGCGGGAAGTGCAACCGATACCGGAAACAAAACCGACGGTGTCCTGATTCCAGCCCATGCTGTCCATGGATCGAATCACGGACTTCAGCACAATGCCAATGCCGCAACCCGGGCACCAAATGTGCGGCATAAGTTCGGGCCTGAGCCACGACGCATAATCAAAGGCCACGATGCACCTCCAGAATCTTGTCCATTATATGTTGCGGTTCAATGGGAACGCCGCCGACATTGTTAACACCTGTTAACTGAACGTCGCGCCGCATGGCTGCGCGCTCTACTTCGAGTCTCAGCATTCCTAAGTTCATTTCGGGTACAATCACAGCCTTGACGTTATCTACCAACTCGCGAATCGTGTTTTTCGGGAACGGCCAGAAAGTGATGATTCGCAGCAGGCCCACCTTAATGCCTTCGGCCCGGGCCATATCCACCGCCACCTTAGAGGCGCGCCCCGGAGAACCCCACGAAATCAACGCAATATCCGCATCGTCCAGCATGTAGGTTTCGTTGCGTTCCATCTCAGGTTGATTCAGATCAATCTTATTCACGAGATGTTCAATCCCTTGCTGAATAATTGCCGGAGTCGTCGTCGGCAACCCTTTCTCTGTATGAGAAAGACCCGTGATGTGAATATGCTTGCCCTGATAAAAATCATAAAACGGGCGAAAGCTGTTCTTCTGGAACTGCTCTTGATACCAGCTCCGCGGATGAATCGGATCCAACTCTTCTTCCGTCGGAATATCAAAACTCTCGGTCGTGTGGGCGATGACCTCGTCGATCAAAACCATAACCGGAGTCCTGAATTTCTCCGCCAAATGAAATGCGCGTACAGTTTCGCGATAGACTTCCTGCGGATAGCCGGGCGTCAGCGCGATGATCGAATGGTCGCCGTGCGTTCCCCATCGGGCCTGCATAATATCCGATTGAGCCGGAGCCGTTGGCGCGCCCGTCGACGGACCGCCGCGCTGCACGTCGATGATGACGCACGGAGTCTCCGACATGATTGCGTAGCCGATGTTTTCTTGCTTCAGCGAAAATCCCGGGCCGGAAGTGGCCGTCAAAGATTTCGCTCCGCCCAGCGACGCTCCCACGACCGCGCCCATCGCGGCGATTTCGTCTTCCATTTGCAGAAAGACGCCGCCGGTCTGAGGCAATCTCAGCGACAATATGGCCGCAATCTCCGACGACGGCGTGATCGGATAGCCCGCATAGAAATTGCATCCCGCGCGAACGGCGGCTTCGGCAACTGTCTCGTTACCTGCCCAAAACACTCGATTGCTGTTCAAGCCGATTCTCCCTTCGCGGGCTTGCCTTTGCCCTCAACAAAAACAGAAATTGCGAAGTCGGGACATTCCGCTTCGCAAATACCACAGCCGTTGCACGCTTCAATGTTCTCTACCTTCACAACCGAGCCTTCCCATCGATCAGGCGATTCCACCATGACCAAAGTCTTGGTGGGACATAGCTCAACGCAGATGCGGCACCCCTTGCACCATGTTTCACGCACGGCCAGCTTAAACAGCCCATTCGCGGAGGTGCTCTCCACAAGGCTCATATCGTCTCCTTAAACAGTATCAGACCCCCGCAGTCAACTTTTCCGGGGTCACTCTTTTCGCTAATCGATTACTGGGTGTGACTGCGCTAAGTTTAGAATGTTGTAAATGTACCAATGAGCCTTAGGAGTTGCAACCGAACTGTAGCAAAGTTACAGTCTATCTGTGCATTGCAACGTCATTAAAAAGTATCGAGTGCGGTTGGCTTTAGAACATGACGAATGCTGGCATATTCCAAAATTGGCGAGGCATGACACAAAAAAGTGTGCTTTCTATTCCTCCTTATCGCACCTTTTCAGCACGATAGTCAGACTCCCTTTCCGTGATCCATAAGTTGATTAAAATAATCCCATTTAAGTGCCTTTTTCCTCCTAAATGACGTTTATTGTCCGGCTCTGTGCGTTTATCACTTGACTTTTGACCAAAACGTGACGATAATAAATGTGAAGTTTTTCACATTCTGTCCCTTTCCGCTCGCGCCGATTTCGTGACCTATGTGAAAACAAGTGTCCAATCCATATGATGATTATCGAGTATCTGCTGCCTGCGTGCACCGAGGAGTGTCGCGCAGGCGAGCAAATTACATCTTGGGCCAACTGGCCAATCGTACAGAGAATCCCGCAGCGAGACTAAAGTCGTTGCGGGTTTTTTACTCTCGCACTTGATTTGCTCTGTTTCTTCTATACTTGAATTTTGATCGGCTATAATAACTTAGAACCCTCGTTTCGCTTTGTAACAGCTACGAGAGTATTCAAAAGTTAATCCATACATACTCATGAACAAAAAGCTGCTATTCATTCTCCTCGCCATGTCAGTTTCCGTGCTGATGTTCAGCGCAGGATGTTCAAATGACGACGACGACTCGTCACCAACTGCATCCGAGCTCAGACAATCGGATTGCATCGGCTGCCACACCGACCAGGAAATGTTGATCGCGACTATGCTGCCCGACACAACCACTGAGCCCGAAGAATCGGGCGAAGGCTGAGGCGGCTCTGTCCCTCCGTTGGAGGGATGGCAAAAAGTTTTGATGGCAGGCACGGGGCTTGACATGTACTTGCAAAGTCCGCACGCGTTCGACTGTATTTACTGCCACGGCGGGCAGGATGGAATTCTCTCCAAAGATGCGGCGCACGCCGGTATGGTGGCGGATCCCTCGGAAGGTCTCGACAATACGTGTGCACGTTGCCACGACGCTATCGCCCACAACTTCAGAACGTCGAGTCTGCATTCGACGATGAAGGGCTATCACACGATGTTTGAAGCACGCACCGGGCAAACGATCGACGGCAACAGCAACTACCGCATGAAATTTGAGCAACAATGCAACAAGTGCCATGCGTCGTGCGGTGAATGTCACATCAGTCGTCCGAAATCCGTCGGCGGCGGCTTCATTCAGAGCCACTTGATCCGCAAATCTCCTGACATGAACAACCAATGCACGGCTTGTCACGGCAGCCGTGTCGGTGACGAGTTCTTGGGCACAAATGAGGGCTATCGCGCGGACGTTCACTACGTACCGAACGCGATGAAATGTACTTCTTGCCACGACGCCGGCGAAATGCACGGGGACGGCACCGCATATGACTACAGATTCCAAGTTCGTAACGGCGCGTCTTGCCGCGATTGTCACGATATCGGTGAAGAGAACGAATACCACGCGACTCACGGCGCGAACTTCGCCTGTCAAGTGTGCCACTCGCAAGACTACAAGAACTGCAACAATTGCCACGCGGGCGACGGCATTCAGGAACCGAGCTGGATGCAGTTCAAGATCGGACGCAATCCGCTTCCCAACGACCGCCCGAATGACATCGTCGTGTTGAGGCACGTCCCGGTTTCTGAAGAGACATTTAACTCTTGGGGAGCGACCGCGACGAACTACTCTTCTCTTCCGACGTTCAAATATGCCACGCCGCACAACATCCTGCGCTGGACGACTCGCACGGAAGTCGACAGCGGACAGTCGTGCGGCACAGCTTGCCACAACACACCGAACTCGATTGACGGCTGGTTCTTGCGGCAGGTCGATCTTGACAACTTATCTTCGGAAAATGAGCGGCAGGCCAACCAGCACCTTATTCTTCCCGATCTTCCGCCTCCGTGGGGATCGAATAACTGATATAATTTACTCACATACCCTTATCTCTTGAGGTAACAAAATCATGAAACGCATCTTTCATTACCTGACTCTGGCTTTAGTAATTGGCAGCTTGGCCATGTTCATCGGTTGTTCCAAGGACGACAATAACCCGACGGGACCGTCCGGCCCGACCATGCAAAACCAAATGTCGGACGTCGGCGATGACTATTTGACCGGCGGAACAAAGAACATCACGGCGGAAGCTCTGTTCGCAGACATAACCAACAGCGTTCCACTGTTCATCATTGACTTCCGCAGCTCCGCGCACTACGACACATGCGGCCATATCGAAAACGCGCACAACTGGACGATCGGCAATCTGCCTGACAATCTGAGTCAGATTCCGGCAGGCGCGAAAGTCGTTTGCGTTTGCTACACCGGCCAAACGGCAAGCTGGGCAACTTCCTTCCTGCGCATGAAGGGCTATGATGCCTACAATTTGAAATTCGGAATGTGCGGCTGGACGGCAGACACCGATGTCAACCTGAACAAGTGGGGCAGCCTGACTCCGAATATGCAGACTCTCGAGACCGACAACCATCCGCTCGTCACTGAGTATGATTACCCGACGCTTACACTCAGCGCATCGGACGTTGAAGGCAGCATCACCGAATCGTGCAACGCCCAGTTTGACGCTGGCTTGAAATACATCTCCGCGAACGACGTTTATGCCAACATCAATGACGGCAACGCCGACAACGACGTTTTCCTGCTCTGCTACTGGACGGAAGCTCCCTACAACCTCGGCCATATTCCCGGATCCTACCGCTTCGAACCGGGTTCGTTGGGCTTTGAAGAAAACCTGAAGTACTTGCCGCCCAACAAGCAGATCGTAGTCTATTGCTACACCGGTCAGACTTCCGCCCAGGTTTGCACGTACTTGAGAATGCTCGGCTATGATGCATGGTCAATGTTGTACGGCATGAACTCCGTGACTGATCGCGACGACATTCTGGGTTCCACCAAGTATCACGCTCCGACAACCGACTATCCGGTAGTTTACACGAATTAAGTTGATCCCTATCAACACCTGAAGGAGGATCGTATCGAGACAATTTCAGGATGGGACACAATGCGGCGGGCGAAGGACTCCTCGCCTGCGCCCGCCGCGACCAACTACCATGAGACGAATGGGCTTGCACTTACGCAAGCCCATTCGTTTTACATGAGTATTAAACTTCTTATAACACTCTTACACTCACGCAATGTAGCAAAGTCACTTGACTTTCGGGTTTTCCGTGACGATATTTCTTATGAGACATTTGATTTTCCCTGACCTAAACAAGAGGTGCAGTTTCTCAATAACAATTTGCCTTGCGGATCCTCGAACTAGGCAGCATCAAGGGATAACCTGCGTCTGATTTGGCATTTCAAATCACTTGCTTGACCCGAAGAGACAAGCAACAATTGCGGTCGAACTACCGTCGCCTCTCATAATCGAGATTCAGGTAGTTGCCTAATCGAGCACCAAACACAAAAAACACGTATCGCAAATTCAAAGCGGGCCCAGAGTATTCTGGGCCCGCTTCTCTATTCGATCTCTTCTTAAAGAACTATTGTGCCGAATAGTCCTTCCCTTCGACCGGATGCTCGATAGAGACACCCGCACCGAAAATGTGCGTCGGCACGAACTTCGTTGCAATCTTGTCCGGTTCGGCAAGCTCGGGGCTGTCCGAAATCGGTCCAGAATAGTACTCGACAGCCTCAACAGGCTCTGCCGTGATCTTCAATTGCGCGTTCGCATCGCGAAGCACTTCCTGAATCGGACGTTCGCCAAGACCAGCGGCCAATAGTGCCGGAATCATGTAGTCCGGAACTGCCGTGACGCCGTAATACAGTTGATCAGACAATGTCGCCGGATCTGTCCATGTCGTGGTCGGACTTAGTGTGGCATCGACAAGGGTTGTCCACGAGAACAAGTCGTTCTGCGACGCCGAGCGATGGATATAGTAGTAATACGCGCTGGGCGAACCGTCCCACCACAGTTGAACCGTATTTCCGACGGACTTGATTACGAGCGAATCCACGGGATCACCGATACTGGGTTCGACATGGAACGTGTACGGACCGGAGTTTGACGTAAAACCACTAACCTGAATGAAGTAGGTCACTCCAGCATTGGCTGTGAATTCAACGGTGCTAAGCAGCGAATTCGAGCCGCCGCAAGCCGCATCGTCATCGCAAACAACCATGACGTCACCCGGACAGGCTCCACCGCGGCGGACTTTCAATCCCGTGTCATAGCCCGATCCGCACAGCGACACCGTCACGTACTGCGTCGTACCGAGAGTTAGGTTGAACACGTCTTCCGGCGAGCTTTCAGAGAAGTAGCAATCGCCGTTCGCATAGTCGTCATTCGAGCAGCTCGTATTTCCGAACGTGGTATAAGGAATCGCCGTGATGCTCGTGCCCGGGCAAACGTCATTGGCCGACGTGTAACTTCCGAGGCTGGTCACGGTCATGATGTAATCGCCATACGAGTAATCACGATAGCCGCGGATCAAGATGTAGTAGTCCGTGTTGGCCAAGGCGCCGAACGACAATTCACTCTGAAGACCGCAGAAGTCATCGTTGCAGGCAACCAGTGTGTTGCCGGGGCAGGCGCCGCCAGCCATCACCTGAATACGCGTGTCGTAATTCGTCCCCGGGTCACATGTACTGACTTGCACTGTTTGGCAAGTGGGGACGTTCAAGCGGTAGACAACGTCGCGGGACATGAAATCATCGGAATAGCAGCCAAAATACGAATAGTCCGCATTCGCACAAAGCGTGCTGCCCGTATCAGTATAGGGCAATGAATTGATCACATACGCGCCGGAGCAAACATCGTTTGCCGGAGCAAGCGACGTTCCGGTGATGTTCAACGTATAGGCTCCGCGATGCGTGCTGAATCCACCGACGATGATGTAATAGACCACACCTTGCGTGGCCGAGAACGTAACCTGGCTCTGCAGCCCGCAGAAATCGTCGTTGCAGGCAATTTCATCCGTTCCCGGGCAAGCTCCGCCGGTACGAACCGTCAAACGAGTGTCGTAGAACGATCCGCACAGCGACACCGTAACATCCTCGCAATCCGTCAAGGTAAGCGTATAAACAACTTCCGGCGACTGGTTCATGAAACAATAGTCGTAGTCGTTTGCCGCGAAACATGTGCTGCCCGTATCCGAATACGGCAGCGCTGTGATCGCCGTGGCGCCGCTGCAATTATCGTTGGCGGGCGGCGTTCCGGCTTGCGTGATATTGATCGTGTAGTCACCGGAGTGCGTCGTGAATCCAAATACCCGCACAGTGTAATATGTGTTCGCAGTCGGCGTAAACGTAATGCTGCTTTGGAGACTGCAGAAATCGTCATTACAGAAGAGCGAAGTTCCGCCGCAACCGCCCAGAATTTCCAACGCCGTGTCATAGCCCGAACCGCACAGCGATACTGTTATGTCGCTTCCACAGGAATCGGCGAAGAAATAGTAGAACACGTCCGGCGACACGTTGCCCAAACAGTTCGCTGTTTCGTGATTCGCAAATTGCGTAGAACCCGTGCCTGTGTAGGGTATGCTAACAAATGTGCCCGGACAAGCATCGTTTGCCGGTGCAACAGGGTCTGGCGCGAACGTCGCCGCATAACAATCGCCCGCGTCGTTTCTCAAGTCCGTCCAACCGGCAAAGAAGTGGTCACCGTGGTAGGAAACGCCGTTGTAGTCCCCGAGGAAGACGGAAGACGTTGGGTTTGAGGCAACCGTCGCAACAGGAGCTGCAGCCGGGAAGCTCGCGCCGCCGTTGTTCGAGATCGATCCGTAGTTCTTATATTGGCAGGAACTGCCATCTTCTCGCGTATCCAGCCACGCGGCGCCAATCAATCCGTTTGTCGGATTGACTGCCATCCAGTGATGGTACTGCCAACCGGTCGCCACGTCGTTCAAACGGTAGGGCACTGACCACGAGGAGCCGCCGTCCGTCGAGCGCGTGAAGTAGATCTCCGGGCTGCTCGAAACGCTTGCTCCATATGCAATGTAGATGTTTCCATTGTAAGCGCCGCCGCTGATGTCGCTGCCAATTACCGGATACATGATGTGTCGGAAAGTCCCGCAAGGATTTGTCGGGAACGAGCTGCTGTAAGTCGCAACGGTCACGATCGGCTGCCACGTCGTGCCACCGTCGAGCGATTTCCTGAACTTAACGGTGTTGCCGCCTTCCTGCCAGGTCACATAGATCTCACCATTCGGGCCGACCGTCGGACACGAGAACTGACAATTCGTCCCTGAAGAAATCTGGACACCCGTGGAAAAAGTTGCGCCGCCGTCCGTTGACCGAGAAAAGTAGATAGGATTGCCGCCGGACGCACGGAATTTTGTCCACGTAATGTAATAGCGACCCAAGTACGGCGAACCGGGAGTGATATCCGCGCAGGCGTAGGGCTTGTCTTCAAAGTCCGGATTGCCGCCGCCGATATGCTGAATCACCGCCGTCGGTGTCGTCCACGTTAAGCCGTTGTCCAATGAACGCTGAACGTAAAGTCCGTTGTCGACGCCAGGGCTGCGGTCAAACGCGATATAGGCCGCGTACATTCTGCCCGTACGGTCAATTGTGCAAACAGGGTCGCCGGCGGCGTCCAACGTCGCATTGCCGATACCTTGCAACACATCGGTCCAAGTCGCGCCGCCGTCAATGGTACGGTAAAACCCGGCTCTGGAATCGGAACCGCGATAGTCGTTCGAACCGGCCAAAGCATAGCTCGTCGAAATCGGGCTTCCCGAAATCGAGATTTCATTCTGCCAGCTTCCAAACGCGTCTTGATTGCAGCGCGCGTTGGCGCCCACAAGTAAGTCGAGCGGATTCCACTCTTCGCGAATCTGTTCCCAGTTTTCTGGCGGCGCATACCGTACGACTCCTGAAACGGGTTCAGTACTATTTGCTTCTATTTGATCGGCGCGCGAATCAACTCGAAACGGCATCGATTCAAGTGGTTCTTTGCGCAACTGCTGCGTACTCGTTTGTTTTGCCGTTTGTGACCATGCATACCATGGACTCAACGCCAAACAAGCAAGCAAAAGCAACATTGACGATCGACTTACCAAACTTCCAGAGATTTTCATACGGACTCCATTAAACGGTTATGACCCAACTGGCAAACAAAATGACACACGTCTCGGATTCAGCCAATTCGCTGAATATCGCAAATGCTTGTTGAATTTGCAATCAATTTGACTCACCTAAAGAAGATTTCATAAAATCGTAAACGTCAAAAAAACAGGCGAGCGACCTATTGGTCGCTCGCCACAAACGAGTTCTTACGCTTTAAGTCGTTAATCTTCGATCATGTCTTCTGGAGGCAGGAGGAGCAAAGGCTGTCCGGGATGTTCTGAATACAACTTAATGACTTTCAGTTCATGTGGGAACTCGTCCACATTGTCTTCCCCTCGGCCAAAGAGCCCGAGTTTCAATCCGACAGCCGCCAACGGCGAGGCCGGTGCAAACAACCTGTCAAAATTGATCAAGCCGGGCTTCGGAAACTCAACCAGCTCAATCTTCTCATTCGGGCGGATTCCTGCTTTGTCCTTGGCATAAAGAATCGATTGTTCCAAACCGCCAATCTCATCCACAAGATCATGCTCAATCGCGGCGCGCCCACCCCACACTCGACCTTGCGCAACTTCTTCCACATCTTCACGCGGCAGGCTGCGGTCTTCGGCCACTCTTCCCACAAAATCGTCGTAGTGCCCGCGAATGATCTTCTCGACACGCGCCCGCTCCTCGTCGTCGACGTCGCGGTTGGGAACTTCGACGCCAATAAATGGAAGCTCTATTCCCATTCCCAAGTCGGCATGCTTGCCAATCTGTACTTTGTCGAATGTCAAACCGGTTTTCTCAGTCAGCCGCTCGTTCCACAGCCAACCGGCAATCACTCCTATTGACCCGGTAATCGTGAAAGGTGACGTAAACACCCGGTCGCCGGGTGAACTCAGCCAATAGCCGCCTGACGCCGCGACTCGCCCTTGAGAGACAATCATCGGCTTCTTTTTTGAGACGTCACGCATACCGTCGGCCACCAAGTCCGATGCCAGACCGTCCCCGCCCGGAGAGTCGACACGCAAGACCACGGCCTGAATATTGTCATCCTTGGCAAGCCTGCGCAGAAGCCTTGACGTATAGCGCGCGCGAATACCCGTATCCATCGCACATTCGCCAAGCGCGTAAACGACCGCGACTTTGGGATATTCTCCCCACCGCGGATCGCTGTGTTTGTCCTCATTAAGCTCGCCGCGCTCGACAAACTTCGCACGAGAACCGCGCTCGCTTTCAATTATGTCCGCGGCATCCGTCCAGCGAGCGACCGTATCCACAAAACCGAACCGTTCAGCTTCGTGAGCGGTGATCAAACCAAGCGAATCCATCGCGAGTTTGATCGAATCCGCACTGATTCCCAAATTCTCTTCTATCGCATGCGACCATTCGTCGTGAAAATCGGACAGCAAACTCATGCGCTGCTCGCGGTCCTTTTTGGACATGTCTTCGCGGGCCAATCTTTCGAATGCGGACTTGTACGTGAAGTAGCGAAACTCCTCGACGCCGATGCCGAGCTTCTCAAGCATTCCTTTGTAATAGGTGCCGCCCATCAACCACCCCAACATGTCCATCGAACCCAGCGGATCCATCCACGAGTAGTCCGCTTGCGTCAGAAGATAGACTTGAGTCATCGTGGGACGGTCTACATACATGTAAACTTTTTTGCCAGCGGCACGAAACTCCTTGAGTTTTTCAGTCAGCTCCCAGACCAATTCCCGCGGTGCATTGAATCCTGAAAGATTCATCGCAATGCCGCCGACGCTCCGGTCGTTCTTAGCATCCTCAACAAGCTGAAGCATTTCAGTCAACGTTTGCCGACCGGGATCAAACCAGCGCGACTTCTGATAGGTTAGAGTGCCGCGCATGCCAAGCGCCACGACGCGCTTGCCTTTCTCTTGTCCGGAAAAACTTGGCTCGACTTTGCCAATTCGAACGGCGTAGCTCGTATACTGAATATCGGATTTCTTATTGTAGTTCGGCGTAACGTGCACGCCTGCCTCATCGACGGAAAGACCAATCCCAAGTGTGAACCACGGAGCTGGATCGTCAGGAAAGAGTTTGGAGATTTTGGCGGATATGCGAACGCCGTTCAGGGGCATAACCTCGACTCCTCCGCCCCACTGCATCGTCTTGAAGTTGTCCTTGTCGTGAGCCGCAAGATCTCCGAACAGCGTGAGCTTGTGCGACCCCGCAAACGGTCTTAATCCCAAATCACCTTGAAACCTCGACCTGCCGTTCCGCAATCCAAGCGTCCACGCACTGCCGATTGAGACATACTTGTACGGACGGTAAACATTCCCGACCGTCAAGTAGTGCTGGCGCAACTCCTTTGCGCTGTCTCCTTTGGACCACCCGTAGGCGATGCCCCAGCCTTCACCTCGGCTGCCTCCGGACATGGCAAGTTGATAGTCATCGATTGCATAGTAATCGTCGTTCCGGTACACCAAATTCCTGCGTACCACCGCTCCGAGACCATGACCACCGAGATAAACTCCCCAATTGTCGAGCCGTTTGCGCGCATCGTTGCGGTCATCCCACGAAAATACCGCTTCTGAGCGGGACATCGTGGACCACCCCGCGGGATTCCAAAACGAACCTATCGCTCCCATGTATGACCCGGGTGTTGAGCCCGTGTTCAGGATTCCCTGACCATAATTGAGAAGCAACGGCGAACGGTCACTTGCGTGAACGGCCGCCGCTGTCAGCAAAACCAAAAAAATGATGATCCGTTTCATATTACGGCAATGTTAATACTAAGTCGATTCTTCTGTTGAGTGCCCGTCCGCGGGCCGTATCATTCGAGGCAATTGGCGTAGATTCACCCTTGCCGACCGTTTCAATCGCCACTTTCGATTTGAGCTCGCCTTCGAGCATTTTTCCAACTGCCGCAGCGCGTTTTTCCGACAATTCTTGATTGCTCGACTCCGAACCTTCGGCATCGGTATGTCCCTCGACGACGACTTTCACGTCCGGAAAGACTTCTATCGCTTCCGCCGCCTTCTTTAATATAGACTTCTGATCCTTGCCTAAGGTTGCTTGGCCACTGGAAAATTTTACGCCGTACAGATGAATGATGATATTTCCGTCCATATTTTGATAGACCACGGCATCCCCCGGATCAAATGCCGTCTGCGCGATTTGCGCGCGCTGCGCGGTCAATTCACGCTTCCTTAGGCGGCTCACCGCCAAATCACGCTCCGCTCGGATATCCGCAATTCGCTGCTCGCACTCGGTCATTTTGTTTTGCTGGTCGGCCAAACTCGTTTGCATGTCCGTCAACGAGTTCTCCATACTCTCTCGCGACGTCATTACTACGCCTTCGAGTGAATCACGGACTGCTTTCTCTCGAGCCATGTTGCGAGCGTACATTTCTTCGAAGCGGCGAATGGCGGCCTCGCCACCGCCTTCAAACGACAGAGTTTCCCCCCATTCCGCTGCCATCTTGGTCAGCAGGTCGTCGTACGGCAGCAAAAGCGCCTCGTCCGGCGAGCGCGAAGATTTGGCACTCGCACTGTATTCAATTTGTCCCTTCGCGTGGATTGCGTAATCGGATGCTTCCTGCGCCGCTATTCGGCAATCGTCGAGGTTTTCTTGTGCAAGCAGCGCTTCTGCCCGCGACATAGCCTGTCGCGAACGAGCCATCAAAGTCGGGAAATGTTTGTCACCGTCGAGCTTCTCCGCGGCCGCGATGTCCGACTTCGCATTTGCGAGCAGACCATCACGCAAGGCTTCGCGGCGCGCCGCCCAATACTGCTGCGCAAGCGGTTCGCGCAATCCACTAAGCTCCGATTCAATTCCCTGCTCAATCTTTCCGGCAATCTCCATAAGCCCGCGTTCTGCTTGCTGCCACGCCGGCAGATTACTAACTTCCGCTCCCGCGGCTTTGGCGGCGTCGCGGGCTTCGAGGATGCTCTGCAGCTTAGGTCGAGCCGTCTCTGCATGTGTTACCGCGGTTTCGAGAGATTCCAACGCACTCTCCAGATTCAAGCGCACGAGATTATCGCTACCCGCCTTCCCCATCTTGTCACGTGCTTCGCGAATCGATTCTTCTGCCTTTGCCACGCGACGGGGAGAGATTACTTGCACTTCGTGTGCTTTCGCTTCGGCCAGCGCAGTCTCCGCTTCCTCGAGCAAGTCTTCGAGTGTTACGGCGGGCTGCGCCAACAACGCTGTCGCCCCCGCGGCCAATGCTATCAAACAAATCAGAAATCTTCGCTTCATGTAACCAATCTACTTCTTCATTAGTACCGGCACAAGGTCATACGCAGGTGCCCAGCCCGCGCGCATGCCGACTTTTTTCTGTGAACCTTCGTCCCCAAGCGGAGCGAGCGGAGCGTCGAGCAAATCCATTTCGTGATTCGCGCCGGACACGTTGATCTTTATCCGTTCAAAACACATTTGATCCCCGCAGCCCCAATCGATAGACGTAAACCTGTCTTTTCGCTTGTTCCATCGGGTTAACGGCATCGTTGCTTCGATGCCGGTCGGTGCAAGAAGCTCTATCCAATCGCCGACTTTTGCGAAAGCCTGCGCAGGTTTGTTTATCGGCAAGGGAAAGAAATCTCCGCCAATGACCTTCAGGCCGTTGGCCATGTCAAACGTCATAAACTTGAGCCATGTACCTACGCGAGTGGCGTACGCGTCCGTTTGCCAGACCCACGGTGTTTTACCATGCGGCCAGATGGCGACCGCATTCTCCGTGGCCAAAAGCAAGTTGTTCCTCCACATCGCGACATTCAAAAGTGTATCGCCGGGAATGCCGTAAGCGCTGGGACTTATGATGCCTACCGTCCCGCTCTGAATTGAATAATTCAACAGTTTTCCGCCGACGTCTGCTCCAGTCGGGACGCAAAATATCCAAACTGTATCCTGACGCACGCCGATCCAACGCGGAAGAAAATCTTCAAGTGAGGCGGCATACACTCGACCGAATTGATCCGTGCGTGTGTCATACCAGCCCAAACCGGGCACGGGGTCCTGTCCGTTTCGATAATAAGCAACCAATCCGAACCAAACCTTGCTCGCGTCTTCACACAGCGGGCCGAGCTCTTCGGTCACGTCCGCCTTAGATACATCCGGTTTATCCCATGCTTCGGCCAAGGCTTCCATCGCGCGGACATTGGGCGCCGAGATCGTCTTGTCCGAATTGCCGAACGCGTCCTGCCGGACAAGGGAGTTGCCGCGGAGCGGGCTGCACGAGTACGTCGCGTTTCCCACGACGACTTTGCACGTACGGCCGCTCTCAAGGGGTGTCGGTATTTCGATGGAATCGCGCGGAACCGTAAACATCGCGCCCTCTTTCCCAACAAATACAGCCGACCACTCGTCGTTCGAGAAGAACACACTATTGTCGTCGTAGGAGATCTCGGGAAAGGACAAAAGAAATTTCTGCCGCGTGAGTTCAGCGGACTGCGCGGCAGAAGCAAGTAACAATAGAGTAAGAAGTAGTCGCATTAGGTGAAGAGTGCGGGGCCTTGTCCGGTAGGACCAAAGTAATATTGCAGCAGCGAACGCAAAATCATCACCGCAATCAATGCGAGCACCGTACGGAACAGTCCTATTCCGAGGCCGATCCACAAAATGAAGAAATTGATGATCGCGATGATCGCGCTCGAGATCCAGAAGTTAGGAAGTACTGCGTTGATTCCGCCGGAGACAAAGGCCAGCGCGAGCACAACGACCAAAACACGAATGAAGCCGGGCGCGTCTTCTTTCTTGGCAAGCAGCGAGCACGCCAAGTAATACAGCAGCGCCTCCACGATGAGTTGAAGGAAATTCATAGTCGAATGGTTGTTCGAGAATGGAGCAAACGATAGGTCGAGTTCCCGGAGACCCGGAAAAGCGAACGGAACGCGCGAACTTTAGGGGAGGTAGATCACACGCAATGGTTCAGAGCGTGTTTGTGGCGTCTCAAAGTTCACGAAATAGCTTCCCGCCCCCAAACCGCTAAAATCCAATTGCCGCGTGTTGGTGCCTGCGGGCACCGCCGACCGCATGACCTCGCGACCAAGTATGTCGGTAACGGAAAGCTCAGCACCACCGTGCAATGAACCCGTCCAAGAAAGGGTCGTTCGGCTGTTAAACGGATTGGGAAAAGCAGACAAAGTGAACGCTTCAGGCAGCGGTGCCACAGGGTCCGATGCAAGCGGCGAATTTGCGATTATGGTGACGCCCGCAGAAGTTGCCGCGACCATTAGCTGTTCGTTCGAAGATATGGCCAAGCCTGCAACCCCGCCGGGAGTTTGCACGGACGATGAAAATACCGGAGTTGCATTCGTTTGCCGGAGGTACTCGACACCGCTGGTTGCCAGCCCAATGACCGAGAAATTCGATCCCGAAGCCAGCGCGGTGATTTGGGCCACGGCTCCATATTGCCCGGCGAGCGAATAAGTGGTCTTGTTCAGCGCGCTGAACTGGAGGTTCTGAATATAGTTGGCGTACGAGTTTCCCAGAGCAACGTGAGTAAAAGCAGTCGAACCGAACTCATCGGCACTGCTCAAGGTCACGACACCTTGATTCACTGTCCAGCCCAATAGAAAAGCTCCGGTCGTGCCTGCACAGTGAATCTTGCGTGTGCCGGCGTCGATTGCCACGCGATTGGCCGGACGGCCAAATGTCGCCAAGAAATGCGGCTGCTCCGGATTCCTCAACCCGTACAGCGTCACATTGAGTGACGTCGAAACCGCCAAAAACGTGTCACTGACGGAAACGTGCAAGACCGGTGCGGCGGCCTGTACGTTGCGTACCCATGTCGGATCGGACAAATCACTGACGTCGATCACCACAATGCCGCTCACGTTGCCCGCGCAATAGGCATAGCCGTCATTCACGGCAACGGCCAAAAGATCTCCCACGCCCGGGGCAACCTGACCGGTCACGGCCGGAGAAGACGGATTAAAAAACGACACAATACTCAGGGAGTTTGCGCCACAGGCAAAGGCACTTGTCCCGGAAATCGCCACATCGGTACGAGGCGTAAGCGGAACACTGCCGCGCACTGCCAAGTACTGGCTATGGCCACTGGTGGTCCAAAGGAACATCAGGCACAGGAATATTCCGGTCGTTTTCATCTTCATAATCCTCAAAATATCAAAAAATACAACCTCTTGCAAGCGCAACTGGCCCATTTGTCCAAGACCGGCCAATTGTGAATCTCAGGGTCGTTTTGTATATTTTCTGAACTTACGGGCTGGAAGTCAGTCCGAAATCAGGTTGCAAGCCCTGTGACAGACTCTTAAACTCAATAGACCCATCTTGACCGACTTCCCAGCTCGCGCAAAAGTCGCCCTTTTCCCCGCTATCTTGGCCGTTTCGACGGCGGCGATCTTCATCCGGTCTGCACATGTTCCGCCAATGGCGGCGGCATTTTGGCGCAGCGGGTTTTGCGCGATTATCTTCCTGTTTGCGCTTTTAAGCCCTACCGTGCGGCAGGCTCTGAGGGAAATGGGGCCGAAAAAGCTGCTCGGAATTTTCGGTGCCACGGCGATTATTGCCCTGCATCAAGTTTGCTTTATCACCAGCCTAAGTTATACGTCTATCGCCGCGTCTACGTTTCTGACCTGTACTCAACCGATATTCACCGCCTTTTTGGGCACGATCTTCCTCAAGGAAGCCGTCAGTTGGCTGAGCCGGATCGCGATTTTTGGCGCCGTGGCGGGAATGGCGGCGATTACATTTGGCGGAGGCAGCGGAGAAACAGCACTGACCGGGAATTTGCTGGCCTTGGCCGCGTCGGTTTTGGCCGCCGTCTTTGTGCTGTTTGCGAGAACGTTTCGCAAAACCACGCCGATCGTTCCGTTTATGCTCGTGATGCATGTCAGTGGATCGATTATTCTAATGGCCTTGGCGGGCTTTGCACACAAACCTCTGACAGGCTTCACGAGCGATAGCTGGACGGCGCTTTTGCTGCTCGCGCTGGTCCCAACCCTTATTGGACATACTCTCTTAAATTTCGCCGTCGGATATCTCCCGGCATTTGTCGTGTCTGCTTCGATCTTAGGCGAACCCGTTGGTGCGACGCTCTTGGGATGGTCTATTTTTTCAGAAGTTCCCACAGGCTGGACATTGGTCGGGGCGGTACTTATCGTCCTGTGTATTCTAATTGTCGTCCTGGAACCCAGAACTCCGGCGATTGCCGAACCCTCTCGTGATTAGACGCATGACAAAGTCACTGACTTGTTTGATTGTTGCAAGTATCTTAGTGCATGCGTCTATACTGCCAGCTTCCGAACCGGCGCAAGTCGTTTGCGAAACGCAGTTCGGGAGGGTGACGGAGACTGCCTTAGACAAAAGTACGATTGTCGGGACCCACGACTCTCCGTATACCTCGAATTTTCTGGCCGCCCTGATGCGCGACTCGACGCTTCTGCTGGTGGACTCTCCAAACGATACCCTTAGCACCGCACTCTGGCTTGACTGGCTCATTGACAAGTTTCATCCCCTCCGGTTTGCCGCGATCAATACACACTTCCACAATGACAGAACAGGTGGGAATGAGGTCTATTTAGAGCGCGGTATTCCCGTGTACGGGTCGGATTTGTGTGCGGAACTCCTCGAAAGCAGAATCGATCCTATGCGGGTTCTCTTGCTGGACTACGTCGGCGGAGATTCGCTGTGGTCAGAGTACTTTCAGAATTTGGAACTTGCCGCTCCGGACTCGCTGTTTCCTCTCAAGCAGGGTCTTTCCCTGCAGTTTGATGATGAAGAAGTACGAACGATCTTTCCCGGTGCGGGACATTCGCCCGACAATGTTGTGGTCTGGCTGCCGGAGCGCAATGTTTTGTTCGGCGGTTGTCTCATTCTTGCCGGAAAGCGTGTGGGCAACAAGAGCGACGCAGTGATGCGCGATTGGCCTAACTCCGTGCGCTCTCTGCTGCCGCTGGCTCCCCAAATTGTGATTCCCGGACACGGAAAGATCGGAGACTTATCCTTACTCGAGCACACGCTTGACGTGCTCCAAGAAGATTCACTTCAAAACTTACATAAGCAGCCTTGAGTACGAATTCAATTGTAACATTGTCCGACGTAACTTTTCGTTATGGAAATACGAACGCGCTTGAACATGTTTCGCTGGAACTGGAAGCGGGTGCGTTTGTCGGACTGATCGGACCTAACGGCGGGGGAAAATCCACGCTGCTAAAACTGCTGCTGGGATTGGAAGCCCCGTTGTCCGGCAGCGTGCGTGTGTTTGGAGATGACCCGCGCACGGGAACGAACTGGCGGCGCAAAGTCGGGCACGTTCCGCAGCAGCGCGAATTTACGGCGCGCTTTCCCGTCACGGCAGAGCAAGTTGTTGCGATGGGACTCCTCGCACACGGCTTACCAAAGCTCGGTAAAAGCGCAAGCGAACAAAAGACTGCGCGCGCGCTCGAACGAGTCGGGATGACCACGCACAAAAACAAAACCTGGTGGACTCTTTCCGGCGGACAAAAACAAAGAATCCTGGTGGCGCGGGCACTGGTGCATGAACCGGAACTCCTGCTTCTGGATGAGCCGACGGTTGGAGTCGATGCGCAGGGGCAAGACTTGCTGAATCAGTGGCTCGCCGAATGGCGGCTGGAGCGTAAACTTACGGTTGTGCTGGTGTCGCACGACGTCGGTGCAATATCTCCTATCTGCGACCGGCTCGCTTGTCTAAATGTACAGCTTCATTTTCACGACGCGCCCGAAAAGCTCTCGACCGCGGACGTCGAAAAGATCTACGGATGCCCCGCGAAGCTGGTGTTCCACGATCACTCACTTCCGCATATGGTGGTAGGCCCCCATGAACATTGAGTTTTGGCCGATGCTGGTCGCGGCCGTCTTGCTCGGAATTTCTTGCGGCGCTCAGTCGTTCATGGTTGTGCATCGCCGGATGGCTTTCATGGGACATGGAGCCTCACACGGAATGATCGCGGGAGTCGGACTTGCTCTGTTTTTACATTGGCCCGTGTTTCCCGTGGCACTCTTGACTGCTTTGATCTTTAGCATCGCGGTCGGACTCTTGCCCAAACGTGACGACATTTCCTCTGACAGTGCCATCGGCATCCTGTTGGCCGCGGCCGTCGCGTTCGGACTTTTGCTGTCGGGAGTGCATGACCAGATGCACAGTCACGACGATTGCGGCGGCGGACACCTTGAAGAGTTTCTCGTCGGCTCTCTTGATCAAGTATTTCTTGGCGACGTGTATTTCCTCGCGGCGCTGGCCCTGGTGGTCGTCTTAGCTCTCGTGTTCTATTGGGAAGAGTTGTTGCTCTTCTTGTTTGATCCTGAAGGCGCGCGCATCGCCGGACTGCCGGTCAAATTGCTGCATTTGGGAAGCCTGTCGGTTTTAGCTGTTACGATTGCATTGGCAATGAAAATTGCCGGAGTGCTGTTGGTTGGCGCACTCTTGGTGATTCCGGGCGCCACGGCGGGACTGATGAGTCAAAGAGCTTCGACCGTGGTAACGATGTCCGTTCTCATGGGTGCGTTCACATCTTTGGTCGGCGCGGTCATTGCCGTGAACTATGGACTCTCGCCGGGCCCTATTATCGTGCTCTTGCTCTTCGCGCTGTTCTTGGTTGCGAGAGTATTCGCAAAATCACAATAAAAAAACGGGCGACCAACATGGTCGCCCGTTTCACTTTCATACTAATCGAATCTACTTAAGCAGCGGCGCGAGCACGAGTGCCACGATCGCCATCAACTTGATCAAGATATTCATCGACGGACCGGTCGTATCCTTGAATGGATCGCCTACCGTGTCGCCGACGACGGCAGCCTTATGAGCATCCGAGCCCTTGCCGCCGTGTTCTCCGGATTCAATGTACTTCTTGGCGTTGTCCCATGCACCACCTGCATTGGCCATAAAGAGTGCCAACAGCACGCCGGCCAGCGTCGCACCTGCCAGCAGCCCGCCGAGCGCCTGCGGTCCAAGTGTGAAACCGACAATGATCGGAGCCAAAATCGCGGACACGCCGGGCAAAATCATTTCGCGCAGCGAGCCTTGAGTGGAAATCGCGACGCAGCGTTCGATGTCGGGTTCCACACCTTCTTTACCTTCCAACAATCCCTTGATTTCGGTAAACTGGCGGCGAACCTCGTTCACCATCGCCGAGGCCGCGCGACCGACAGCCGTCATCGTCAATGCGCCGATCCAAAATGCCATCATGCCACCAAGGAACAAACCGATCACAACCTTCGCATCCACGAGGTTGATCATGTCGATACCGACTGCCGTCGTGTAGGCGGAGAACAACGCGAGCGCAGCCAAAGCCGCAGATCCAATCGCGAAACCCTTGCCGATCGCGGCGGTCGTGTTGCCCAAACTGTCGAGCTTGTCGGTAATCTTGCGAACTTCGGGACCCAAGTGAGCCTGCTCGGAAATACCACCCGCGTTGTCCGCGATCGGACCGTACGCGTCGACGGCCATCACGATGCCCACCGTGGCGAGCATACCCATACCGGCAATAGCGATACCATAGAGGTCCGCGAAATAAAAGCTCGTCCAAATCGAAGCGCCGATCAAGATAATCGGAATCGCAACGGATTCAAGACCGACGGCCACGCCCGTGATGATGGTCGTGGCGGATCCCGTCATCGACGACTTCGCAATCTTCTGCACCGGACTGCCGGACGTGTAGTATTCCGTGATGCGGCCAATCAAACCACCGACTACCGAACCGGACACCATCGCCCAGAATACGCCCATTTTCAAGTCAAGAGCGGTCGTAACGAAATAACCGAAGACCCAGAAAAGAAGCGCGGAAATCAGCGTTCCTGATGACAGCGCTTTCGCAGGATCGCCCTTTTGGAACAACCGGACGGCAAAGATACCAACCACCGACGCGACCAAACCGGCAACCGCGAGGAACATCGGATAGCCCATGAAGGCCAGTTTCTGCGATGCATAGGCGGCACCTGTTCCGGCAATCGCGATGGCCGCGACTATCGAGCCGACATAGCTTTCAAACAAGTCCGCGCCCATTCCGGCGGTGTCGCCCACGTTGTCACCGACATTGTCGGCGATCACGGCGGGGTTGCGCGGATCGTCTTCGTTCAAATTGTACTCCATCTTGCCCACGAGGTCGGCACCTACGTCAGCAGCTTTGGTGAAGATACCGCCACCGACACGGGCGAAAAGCGCGATTGAGGACGCACCCATCGACATCCCTACAAGCGCATCTTCGACCTTGACATTGGGATTCAAGTCCAGCATGTAGTACAAGCCGCCCAAGCCAATCAAGCCCAACGACGCGACGGCCAAACCCATCACCGCTCCGCCGGAAAACGCGGTAACCAATGCGGGACCTTGACCCTTTTCCTTGGCTGCCCACGTCGTGCGGACGTTCGCAATCGTTGCGGCATTCATGCCAATGTAACCGGCTAACATCGAACAGGCGGCGCCGACGATGAACGCGTATGCGGTTTCATGTTCGGGGTGGAAAAAGAACAAAAGCACCGCTACGAGAACCACGAAGCCCGCCAATATCTTGTATTCGGCCTTCAGAAAGACCATGGCGCCTTTGTGAATCTTTTCCGCGAGACTTTTCATCACGTCCGTTCCCGCAGGCTGCTTCTTGACCATTCCATAGATCAGAAATGCGATTACGAGACCGACTGCACCCGCCACGAGGGAGATTATTCCGGGATTTGGCATGCTGCTCCTTGACTTTTAACTTGGACCCTGCTTACCTTGACATAGACAATGGCATGTTGCCATTTTTTCACGTCTTTCGTCTTAAGACCAAGAATATACTCAATTTCCTCTCACTTTTGCAAGCGTGAAAAGGTGCAATCTAAAAAGATTTGACCCTCGTTCTTGATTTTAATTATTTGTTTGGTATTAACTTAAAAATTTCACTGCATGGTCTGATTAGAGACCGTGCGAAACCCGCTTGCACACTCTATCCCATCATTCCGCTCATCCTTCCTTAAATGACCACTGAACGTAAGCCCGTTGTTTTGCTCCAGAATTGCGCGATTTCTAATGGCGGAAAAACAGTTCTGGCCGGGCTGGATTTGATTTTACAGGCCGGTGACTTCCTCATCATCGAAGGACCAACCGGCAGCGGCAAAACATCGTTGGTCAGAGCTCTCTATGGACATCTTGCACCCTCGGCGGGCTATGGCGAAGTCGTGGGGATTTCGTTGCGTCCCTTGCCGACCCACAAGAAGCCGTTGCTGCGGCGAAAACTCGGTGTGGTGACTCAGCAGCCGATGTTTTTGGAGGAGGAATCGGTCCTCGACAATGTTGCATTGCCCCTTCATATTGCGGGCGTGCCTGCTTCGGAGTGCCGAGCTCGCGGGACAAAAGCTCTGCTTGAAGCCGGGCTGACCGGTGCCGCGTTGCGGAAGCCGCATGAACTTTCCGGCGGCGAGCAAGCAAGATTGCAGATGGCGCGTGCGTTGATTCACTCTCCAGTTTTACTTCTGGCGGACGAACCCTTCGCGCATCTGGACAGCGAATCCGTGGAGTTGATTGAATCGCTGCTCTCTTTTGCGCACACCCGCGGTACGGCTATCGTACTTACGACGCACCGTCCAACGGAACTTGCGCGCCGCGCTAAGAAAATGACCGTGCGTGAAGGTAGGTTAGTCTGATGGGATTGCTATTCAGACTTTCATGGCAGACGTTGATAGCCCGGCCCACGTTGGCGCTTTTGGCCGTCTTGCTGCTCTCGCTTTCGACATCTTTGTTGGCAGGCTTGATTATCTCGGTGCAGACGATCAGCTCATTGAAAGGTTCCCTTCTCAATGATCTGTCAATCGAGATTGAACTGTCAACGCCGAATGATTCGCTGCAGACGGCTCTCGCCCGGGAATTGCGGAACCGTCCCGACGTGCTGGCTGTGACGTCCCTTGCTCCCCGTGAGGTTTTGGAAGAAGTGGAACAGGAGTTGGGCGAATCGCTGCGTGACATTTTGACCGAGAATCCGTTCCCGCCGATCTTGCGTGTAAAGCTGCGCGCTCCGACACGAGAATCTTTGGATCAATTTGTAACCGAAATATCGGCCAAGCCCGGAGTGCTGCAGGCAATTTATCCGCGGGATTTATGGGAACGGCTTGACGACTGGATCGCCAAGCTGCGCGGCAAGACGGCCTACATCATCGGCGCACTTGCGGTTTTTGCGTGGATACTCGTAGGTCTGGCTTTGCGAGCGATCTTGCGCAACAGGCGGACCGCTTGGCAATTGATGCTCATGCTGGGTATTCGTCCAAGAGACCTCGAACTTGTCCAGCTCATCATTGAAATCGTGTTGGGTCTACTGGCTGGACTAGTATCGATTCTGGTTTTGCGTGCCGGTATGATGTTCGTTGGATGGTTAATCTTGACTCCAATCTCCGCTCCTTCCGGCTGGGTGTTGCTTTCTCTTGGAAGCGCGGTTGCGCTCGCCATTCTCGCCGGTTTCTGGGCTCCCCGGCCGGCCCGTGAACGGTAGGCTGCCAACCCCACGAAAATTCTCCACTTGACAATCAACTCGGGATTTTGTACTTTCTTGGCCTTCCCAAGCACCCATAGCTCAATTGGTAGAGCAGTTGACTCTTAATCAATTGGTTCGGGGTTCGAGTCCCTGTGGGTGCACTGGTTAAAGCCCTGCTAAAACATTGTTTTGCAGGGCTTTTTTGTTTTTCGGATTTGCGCAAGTGTTCATTCGTATGTCCAGATTTTAGCAACCAGTATCAACCAATCTGTCCCGTTTCTGTCCCGTTTTTTTCGACGACATTTTCAGTCCGACAAAAAATACGCGAGACCTAAAAGAAACAGGAGGCCAATTTGGTCTCCTGTTCAGTATTTCAGCTTCTCGACGGTCGCTGTTAGATGGTCGCGACTTAAATGGCTGTAGATCATTGTTACCGAGATGTCGTGATGACCTAAGAGTTCCTGCACGGACCGAATGTCAGCACCGGCCATGATCAAATGCGATGCGAACGTGTGTCGTAGCGTGTGAAGGTTGAATCCGTCCAACCCGGCCGCACGCGCAACACGTCGGAAATGCTGGCCCAATGTCCAATAGTTCAAAGGGAAGACGTGATCTCCATGTCTCGCGCCAGCGGCCTTCATCACGTTCAGCATCTCTTCAAGCTGGCTGTTTATCGGTACGCTGCGTGACTTGCCCGACTTGGTGCGGAACCCTGCCTTATTCTGAACGATGAGCACCTTACGATTCAAATCGACATCCGACCATTGCAAGTTCACTATCTCATTGCGGCGCAGACCCGTCCACAACGCGAAGTCTACTACGCGCCGAAGTTGAAGGTCATCGCCTATTGCGTCCCGTAGGCGTTGGATCTCTGCGTCGTCGAGGAATCGCATGTGCGTGTTCCGGGGTACACGGTTCAGTTTCACCTTCGCTGCCGGGCTCGCTGAAATCAGACCTCGTTGGGCAGCCCAGGACATCGCTGATTTCAAATGACGAAGCACAACGTTCACGGAATTGGGCTTCACTTTTCGCAGCAAATACAGCCGGAACTCTTCAATCTTGTCGGTCGTGATTTCGGACAACTGCGCGTTTCCGATGTACTTCGCGAAGGTTTGGAGCGCATATCGATCCGTCTTCACCGTGCTGCCAGACTTTGTTGCAATGCAGTAGTCGAAGTACTGCGTCATGAACTCTGAAAACGTCAGATTGCCTGGCTTGTCGTCGGGCCAACCATTGAGTAGAAGTTCACGCTCCGTTCGTGCGGCGATTTCGCGAGCCTCGCGACTGCTAACTGGGCCGAGCGACACCTTCTTCCTGCGGCCGTCGTGAACGATGTCGAGAAAGTATGTTCGACCCTTTTTCCTTTCTGTCCATCGTACCGTGACGGGCATTATTTTAGAATCCTCCTGATTGCTTCTTTCGAGACTTGTCTTGGCGGTTGCGACCCACTCCGTACCCACGCATCGAGTTCGAGCGTGTTCAGTCGAATCAAATTCGACTCGGGCAATCGGTGGAATGGGATGCTCCCTTCGTGAATGTACTGGTAGATGCGCGAACGCGAAATCCGCAGACGATCGGCCGCTTCCTCCGGCGTGAGCCAAACCGCTTCACCGGATTCAACGCGATACTCTCGAAGAATTTCGAGGATCTCGTCCAGCTTTTCGCCCACGGATTTCACCTACTCTACCTTATACCGTGTAATATGAACCTCAACTTTGCCGGTTACTTCCGCTTGCGGCGAGAGTTGGGGGGCGGTGACCATTGACCTGGTTTACGGCGACGATCACAAGGAAACCTTGTGGCTTTGGATACAAAGAAACTTGGGTGCCGACCATGTCACGCAATGTAGATGCATTGTAGTAGGTCAACACTTTTGCGACCGTGCATGAGGCAAGAATGTTGCCGTCAGGATCAAGTTTGAGCCACATGCCCTGAGGTTTTGCAACTCGGTCACGTCCACAAGCGAATGCTTCGTCCACGTGAAATGTGTTGGTGCCTGCCTCGACTTTGAGGAAGACTTTGGGAAGCACTTTTCCGTTTGAGTCTTCCACACTTTTCATCTGGACTTCCTTGACGATTCCGATCTGGAACATTGTCCCGATCTTGAGATTCTTGAAGTCTTTCATCGATTCCTCCTGAAACAGTTGTAATTTTCCTGCGGTTCTAATCTGTAGTTCTTGCTGGGTTGTGTCGTCTTGATTTGCTCGGTTGCCAATGCAACTCACCTATTCCGTGGAGCGATCTCCTAAATTGACCGAAAACGCTACTGTTGCTGACGCCAGGCGCGATTCTCTGGACCGCCCTTGACGGTGACGTATGTCTCGTACTTGTCAGGGGCGTCACGAATCTCGAAATCGAGGAAGTGAGTTTTCGAAGCGGAAAGGAATTCTTGATACGCTTTGACGGGATTCTCGCCTGCCAGGGCCGCGCGGCACATCACGGCAACCTTGTTTCGGTATCGTTCCAGAGTCGGCGTGAAAATGACTGACCCGAACTGGAAGTGTTGCCCCATTGCCAGCTTAATGTCCCGCACAGAGTTGGCCGAAAGCTCAAGGGGCTCGTGGTCGACTGTGAAGGTTGAACCGTGTCGGACAGTCAAGATATCGTACAGCAGCATGGATGTGCCGATACACGTTTCGATTCCAGGCTGGCCTACTGAGTCGTACTTAGCAAACCCAACCTGAACATACCATCCATCGACAATCCAGCGACGGTGTTCGTTGGTAAATGAACGCAACAGGTCTCGGTGAGCGTCCAACGCGCAGGGTTCAAAGATAGTGTCGATGCGCCGGTTTTCCACGGGGCGGCCATCTAATACCTTCAACGCAGGTTTGATTCGCTTGACGCAAGCGCAACTGTTCGAAGTTTTCAATATCATTGTTCTCTGGTCTGTTGCGATTAGCGTCACATAAACGCCGAGACCACTGATATCTTCCTCCTCGCCCCACCGGGAATTCTTATAGTCTTCTTCAGCGAGTCCGAAAGGGAACAGATGAATTCGGTTGTTGTACACTAGTCCTCCTTTATTGTTATTCGGTTCAATCCAGGGAACCGTGCAAGTGAGCGCCTAGACGCGATTGAAATTCTGAGCAACAAGTCCCATCAAAGTATGAGCACCCTTGAAGACTCATTCAAATCAACCGCACGTCCTTGGGGACCAAACTTCTTGATGAAGTCGGACACGATACGCGCGCCTTGCTTTGTTCAGGGCCGAGGTGTGCGAGCGAAAAATTAAAGCCTGAAAGCACAGAGATTGGGTTGCCGCATTCTCAGAAGTAGACAGTGCTGGCTTCGTCCCAACCGAACAAACTTACGGCTATCGTGTTTTCGCTTCCACTATTGCCAACGCCCACGCCAACAAAATCTGTGTTGCAGAGTGGCTCTGCAACAAACCATACCTCCAATAACAGTAAACCCGGCGGAAGCCGGGTTTACTGTGCGTGCGAATCTGATTCGGTCTAGTTGCTCGTTAGCCATTTTCGTTCGGCGCCCAAGATCGTGCATGACGCTTGCGGATTCTGAACGTCTAGCAACGTCAATCCGCACCGACTCAACAACGTCCGAAGTCCTGGCCATTGTTTATCCGATCCAGGTTTATAGGACAATCGTCGCGCAACAACGTCCACTTTCTCGTAGCGAGAAAACAGCCACAAGAGCACGCGCCGTTTGACAAGGCGCTCAAGAATTAGTGGAAGCGCCAAAGTCCCGACAACGTGGTCAAGACTGATCACCGGATTGGGTCCCATAAACTCGATTGTATCCACTAGGTGGTTCGAGGCCTGGGTAACTACTTCCTCATAAAGATTGAGATCGTCAACGACCCTGAGAAACCACTCGTAGTCCGCTTCGAAATTTACTCCGTAGTTTTTAGCATCCACAGCCACCCATTCCGCGAAGTCGATCCGATTTGAAAACACCGGCGGGCACTCCGGTACGAAGAGATCGCTAGGCCCTGCATTGCTTTTCGGGTCGTAGAATGGAATGTTCGCTCGATACAGGTAAACACTTGACGGATCAATGGCCCGAGACCAAATGCCGTCCGGAAACTGGCGCTTCGACCTTTTGCGCGCCTTCCAGTCAATTTTAGCTGTCGAAATCATCTTAATGTCCTGTCTGAATCGCTGCTTCCATGAAATAGCACTAGCAGAATTTAACAGCACGAACTTCAGAATGCAAATGAAACGGATGAAATCGCATCGTTCCGCATAAGTTTGCTTCAATGCTCGTCAAGCAAATACGTTGTCAGGTGATGAAATATCGAAAAATAATTTGCCGTTTTGCGGCACAAGTGATGATGACAATTCAGTTGTCGATGCCTCTCAATCAATAGAAAAGGCGAGGGGAAGTGAAAGCCCCCGAGACTTCCCGATTCCGGCCGTCGCGGCTATTAGTTGAGGGAGCAATTTGGCCTGGCCGTTTTGGTCAGCTTCGTTTTGCTCGATCAGCTGCACTGCAAGTACGTTCACTCCGCATTTTTTGGCTCTGACTTTGAGGGCCGCACCAATAAGAAATGCGACTGTGAAGAACAATCACAGTCGCTCGTTTCGTTAGTCAATGAAAGTCGTCAAATCCGACGACCCATTGGTTCGCTCCTCGCAAAAGCCTGCCCGAAAGCAGACTTGTCAACACGCTCTGCTCGAAAACAGACCCCAATTCTACTTCTAACCAAGAAAACATCCAACCGACATCCCACACGACATCCTGTTCCTAAAACACCATCCCAACACCCACTGTTTTTGCTCGGCTTAACACTCCATCAGGAACAGTCTCTTGATCCGACTTCCAACGGCCTCAAAAGTCTTTGTTTTCAATGTCGTTTAGAGTGACATCGAGACGACTTTGGGCGATTTGTCGGAGCGAGAGCGTGCAGAAATACTTTTGTGACTATTCAGTTGCTTTCAAAGTGGTACAGTTTTCTGGGGCTAGATCAGTACTACATCTTGAAGTTGGTATGATAGAGGTCTAATTAGCCGCATACGACGCTTTTGCGACTGGAACCAGTATCGGTACTGCATCCCGAAGTACCACTAAACATACTCGGCATTGCTGTAATTCCGACCTCGAATGATTCCTGCACCCATGACAGGAAGTCATTAACAAGATTGTCTTCATGATTCGTCCTTACTCCTCGGCCGGCAGGCGGTAGCACATGGAACTTCGGCGGAACAACAGAGGCTACCCTACCAAGATAGTGGAATCGTCTGCCAATGTAAACTAAAGCGTGCCGAGTATCCCTATTGAAGTGCTCCTTCTTGAAGTGCAAACTAGCTTCAGGGTCTCGTTTCCATACACCTCGTTCATCTCTCCAATACATGTTATCACCGACTCGCTGCCGAGCAGTTCCATTGTGCTGGGGCTTCTTGCGTTGGAAGCGTTGGTCATGGTAATAGTGATCCAAGTCAAGCACCTCATCAACTCGCATGCAATAGACGAGCTTGTTACCTGACGCTCTGTCGGTAAATCCTGCAATCCAGTCACCGGCACTTAGCCTAATCCCCATATGATTAGGCGTACATAGCGCAAGTGTGCAGTAGCCGTAGAAGGGATTAGGAGCTAGTCCCTTGTCTCTTTTAACTATGTAAGTGCAGAAGCGCATGATTAGATATTGCAAAACAGAATAAGGGTTTCGACCACAATAATTTGGAATATTATCAAAGTTGACGTTTGACAAATCATTGTCGTATAATCGGCATCGTATCAAACAACTGGGATCACCGTGTTTCCAGTGGTCATGAAGATCGCTCCATTTGGAGGAGTGATTCCCAAGTCTTCCAGCCTGTCGCGGATGCACTAGCGGCAAGTGCAGCAATGATCGACCGTCTATTTCGATTTTGTATGTGTTGCCATAGGAAGCGTATTCACTTAGGCTCGCTCGGTGCCACTGATCAAATCTTGAAGTAAATAGGCGCAGCGGATCATCACCAAGAGTAATCAAGATGTCAGCACCAGACAAAACAAGCTCAGCTACTATCTCATAAACCCGTTCAACAGTTGTTTCAAACTTTGTAGATAGTTTTCTGATATTCGCAACTGGCCATCCTTTCTCAACTGCAAGATTGTTGTATGTATCGTGGATCCGCTTTTCCTGTTTACTCCCAGGCCTCACATGGAAGAAAGGTAACAAGTCGGAAAGCCATACTTGTGACCGATTTAGATGAAGTGGTGCGAGGAAATGCTTGTCGAGAGCCTTTCCTGACTCGCCATTAAGATGTGATGGCTTTAGCTTTCCAGCATCATTAGGAACTACAATTCTTTGTATTATCAAGTCTTGGTTTGACCCATCCCAGAATATCTCAGACTCGCTGCACACGGACAATGACTTAACCAATTCCCTTCCATTTGCTCCTATCCATCGAGCGTGTACTGCACTAGCATAAACACCTAGTATAAACACGCTCTTCGGAGAATCATCAGCTTGCCTAACTTCTACAACTTCTTTTCCAAAAGGGAAGACGCCTAAGTCTTTATTCATTTAATGTTTGCTCCCAATTCATAACATCATCAAGCCAGACGGTTTTTACAGCATTATACATTAGTTGCTGTCGGGCCCCCCACTTATCGCTTGGAAAGGCACCGCTAGAATCAGGATCCACCCTCTCAAATGCAAATTTGTCGGGTAACTTTCGTTTGTCCACAATATCTAGATGGCCGACCATAAGTTCATTCCAGATAAAGTTACTCGTACGATATCGCTCCATTTTCATCCTATATGATTCATTATTGCTGCTTTCGTTCTGACGGTCTTTTAGAAGTAGAACCAAGCCCAGCTGATTCCGAACTGTATTAAAGTGCTGTTCGTCAAATATGCCATTAACATCCCTAAATTGGTCGAAGTTTTCCTCGTTTCGCGCATAGATATGCTCAAGATGCATACCATAAATCTTTCGTGTACTCTTGTTGAAGTGGTCTTCCAAATCCTGCAAAGATCCTTTCGTCGTATACGAAGGCTTGTCTAAGTGCTCCGCTAAGTAGCGGTCGACGCGCAACAGCACATACTTGCTGAAATTAGTCCAGCGATTCCTCATAGCTCTGAACCGTTCATACTGGAAAATATCGGCAACATTATTTACGTCTTCTGGAGCGATAGTTTCACCTTCAACGAGTGCTTCTATCAAGGTACTATCGAACACGTGGATTGCGTCAAGCATAGATACATTACGAATTCGTTTATTCAATTTGTAGATATAACGCTGAAACACGTTACTGTCATATACATCAAGCAATCGGAGCACAGAGTGGAGTTGGTCAAACTTCCGCGCAATCCCTGTGACTTTAGTATCGCGACTTGGATCATTCAGAATCACCGAGGACATTATCAAGAGGTACTGCTGATTCTGATCAAGAAGCTTGTTGTAAATCAGAAATTCATCAAAGTAGCCGGTGCGTAAATTGAGGTACAGTTCCGCGAAATACTTTATCTCATTAACAATCTTGTCGTAAAGAATGCGTGTGTCGGAGAAGTTGCCAAAGTACTTGGAAATGTCTTTGTTCCGATATATCTCGTAGTGATAGTCGTTTTCGTACTTTACGTAATCCGCTTCGCTTTCAGCGAATTTGGCACGAAAGTACGTTTGAAAGAACATATCAAGTGTGATCTTTGAATCAGTACTATTTTTGACATCGGAAGCGAAGTATCTGTTTTGAAGGTCAGTCCATACCTTGTTGGCATATTCCTTCTCAACAGGTGGAAGATTGCCTAACAACTTACCCTTCAATATCTCATAAGGCTTGAGTCCGAGTCCACGGTCGTTTACAACCTCAAAAATTGTTGCAACATGCTGTTGTCGTTCTATCTTGATCTCTACAATTGATACTCGGTCAAGAAGAAAGAAAATGTAGTGTGTGAGTTTTGATAAGTCCCACTCTTGCTTACTATCGCCATCAATCTTGAAATATACATCAAACTGTTGACTTATGAATGTGTAGTTCTCATTAATCCGATTCTGTGTCTCGTCGCAGGGATCGACAGGTGCATTGTCTATCAGCCCGCGAAAGGCTGCCTCGCGATTTTCATTATAGACTTTGAAGCGATTCGCATCGCCGAAATCATCAGTTTCGAAGATCAGACGTTCAAGGCTTTTGCTTGAAAATGTCTTGGTTGATGCGCTTTCACCACCTTCTATTTCAGTGAGAATAGACCGAAGCTTTATCAGCATTAGCAAGATGGTCGAAAGTCGTTGTTGACCGTCAACGATAGCCGTTGTCGAATTGGTGCTGTGGGTCAAATAGGTGTTAAGAAAATATGGCTCGAAGCGCTTGAGAACATCCTTATGGATTTCTTTGGGATCCGTTTCAATGCGCTGATGTTGTTCGAAACGAATCTGAAGGTCATTCAGCAACGTGTCGACATTGTCCTTATCCCACCGATACTCCCGTTGATAGATGTCAATATGGTACGCCTTTGAAGTACCAAAAACATCGCGAACATGCTGATCTATTGAAGTGATTACGTTACGGACAGTAGTTTCGTCAGACATTCAGAATCTCCCTTTCTTGAATGATAAGTTGCTTTGCAGCAATAGGACCTATCAAAAATGCCATTTTTGCAGTTGATTCGCGACATATTGATCAGCAGGAAAGGGACCCGGCAAGGTTGGGTAGGCTAGGTTGGTCTGCCCATATTTCTGTACCAGTTGTAGGATTAGGCATACTTACTGCCGTCCGGCGGAGTGAGACGGCAGCAATTGTTCTTCTGTCCCCGGCGCGAACAGTTGGTAACCCAGCGAA
Source organism: Calditrichota bacterium (assembly GCA_020637445.1). Taxonomy (NCBI): domain Bacteria; kingdom Pseudomonadati; phylum Calditrichota; species Calditrichota bacterium. The sequence continues at coordinate 122,587 of JACJVZ010000001.1, read as the reverse complement.
CCTTTCGGTATTAATGTAGCAAGAGTACGGAGGCCCCCGAAAGGGTTCACTGCGAAGCCCGAATTGTGGTTAACGCGATCTGTGAACTGTCTGGTATTATGCCTCTAGTCATAGTTCTCTTGCGGATTGTCTTCGTCCCAATCGACATCAGTTGAATGACAACATGGGAATCGAACTGGCGCATTGAATCGAAAGTGTCCCCCACAAAGACACTTGTCTGCAACGCATTCAACTTTCAAATTGTGATCTAAATTTATCCCAGGACATTGTGGTTCGCCAGCAACAACTTCAAGTTCGTCAAAGGCGATGGCCTTACCAGCCCCACATTTGTCGCAGTGCAGATAGTGGAATGTCATGCCTCCGCTAATTTGGAAATCAAAGTGATGGTTACAAGACTGGCACGTTGCTTCGTAGGTGCTGCCCATTACTCTTCAATATCGCATTCTTATTGCGCCACCCGTCGTGGAGCCAATGCAAACTATACTAATACATTATTCTTCGGATAAATCAAATCCGAATCTAAGAGCTTTTTCGCGATATTCTGCTGCTTCATCTATGCTACCTTTTGCACTATAGACGGTGCTTAATGCGGCGTACACTCGTGCCAGTACTCTGCGCGGGCGTTCCGGCTCTTCCTCAAGCATCTCTGCTGACTTTATTAGATCAGCCTCAGCATCGCTGAGAAGCGTCGAGTTGTTTTGATAGGCCCATTTCTGAAAGCACAGTTCGCCTCGTATTGCATGGCATCTCGCTAGCATTTGATCCATCTCGCGGAAGTCAACTCCGTTTCTTGTGAGCATCTCTCTGTCTTCATCATCCTCTTTGCAGAAAGTAAGACAATCTATAATACTGCCAGCGTTAGCGGCTGCCGCCATGAAGTACATGGCTTTGCCCGTGTAGTAATTGCAAAGAAGCATATCGTCTAGATCCATATCCTCTTCTGATCGCTTATACAGTTCCAGCGACTCCAAGGCGAAATCTTGGGTCTTAGGCCAATTCTCCAATGCAGCACAAACCAACATACATCTTAAGGCTGCATCACCGGCCGCCACGTACTGTTCTTCGACTTCCATCTCTCTCATAAATAGCTGAAACGTCTCAAGAGCCCTTTCCAAATTACCTGATTCAAAGTATCTTTCTGCTGTATCGTACAGCACAATTAGACTACCGAGATGTTCCTCTGAAACAAAAAGCTCACGTTGTTTAGTTGACTTAAGGCTAATAGAAATACGATGCAAGTTCGTTTCGTTGTACTCAGCAATATTGTCCGACATAAGCCAATGTGTCGCCGCTTCAGACACCAGATTCTGACATTCATCTGCACTTCGTAGGCCATCGCGTTCAAGAATGTAGTCTGCAGCACGTTCAAGCATGGCAGCTGCGAGGTCGCTGTACTGTCGGGATAACTCTCCAGCACATTCCAGCACAAACCAACTGCTGTATCCATACATGTTGCGTTTGACAAAAAGCCGGTCGATCGCATTTATTACTGACTCACGTGAAAACACTTCGGAGAAAAGGTCGTTTTCTTTGGGAATCCGCCGGACAATTTCACGCAAAGTGGGAATGTGCTGCTTTCGTCTAATTGCCATTGTTCTTACAGTTCTTACGCGTTACTACATATTAGTATGATCGCAAATCAATTGATTCATGTTGGTATGAAATAGGGCAGCCCAGTATCAAATACCCGCTGACAATATGTTAAGCCGTGACACGACGGCAATCATCGCCTCCGTATCGCGTTTACAATACTCCCAAAGCTGGTTCAATATCACCTTCGCCGAAGTTTTGTCAGACTTGGCTAGCTCGATCATCTCCATGTACTTCAGCGAAGCCGCTGTACCATCCGCAATTTCAAGATCATCGTATCCGAGTTCCGGGACCAAGGCAGGCAATACACTTTTGATAGAAAAGCTGCCGTTGAAGTCCGGATGGTAGATATTGTCCTTGACGATGGCACACAAATCAACGAGTCGATCAGCGACGGTATTCAATCGGTCTGCGTATTCAGGAAGTTCATCTGCAAGCGCATTGAGAACCCGTTTCTCGTACGCTGTGTACATTAGGACTGGCGCGTCTGGGTGCTGTTCAAGGACATCAAGCATATGCTCGGTGAGCAACCGCCTTGGATCTGAATCTTCCGAATGCAGATAGCCAAAGTGCTGTGCAGGTCGTCGTTCAGATTCTTCGAAATGAACTGAGTACTGGAACGGCAGCGCCTGAAATGGCCGCGTACCTTTGTATCTAGGAAGCGCAGGCATGAACGTCTCGAAGTCAAGATGATATCTGGGATATCCTATTGCCGCCAGATATTCAGACAATGTCGGTTCGACCACGCATTGTCCAGTCTCTTCGGCCTTCATCATGCGCTGCTGGGGGCCATTTAAGACTACGCTGCTGGCTGCAAGATCGTCCAGTGTGTTGATTCCCTGTGCAATAAGACTCTCAAGCTTGGCCGGACCAACGCCTGGCACCAACATCAGTGGATGCCGTTCCGGCACATCACAGGCACTGCCAAGGAATGGGCAGTCGTAAGGATCTGTGCATTGACCGCCAGGCTTAATCTGCGGCGGTATTGTCGACGTGGCGATTTCTAGACCCTCAGAAATCAAGTCTTCAACTGGAATCTCAATGTCCAACGCTTCATCTAAGCACTCAAATCGGCTGAAGAGACTATTTGCATCATACTTCTTGCCGTCGTAGACATATTCATTGTTTAGATGGACTACGCCAATATTCTCGAAATTACAGTCGCTCCCGGACGCCTCCATCGACTTCTTCAGTACATGCGCCTGAATTGCAACGTCAAGCACGTGGTATTCTTTGGGATTGACTACGCTCTTGACTTCCCAGAGCTGCCAGCCGCCTTTTCCACGAACGAGAATATCGCAGCGTACGCGGGTCTGCCGATACTCGAACGCCGGTTCAAACAGTGCCGGAATGGACTTGTCGGCCAGTGCTTCGTTTGTGTGAATCTTGGCCATTGCGATTTCCCAGTACTTCTCCGCTATCAACCTACCTTGGGGATAGAGATCGCGAGCAAGCTCACCAACCATCGTTCCAGCGTCAAACCGAGCTTGGGCTTCTGCTGACGGCGCCTGCATCAGATCGCGTCGGTGCACCTCGTTCCAAAGCCGCAATGGGCACTGATGAAGTGCCATTAGCCTAGACTTGGACAGATATCGATAGCCGTTATTGGACGACATTTTCACTCCGGCTGCTGACATCTAAGGAAGTAGGTTCTAATGCCGAATCGGAGTCAATAGCCATTGAGGTTTCTTTTGCAGTGATGAAATGCGCATTGGACTCGATGTTCATGCCCTCCTGAATTCCAAACTGCCTCATCCTGAGCTGCAATGTCCTCCTGCTGATTCCAAGCGCTTTTGCACATTTGGTCACATTCCATGAGTACATTCGTAGTGCTGCGGTTAGATATCGCTGACAGAATAACCTCGTTGCCGCTTTGTAGTTAACAGGAACAGACTTAAGATCGATAACGATCTTGCGGCCGGGCTTTGGGGTGGGAGATGTTGTCTTCATGGCTGAAAAATACCAGCCAGAGCGACAAATCATGACGTGCTATCTGTAACTCTTCAGAGTTTCTCTTAGGGTCCGCTTGATTCTGTCTTGCAGCTTCTTAGGGGACTGCACGATTCCATACTTCCCCCATCGCAGAATCCACGCAATCAGTTCTTCCGTAATACCTACTTTCATTGTGAGTACGATGTCACCGGACTTAAGTTCTCTTATCGACTGACTGTGATGCCAGACGCGTCCTTCTATTGACGGACGAACAAGCTTGGCGAATTTGATTTTCACTGTCGCAGGCTTGTCCGACCAGATGCCGAACTTGTCCTTCATAAACTCTCTTAGGCTAAACTTGGGATCACGTTCAAAGATCTCGTCAGTCGGCGTAATCTCCTCGATGCGTGGCAACGACAGATAGATGTACGACTTGTGATAAGGTTGAAAGACGACTGCGTAGAGCGATCCGGTATGCAGAATCAGACTGTATGGATGAATCTGATACGACTTCCCTTTGTACTTCACCCAACACACTTTGCGCGCCAGAAGTGCTTTGAACAGGTCCATCAGGACGTGGCTGAATGGCTTGATGTCGACTCGACCAGCTTCGTGATACGAGAAAGCATCATTGACATCCCAGAATGCTGAAGCGATCTCGACTCCATCGGGCGGCACGAGCTGCTCCATGCGTTCAAAGACACGTTTGATATTGTCGCCAATCTTTGTGCCTTGAAACAGTTCTTTGAACTGTCCCAAAAGAATGCCCGCCAACAAGTCATCCGGCTCCAGCATCATCGGCACAAAATCAAATTCCCGCTGCAATCTGTAGTACCGAACACCATGTGCTCCGGTTTCAAATCGCAACGGGATATTCGCGCCTTCTATGGAATTCAACATCCGTTGAATCGAACGCTTATCGACCTGTTTGTCTAGCAGTTCATGCAGTTCCGCAACTGTGACTCGATCGTGAGTCATCAACCGCTGAAGAATGCGCAGTGCGCGTTGAAGGTGGTTTAGGTCGGGCATGTTGTCCCTATTCTTTTGTGCCAAAAGCGCTGACTAAAACAGTGAAGGAGCAACAGCGGGGGGCAAACAGCCAAGTGAATGAGGCAATGTAGATGTGGACAGCAATCTGCCGGGGGCAACTCGGACTAACGTGTTCGGCTATAATCAATGCCCAGAATAATTTGCCGCCTTTCGTCACTCCCGTCAATCACTATGTTGGAGTTTCTGAATTTGTTTAGTTTGTTGTACTCCGCTAATGCTTCCAACATTTTTGCTTCAGAAACTTCCTGATTGGCGGGAATTCCGAAAACTTGTCGAGCAAAGTCCTTTATCAGGCTGGCTTCTCTACGCCCCTCGGCTTGCCCAAGGATCGTCTGGCGTTCCACTTCTGTAGTGGCCGCAGCCTGTGCCTGAATAGCTCTTTCAAGATCGGGATCTAGATTAATGTCTTCAATTTGAATCGTTATTACTCTGGCACCGAACTCCTGAAAGAGAAGGCGCGCTGCTTCACTTTGAAACCTATCCCATGGCGTTTCAGCTAAATCGGATGTGATACGATTAGCATCACCACTACCCGTGTTACGATAGGGAGTGTAATGGAGCAAAGTGTATACCTCTTCAACACTCATCTCGCTGAATTTATTAACCATCAAAGCGGAAAGCGCTTTGACTGCATTCTGGCGAATATTGTTCTGTTCAGAAAAGGATATGTGTAAAAAAGTAAAAGGTGCCTCGTTCCAGCAAACGCGCATGCGAAATTTTATCTGCACTTTCGGGCCAACGAGTCTTCTCCGATTGGGGTCATCTGGTTGTCCGTCACTCGCAACTGGCTTCGTCGGGAATAGGGGAGTTGTACCGAAGCGTTGTTCGATTTCTCTCGTTAAGAGAGTGATTCCGATAAAAGGAAGCCAGAACGGTAAGCAATAAATGTTCAATCCTGTCCTCAGAACTGTACCGTCAGAATCCTTTGTTTTATCCGTATGATAGGCGTCCTGCTCAATGTAACCCTTTTGATGGTCAACTGAACGGCGTAGGACCCAAGGATGAGGGTTAGGGTTATTGTACGAAGTTAGTATGCCTATCTCATTGACATGCAACACCATCACACCTCCCACCAGCCAAAAGCACAGAAATGCCGGAACAATGACAATCAACTTCCATGCAAGCGACGAGTCGAGCGACAACCACTCGAAACTTATGAACGCCAGCGTAGCGGTACCCAGCAGAGAGATCAAGCTCCACCAGTGCACACCGCCGGTGATTGTCCTTGAGATCGAACCATTGTCTCCTGAAGCTTGTTGGCGCAAATCTTTGAAAAAACTGGATGTCAATGGCCTCTTGATGAAAAATGCTGCCACGCCAGCAAGCAAAACTATCACACCTAGTCGCGACAGCCAATCGTACCTAATACCATCTGCGCCAAGCGTGGTAGAGTTGGGCATTGTAATCTCTGTCTTCCAGCCGACTAGCATTATCAACCAGATAACAGCAGCGGTAGCAAACGAAACGAACACCCAGACTGGACGATGTCTGTAAAATTCTTTTGTCGTCGGACGACTCTTTCCGAACAAGCCAGAAATGCAAACAGGTATTGCAACTGGCAATAGGAATTTTGCGCTTGCCAAGAATGACAGAAAAGATGCAACAGGTTTAGGCCAGTACTGGTGAAAGAAGTCGGACGGATTCCAACCCAGCGTCGGCATTACGATTAGACAAGTCACCGTAATGACGATCCACGTAATAATCGCTTTCATAGAATGCCCTCTATTGATTGTAGGCTATGCCTTACTCTCGCTTTGTATCTTCAGTGAGTTTTTGGTCCAAACGAAGGTCACAATGGTCTGCCCCCATTCTCTGTACCAGTTGTAGGATTACACTTGGTTACTTCCGTCGCAGCTTGGCGGAGACGGAAGCTATTGTTTTCTGCTTCCGGCGCGGGTGGCGGATAGCCCAGTGTGTTATGTGGTCTAACCGTGGTATAAAGCACCCGCCACTTCTCGATCAGAAGCAAAGTTCTTCTTAGCCAAGACATTAGACGTTTGAATCACGCATTGATCTGGCCCACTTTAAGACGATAGGAGCAATGGGCTTCAAGCGAACACCGCTCCAAGCAGGTGTAGGCGTTTTTGAGTTGCTCCACTTGTCTTGACTTGGAATTGCATGAAAGCTAAAGTCGACGTTGTCGATTCGAATGTAGACAACTGCTCCATGATCCTTGTCAATGACCTCTGTCCACACTTGTACACCTGGAGGACTGAACTCACTGGCCCACCGCGCTAGCGTACCAACCTTTTGCTTAAAGGCATAGAATTTCTTCCGCTTAACAAAGCCTAGGAGTCGTTCTGCTTCGATCCATGCGTTCAGAACAACTGCAGCGGCAAGTTGATAGCGGAGCTCAGACTTTGAGAAACAAGGACACTTTAGGGCCGCTAGTGACTCGTTTACATCTGCCTCCGAGATTGAGATCGGAGGAGACTCAATCCGTCCCTCAACTATGGAACTGAGTAGGTCGATATTTGAAACGCCATTAGGTAGCTCTAATCCTCGCAGGAGAATGCGTATGTAGTCGTGGTAGCGACCTCCGAGCTCGTTCTTATCCATTTCAACGACTGACAAGACTCTGGCATTTTGTGGCAAATCGACTTTGTACTGGTACTTCGTATCAGCGAAGTACAAAGCAACTACTTGCTGGGACATCAAGGCGGCCGTTCGCGCCCATGCGTAAGCAGTTTCCGACAAGAAGCGATACCCCAGCCATAAGTTGTTGCCGTTTGCGAACATTGGCGCCACAGTTCCTGAAAGACGTGCGTTTGGGTAGTGCGTAAGCGGAATCTCCCAAGAAAGGTCTTCTACTATTTGTGCAACGATGCTTGCAGCTAGAAATCGAGATACAGCAAGATTCTCGAACAACCTTGGATTAATATCTTCCCATCGGCGCGCAAAGAACGCCCTCGCAATTCTTTCGAGTGGCTCTTGTCTGCTTGTGTGAAAAAGTGTCACAAACAAGCCGTCCGGAGTTGCGCACAAATCAAACCTATCTGAATACGATCTTGCGTGCCACCCAAGCCCGTCTGACTCAACGTGTAAACGATACCTATAGGTGCCATGCGTCGGTTGCCATTTCATGGACTCTAGAGTAATCAAGTACCCGGCACCATCAAATTCAATTACTTGGGGCTTGCCAATTTGCCTTTCATCGTAGTCTACTTGCGCAAGTACTGGCCACGGGTAAAGTTCGCGAAGCCATTTCTCCTCGGGGTCCTTCTTGCTGTGGCTCTGGAGCCAAACTGTAAACGAAACATTTCGCAGCTTCACAGGTACTCTGTCCTCGGTGATTAACCGAGAATCGGTGTTGCGAAATCATGTATGAGTTTTGGCATTTTCATGCGATGAGATACTTTTGTATGATGCTCGTGTATGGAGCAGCGTATTAGAAATTTGCTTCCAGAGCACTTCCGTGCTGCTTCAGCCACTCCCTCGCTTCTCTCTGTTTCGGGGCGTGCGTCTTTACGATCGTCCAAAAGTCCGGAGAGTGATTGAGTTCTTTGAGATGCGCTAATTCGTGTACTATCACGTAATCAACTACTGTAGGGGGAGCTTTCACAAGTCTCCAATTTAGAGTTACAGTACCTTTCGGAGTGCAGGATCCCCACCTGTATTTGGAGTCCGTGATCGATACGCGGCTTGGTAAAACTCCGAGTCGTTTCGCAATTTCGTGGACGCGTGGCACGAATCTCTCGCGAGCCTCGGACTTGCACCAATTGCGAAATACTTCTCGTGCACGCTCCCTACTTGAACTTGTAACAATGAATGACCCTTGAATTTCGATTGTCTCGTTGCCGCCCTTGCGAATTTCAAGTCGATATTCTCTGCCCATGTAGTACACAGATTCGCCTGAAACAAATTCAACAGGTCGCTTTTCATTGTCATACTTCAAGGGATGCCGGAGTTTTTCCTTTATCCATGACTTCTTCTTTTCGACAATACGGTCGATGGCTCCCTTTGTCGTACCCAATGGCGCATGTACCACTACGGAACGGTCCCGTTCGACGGTTATCGAAATGGTTTTGCGTTTTGAGTGTCGCGTTTCGTATGTGATTGTCATTGTAACTAGGCGTACGACAAAATGTCGCGAGAAGTATAGGCTTTCTCCATGAGCCGCGATCTAATCGGTTTCCAGTTATCCAAAACGTTGGGCAACTTGCTAAACCGCTCAGACAACAGTATCCCCTGAAGGTCGGCTTCAAGCCTGTTCTGTGAAGGAGTGCTATCCCAAAAGCCGATTAGTTTGGTTTCACGGACGATTGTCTCAACAACTTCGTGTGTGAGCTCGACTAAATTGTCTTCTTCTTCATCTGTAAATGTGTCATCGCCAAAACGTTTTCCGTAGATTTCTCTTGCAAGAATTCGGAAGAATGGCATGTGTTTCTTTCGGGTCAGCCCGGCAGGTGGCTGCGGCAGATTTCTTATTCTCGCTCTTAGCTTCTCTAGCTCCTCGAAAATTGCCTGCCAGTTGTCCTTGAAGTCTTGGAAAATGCGCTCTAGCGCCTCTGCGAAAGAAGCATATAGCTCTGGGTCGTCATTTATGTTCACTTCAATGTGGTGACGAATCGCATGTTCCACTTCAGCGGCTTTTGTCTTTGCCCGACTGCGCTTCTTGACGTTTTCGATAAACGAGTCATCAAAAATGGAAATAGGCGCGACCTTCTGTTCGATGCCTTTTGAAACAAGATGCGCATCCGTAATTCTTCTTAACTTCGCGGGGACGCCCTTCAAACTAAGACGGTCGTCGTTCAGGTGAGAAGCGGCAAGCGCATTAATCTCGGATAATGACTGATACTCGTTAAGATATTCGAGCGCTTCTTTGCGCGGAAACACTAAGTTCAAACTCTTTGTAAGCTTCTTGAAGGCCTCAAGATAATCATATCTAACGTCTTCGTCGTAAAAGAGGTCGAAGAAGGCATCGTGATCAGACAGGTTCGTCAATCCGTGCTTTGCAAGCATTTCTTTCAGGCTATTGCTTGCCGCGACGAGTTCATTTAGTTCTTCTGCTGGCGTAGACAAGCATTTCACGACCTCTGCCTGTTCACGCTCGTCGTAGCTCTTTATCGCGTCCTTCAAATGATGGCCGACACCTACGTAATCTACAACAAACCCTTTGTCTTTGCCTTCTTCACCTACGCGATTAACTCGGGCGATAGCCTGAAGCAAATTATGGTCCGTGATGACACGGTCGAGGTACATTACCTGCTCGATGGGTGCATCGAATCCGGTAATCAGCATATTCATTACAACCAGGATTCCAACGTCGCCTTTGACGCCTTCGTCTTCCGTGTCGAAGGGCAGTGTAAAGCTCTTAATATGTGTCTTGTGTTTAGATGAGTCTGCATGTTCCTTAATGTGCGGCAGATCGTTGTGGCCTCCCGATATCACAACTTCAACTTTGAGCTGCTTTAGTCGCTCAATGTTGATTTTGCGCGGGTTATGCTTTTCCAGTCCTTCTATCATGCCTTGCAAGGCCGATTCAAGAGCTTTCTTGTAGCGAACGGCGGCCTCTTGGGAAACAGCAACCACCTGTGCCTTAAATCCATTGGGAAAGACCTGCGAAACATAGTGCTTCACCATGTCCTTCGCTTTGGCTGTGATGGTTGGTTCAGCTTCAAGATACGCCAGGCGTGATGAATAGCCCAGAATTTTTAGGCGCTCGTCGATCTTGCAATCGCTGAAAACATCTTGAAAGTCCGTATCCATCGCTTCGGCGTCGTCAACTTCTGCATTGTGCGTTCTGCCTTCGTACACGATGGAAAGTGTTACACCGTCTTCGATGGCTTCCCGCATCGTATACTTGTCAATGTAGTCGCCAAACACCTGTTCGGTCCTATCGATAGGCGTGCCTGTATATCCGATTTTCGTCGCATTGGGGAGTGCTCGATCCAAGTTCGCCCCAAGCAGCTTGTATTGCGACCGGTGTGCTTCGTCTGTCATTACAAGCACATTCTGACTCGTGTTCAGCTCAGGGAAGGCCTCTTGTAACTCCCTTTCCTGAAACTTGTGGATCATCGCCATGATCAGGTCAGAAGAATCAGTCGGCAGCAACTCCTTCAATTTCGCTATCGAGTCCGCAGGCTTGACCGTGAAGCCGATACTCTGACTTGTCTCGCGTAACTGTTGTTCCAGCTGCGTACGGTCCGTGACAAAGACAACTTTCCATTTAGAAAGCTCAGGATGGCGGTACATTTCGCGTACCATGAACATCATTGTCAGGGACTTGCCAGATCCTTGGGTATGCCAAATAATACCACTGCGTTCCTGCCGGTTTGTGCCCGTCAGCAAACGGCCGACGGCTTTCTTGACCGCACGAAATTGCTGGTAGCGGCCGACGACTTTGATCAACTTGCCTTTGTCGTTGGTCTTGAACAGCGTAAACGTCCGTATCAGGCTAAGCAGGTTATCCTTGTCCAACATACCGGCCACCAAGCGTTGCTGGTCATTGGGGCTGCTGGCGCCGTGCTCCAAATCGTTCAGGCTTTTGGGGTAGGGATCGGTCCAGCGGTAGAAGTGGCGCTCTGTGTGCGTTGTGATGGTTCCAAACTTCGCTTGCTGGCGGCAGGTGGCAACAATGAACTGATTGAAATAGAAGAGCTGCGGAACGCCTTCTTTCTCTTCGCCTCGTTGTTGGCTGTAGCGCATCATCTGGTCTATCGCTTCGGGGATCGGTTCCTTGACCTTTGGGGATTTGCATTCGACCAGCACGACGGGCAGACCGTTCACGAAGAGCACGATGTCGGGAAAGATGTGGTGCTCCGTGGCAGGCACTCGAAACTTGGGCTGCGAAACAGCGATGAAGGAGTTGTTGTCCCTGTTTTCAAAATCTATGATTCGGACCGTGGGATCAGGATCGCCGGTCTTGCGATTTTCAGATACCGACATATTCTCCAACAGCATCGCCAGAATCCGCCGGTTATTGTCTAGCAACCCAGACGCTGTGTAACTGGTCAGCCTGCGAATTACGTCGTCAACCTGATCGTCTTCGATCCACGGATTGATCTTCTTCAGCGATTGCCTTAGTACAGGTTCGAGAATTACTTCGGAAAAATCGGTCCGCCAAGTATCTTTGGGCTTTTGATCTTTCATCTCCAGCCGTATTACGTCCCATCCCAATCCCTCAAGCTGTGCAAGAAACGGCACTTCGACGTGGTTCTTCTCGTCAATCTTAATATAGGCTGGCGTGCGGTCTACGCGGGGCATGCGACATTCTCCACATCTGCGGAACCACTTTGCTTTAGAAGATGCGTAACGGGGACCTTGCCGGATAGAAGGTCTTGCATGAGGCCTAACTTAAGTAACTGCAATTTGCCGAGCAGTACATGCTGGCCAGACAGCGAGGCGTCAAAGGTCGATAATCTTAGGCAGATCTCATGTTGTTCCGCAAGGCTTGGACGCGGAAATGAGAGATCCTTAAGCAGTCCTTGATTAAGGTTTATCATTGTAGATCCGACAGCGTGCGCAAGCACTTGTCTCTGTATTCGGTGATGCTTGTAGGTCATTGTCACCCATGTTGGATTAAGATTTGATCGTGCCATCCGCATTAGTAAGCATCCCGTTCCACAAATCCAGCCTTGTTCTCTCTCATAGATTGCTGCACATCTATCTAGCTCGCCGCGGCGGGCAAAGAGAACATCGTTCACTTCCACTTTGTGTCGCGAAAGATCCTTCGCGCGCTTAGGAGTTATGAGGGCAATAGACTTCAGGCTGATCTCGTCATCAAGCATATCTTGAGGCATTACAACCGGAATCCCTTCATCGACGTATTCATAGGAATGAAGTTGGCTCCCGAATGGTCCCGTTTGAATAAACCCTCCGCCAGAATTCAGATATGCACCCAAGGCATCGCATTCCCATTCTTCCGGAATCCTGCCCAGCGGCGAGTCCTTGAATTTGTGTGTGGCTTCAGAGCGGATGTTGCCGTGCTTATCAATCCCTTTCGTAAGCAGATCCTGCATCAATCCAGTCTTGATTCGCTCTTGCTTGGCAATCATCGCTTCTGTTTGCTCAATGGCTTTGTCCACGGTTTGAAGCAAAGCAGCAATCAGGGCTTGTTCTGACTCTTTGATTGGATATCTAACCAAAAACTGCCGCAACTCACGTCTAGTGACATGTTGCATCGTCGACCCGTGAGACGCATTCTTAAGTCGCGGCAAATTGTATTCAATCAGGTACTTTAGATACAGTCGGTCAACACCATCATGCTCCACGACTTTGAAAAGGTGCTGATTAAGGGCTGCCTTTCCGTGGGACCAAATCTTTAAGAAGAGCGATGCACTCCAGGAGAATATTAGATCGCCATTCTCGATAATATTTTCAATAGGCAATGTTCCACTATACCAATCACTAACTGAATCAAAATTCCGAAGTTGTTCGATTCGAATGATAGGCAGACCTTCCCTACTCCAATCGTCGGGCGCAAACGCGTATCCGTCAATGAAGTCAGCTAAATCGGTAATTGGACGCTCGTCCCAGTGTTCACAATCGATCACGGCCTGTACCCCAAATCCACAAAGACTTGTGCCATGCTTTCTTGAATTTGCTGACTGTTGTCAGCTAACGAGCCAAAGTCGAATGCATATTTTGAATACAAATTCTCACATTTAGAGACTAACGTTCTTATTGCTTCCGCGAGGTATCTGCCAAGCTCGGTGTCTACAAAATCATGCAGTTTCTTCAGAATTAGAGCTTCGCATTGATCAGCTGATATTATCCCTCCGATGGCTGCGAGTTGTACTTCAAGTCCTGCAATTCGAGCCTCTATATTCTTCTTGTCGCTTTCCAGTGCACTTATCTTTCTCTGATTCGCCCTCGATTCGGGATTCATCGTCGACAGTTCTTTATCAATTTGCAGCAGTAGCGATTCCAGTCCAATCTTTGTGTCATCAATCCCGTTTCGCTTGAACTCCAGCTTTTCCTCAAGCTCGGATTGCTTCTCCTTAATGTCTATCTTTAACTGCTTGATTGCACTTTCGCTTGTTTTGATTGCAGCAAGTTGTGTTTCAAGCATAGATCGTTCGGCAATGGCCGCCTCATCGGTCGAATCTTCCAGATCCTCTATCGTATCTTTTAGATAGCCCTTGACTACGGTCGCCGTCACCTTTTCGTCTTCGTCGGGTTCGTATTCTACGGCTTCGACTGCTTCCTGAAGAGTGGCTTCTTCTTCATTAAGCGAGGAGTCAAGTTGATCCAATTCGTCTTGCTCGGTCTGGAAGAACTCGCGAACTAGATAATCGTCCGGTAGCAGGATGTGCACCCAGCCGAGATTGCTGATCGTCTTCAAGTCGTAGCGAATTTTCGTCCACCAGTTGACGAACACACCCGCCGCTTGGAATTGATCGAGAACTCCCAAAGGAATCAACTTGTTTTTGATTTGGTCCAAGAGTTCCTTGCGAACCGTTGGCAGACTATTTCGGTCATTTTCAAGTTTCACGAAGTCCGCCTTCGCCACGTCCCACCACTCTTCAATCGCTGAATGCATGGCCTGCAGCGTTTCTTGGACTCCTGGGTCCGCATCAACCAATTCGCGGATCTTTGACTTACCATCTATCTCAGCACGAAACGCCAAATAGCCTTCCCGGTCCGGCTGAAAAATGACTTCGGGATTGAATTTGAATTTGTCGTATATGGGTTGGAGTGCCTCGACTTCTGGGATCGGCACGCCACCAATCAGATGCGCCTGCACATCTTCGGGTTCAGGATCAGGCGTATTGTCCACATATCGGCGAATGTTCAAGTTCAGGTCGTGCGTGTTGATTATCTCTTCCTTAGTTACCAAACGGGAGTATTTAGGAATCTCAAGCTTGTTGGTGAAGACGTAATCAATCTTCTCTACGTCTTCAGGGCGAAGCTTGTTTTGAACTTTCCCTTCACCGTATTCCGCGTCGGCATTGATGAACAGAATCTTGTCCTGCATCGTGTCCGGTTTGTTTCGGTTGATAACCAGGACGCAGGCAGGAATCCCGGTACCGTAAAAAAGTGCAGGAGGCAAACTTATGATTGCTTCGATGATATTGTCGTCAATTAGTAGCTTTCGAATGATCTTCTCTTTGCCGCCACGAAACAGAACGCCGTGAGGCATAATGGTCGCCATTCGTCCTTTAGACTTCAAGCTCGCCGCCATATGCTGAACGAACATCAAATCAGCCTTCTTACCTTTTTCAGGACAGAACTCGCGGAACCTGCTTTCAAACTTCATGTCTGTACGACTGTAGTTCTGCGAGAACGGCGGGTTTGCCAGCACGATATCGAATTTCTTAATTTGATTTCCGTCGAGATGCAAGGGATTCTGCAATGTATCATCGTTCTCAATAAGGAACTTCGTGATATTGTGCAGAATCATGTTCATCTGGCTGATTGACCAAGTTGTACCATTCGATTCTTGGCCGTAAAGAAAAATGTCTTCCGGGTTTTGCCCTTGCTCCTCGATATACTGATGTGATTGAATCAGAAAGCCACCACTGCCAGCCGTGGGGTCATAAATAGTCATTCCGGATTGTGGGCGAACCAGCTGGATTAACAATCGAACTACTTCGCCGGGCGTATAGAATTCGCCGCCCTTTTTACCGGCACTGTCTGCAAAGTACTTAATCAAATATTCGTACGCCGCACCGAGCAGATCAGGAAATTCGAAGTTTTCGTTGACCAGCACAAACTTCGGATCATTGAAGTGATCGAGTAGGTCTTTCCACTGACTATCACTAACTTTAGTCTTACCTTCTTTGCCTTTGCCCGATGTAAATACGATATTGGATTTCAATACACCGTACAGGGCATCGTTTGCTTCCTCGATAGCCGCCAATGCTTTGTTCAGCATTGCTCCAATGTCTTCCTTGAGGTGCTTTAGTGCGGGGACTTGCTTACCATTTTCGTCTACCCATTCTTCACTCCAGCGGGCGCGCTTGGGAACGAAGAACGTATCGCCGTAGGAAGTCTTGTCTTCGAGAAGTGATTCCAGCTTATCGGCAGGTAAGTGCTTGTACTGCCGGCGAAGTTCAGCTCGTTTTCGATCGAACTCGTCAGACATTCGTTTGATGAAAAGCATTCCGAAAATAAACTCTTTGAATTCGGAAGCGTCCATCTTGCCACGAAGAATATCCGCAGCCTTAAAGAGAAAGCTCTCCAGTTGCGAGAGCGTTATTTTATCTTGTTTCATTGGGTGAAATGGCAGGGCTTGAAGAAGGTGGGACCGTAACTCCTCAATCTACAAATACATTGGTGCTAATTCAACAGTTCACGGCATGTTGGGTGAATCTGAGCCGGATTGAATAAGTCTGGATAAGTTAGTGGTTTGAACGACCGGGAGCGTCGGGCGGCGTCGGAATTTGGGGCGAGGGCAACTCCGAGTTCGTCGATTCCCGCCCACTCTCTAAGCCTATAACTTACAGCATCTAAGGAGTCTATCCGAATTTTCGCTCCGGTAGGCCCCCTAAGGTCCCGAGGCTCGGGCCTTCATATTTGCCCTAGGACAAGTTTTCCCAGGCGGGAGCACGTTGGAAATCCGATCGCCCGAAATTGAACATCTTTTGAAGCAGACACTCTCCAACTGGGGTAAGAATCAGGAGAGGTCGCGACGAGAACAAAAAGAACGCCGGGCTATGAAAGTGCGAACATATCTTCGCACCTATCCGCAGAGAACAAAAAAAGCCAGCAGTAATACTGGCTTCAGTGTGTTGCTGTAGTTTTTAGCCACGACCGGATACAGGGTGGCCGATAAGCGAACTCTGTTCTACCGGCTGGCCGTTCTCCAATCGATCCAAGTACACTGCCGTCCATTCGATCATTCGAAACAGCTGTCCGTTGCAGCAAGGGAACCACATGTCGGCATGGGAAAGTGAAGGCAGATCACACACAGCGTTTACAATGTGTGGAGCTAGGCGGGATTCAATGGTCGAGAAGTCTTCGAACATGGGAGCCTCCTTTAGTTCTTGTACCCGAAAACACGAAAAATCGCAGGTGCGATTTAATAGGGGTTCTTCCATGCTAGAGACTTGGTGTTCGTAGCGGGATTAAAGGTGCAAATTCGTTGATTCAAAATCAAGGCGCGGTTTGCTCCCGTGGAAGGGGAAAAACGACGAGAACCTGTGTCTATGGGCTGAAAAAAGTTGAATTTTTTTGATTTTGGGATGAAAAATGGGCAATATTGCCTTGACAACCGGGAAAAATTGAGTATACTATATAGTAGGGGTCGGTATTCCGGCTACTGCAGTAACCGACTAAATAACTCGGAAGAACCACGGAATTCGCTTCCTGATAGACTCCAATAATTAGGGCTGTGCCGATTCGGCCGCCCGCCCATAGACTATAGACGAAAGACCGATCGACGACATGCATCATGTCCGTTCGGTCTTTTTTGTTGTGATTCCTGGCTGTTAGTAGCCGCACAACATTCGGGTGAGAACCCTGAATTAACCAAGGAAATTGAATGAAAAAAACCATTGAAGAAACCGCACTCGAACAGGCGTTGGCCTTGTTGAAAATGGGCGGTATTCCCGTCTTGTTTCCAAACTTCCACTACCTCTGTGATGGCGAAGACGTGACCGATATTATAAGCCGTCGAGAACTTGAAGCCTTGTTGATTCGCACGGGCCTGTTTACAGTCAAAGATCACTTAACAAAAGAACAGGCTAGGTTGTTAACCGGCAATCTGATTGGGCTGGGAATTCATCTTGATGAATGGCTGACCGCCCGTAATTTTCAGTCTGAATTAGCAAACTTAAAGAAACTGCTGAATGACGGCACGTTGTTCGACAACGATACACGGCTCCGCTTGTTTGTACTTGAACTTTTCAAGTTCCACCACAGTGACTTGATCGCTACGCATACAAAGAAACCGGCTGATACCAGCATTCATGTCAACAAGATACTTAACAACAAGGCAAACATCATCGCACTCATTAATCAGAAACAAAGGGAACTTAATGCCGCGCTTCAAAACAAGCAACAACACTCCAGCACATAAAGCCATACGCCGTGCTTCCGGCATACTTAGTAGCTTGGAAGCTGATAATGCCGATTTTGTGGCCTTGGATGACCGGCATCCGTATCTATATTGCCAAGAGCAACTGGTCAACTTGTATGACCATCACGAATTGATAGAATTTCTAACGCGGCACGACTACATGAAGCCGCAAACTGATAACAAGATGATCGTCACAGCGTGGATCATTTTTGAAGGACTAAGACGCTGCCAATAATAATGAATATGGATATGCTCGGCGCATGAAGATGATAACTTCCTTCCTTCGTGTGCCGGGTCTATGATCCGGCTTTTCTTAAGAACACAAAGGAAGAAAACATGAAGAAGAAAATATTGCATGGAATGGCGCTGATGAGCGCCCAAAGGACCGCGCACTACCTAATGGCCCACGGTCTAAAGTGCTACTGCGTAGCAGGTTGTTGGTACATTCTATGGTTGCCCTGGGAAAACAAGGCAATCGGCACAAGCGATACACAAGCAATCAAGCGCCATTTAGGACTTACTGACGGAAGGTTTGCCAGTGAAATCGCCTTTCAATGCCTGCTGCATCGCAGCATTTTGCAAGTTCCGCACGCACTCGCGCAACAATTCCCGATGCCGCAACCAGCGTTCGGCAGCAGATACGCGGGCAAGAAAGATATGCTGAAATGGCTAAGAACAATTCTGCCACTTATTCCCTAACTAAAGGAAATCAACAATGAAAACAAAAGATTTTGGATTGATAACGACTTTGAAAGCCAAGGGCCACCAATTCGTAGACTACTACGTGGACGACCTTGGACGAATCTTCTTCCGTTTCGATGACTGCCCCGAAATTAAGGCGATCGAAGACGGATTTTTCCGCAATACCCTGTCTGTGCGGGTGCAGGACTTTTTGAATGCACAGACCATGATGAAGACTTTGGTCTTCGATATTAAGAGAAAGGCAAATGAGAATGGCATTACCGTACGCAGTGGAAGAACCACTGACAGCTACCACACAGCATAATAATGATAACAAGTTTGATACCAACCCGGCGCAGGTGCTTCTGGTTGCGTCGGGATTACTACATAGGTTTGTTACAAGAACCGACAACTATGCCGTTCAACAATCGAATGGCGACTATTACCCGCAGAATTGCGAACTAACGCTTGTCGATCTGCAGAATCACGTCGCAGGCGACACAACTATCGGCATCTATCCCATTGACAAGGACGACAAAGTAAAATTCCTTGCCTTGGATATTGATGTCAACAAAGAACACACAGACAAGGTACTTGAGTACCTTCCCGCACTTCAGGACACCGCGTGCAAGCTGCTTTCGGCATGTGAAGACTTGGGCTTGCATGCATTGTTAGAATTTAGTGGCCGCAAGGGATACCACGTTATACTGTTGTTTGAAGAATTGTTTCCTGCGGCCCAGGCAAAACAACTTGGTCGTGTACTAATTTCAAAGATCGGTATGCTGCCCGACGGTTTGCATATTGAAATCTTTCCCAAACAAGATTCCATAAGTGGGAAGAAAGGGCTTGGCAACCTACTAAAACTACCATTCGCACTGCATAAGGTGTCTGGTCAGCGAAGTGAATTGCTTAATCCAACAAACTTTCAGCCTGTTGATGATCCGGTGCGTACTTTGGATGAAGTCCAGCGCAACTCAGCAATGGCGGTAAAGCGTGTTATTGGCAATTCGAAAGTCGACCATGCAAAGTTGCACGCTTCCAATTCCGGCATTCAATTGAATCAGCCAGGTCTAGCCAGTATGATCGAACACTGCCCAATAATTCGGATGTTCGAAGAGAACCCTTGTGGGTGGGACTATGACCCTTGGGTGGGAGTTGGCTCCAACTACTTGGTAAAAACGGGTGGTTGGGATCGATTTACCGAATTGAGCAAGCGCGAACCCGAGCGATTCAGCCAGGAGAAGCTAGATGACCTGTATTGCGATATCGCCGAAAACTGGAATGGCCCACAAAGCTATGAAACATTTGCGGATCAGGGCGTGAAGTTCGAATTGCCTGTGGGTGCTCCCAAAGCGCCTGCAGGTTGGGCTTCTAAGTATGACCCGATTGATAGCCCGATTGTGGAACGCAGCGGATGCTATGGCAAGATTGGAAAGAACGGCGATTTTATCATGCTGACGCCATTTACGATCGATGCTGGCGAACTGTTAATGCTGCCAGACGGCGATGTTTTGAACTGCACAATCAAACACATCTCCGGTCAGGAATGGACCGGGATTACTATCGAAAACACGGATTGGCACACGCGTGGAAAGTTCATGAAAGCAACCAAGCACAGCGAAGGAACTTTTCATGGCAGCGACCTGGACGTAATCGACGTCTGTCAGCATGTCATATCTAAGGTTGCTGTTAGAAAACAGGGAACCCGCAGTATTGGATTGCACGACGACATTTGGGTTGTTCGTGATCTGAATTTGACCGCTGCCGGTCAGATCAATCCGATGCAAATCATGCCTTTTGACAAAAGTTCGGATTCGCTTCATGCGCGTGTTAAATATTCGCAGATGTCTGATACTGACTATGCATCCATTATCAACACATTCTTCAACAATATTCTTGCCGTCAATCAGCCGGAAGTGATGCTGCCTATTCTAGGTTGGTTTTTCGCCGTCCCGTTGAAGCCACGCATCACGGACTTAGTCGGAAGTTTCCCAGCATTGTTCTGTTATGGTACACAGGGCGGCGGAAAGACTTCACTTCTGGAATTGATGATGTCGTTGCACGGTTACGATGATCCTGTTGTGTCTTCATGCACCATGAAACAGTTTCCGATGCTGAAACTGCTCAGTAGTACAAATGCAGTACCTGTCGTCCTAGACGAGTTCAAACCATACGATATGCGTGATGGCCAGGTAATGGACCTGACCAGAATGCTGCGCAAAGTTTATCGTGGAGAAATCGAAGACAAGGGTAATCCTGATCAGACCGTAACACACTACCACTTGACCGCACCGGTGGTTTTGTGTGGTGAATCCAAGGTAAAGGAATCAGCCGTTCTGGAACGTGTGTTGATTGCAGGATTCACAGATGAAATCAAGAAGAACAGTGCTTGCCAAACAGCATTTAGATCTTTGAAGGGTCTTGATCTTCAGGCTTTCATGACACAATATATTCCTTTCTGCTTGGGAGTGGATGTGGCAGCGCGATTGGCTGACGCAGAAAATACTGCAAAAGCTTTGTATGGCGACAAGCATGTCGCACCCCGCATTCAAAACAACATTACTGCCATGGTGTTCGGTTTGACGTTGATGCAAGACTTTGCAGCAAAGTACGGCATTTCGATGGCTGGGCAGATCGACCTGCAGAAAGCGATCGACATCCAAATCGAAGAAGTTACTGGTGCTGGCAATGGTCAAGTGAAACTTTCGTTTGACTACTTGCTCGAACAACTCGCAATAATGGCTGAAAGAGACTTAGCGAAACAGCATGTAGACTATGCGTTCGTAAACATTAGAAGTCTGGACTCGAGCAAAGAATATCTCGCAATTCACCTTAGGACTGCAGCGCAAGTATTTGCTGCAAATGCCAGTCGAATTGGTTACGACGGTGAAATAAGTGACTACGCAGCCTATCAAAAGCAGCTTGATTCGCGAAAGGAATTTGTCGTTAAGACAAACCACCCCGTAAGATTCAAGAATGATAGTTATGGCAAGAAGAGTGCGCCGAAGAAATGCATCATTGTTGACATAGAATTGGCAACGACGCTTGGGCTGGATCTATCGGGCTTTGAAGCAATCAGCAGATCGCTTGCAGACGACGACGAAAGTCAAACGCCGAATAAGAAAACGCCAAAACAAAAACCTTTTGATAATAATTGTAACCTGTTTTCCTAAAATGTAACCTTCATGTAACCTGATTGTAACCACGTAAGTGGAGTAGAAATAGTAATGTAACCTTGTAACCTTTTTAGAACGATACTCTCATTATAGAAAATTCAATTCACTAGATTCAATGCTGAATACGACGATCAAAAAATCATTTATAGTGGGGTGTGTATCGCAAAAATTGGTTACATGGTTACACGTTAGAAAATACTCGCCTTACGTTGGTTACATGCTGGTTACAAATTCAAAATCCAGGTTACATTTCTGAATGGCAAGACTGCGCAAGAAATCACGAAAGAATATTCATGACAACATCCACACTAAACCCCACAACAAAAACACTAAAACAACTCGGATTCAGGCGAAAGTCAGATTCGATTCAGCATTTCTTTCTGCCTCATCGACCGATCGAAAACAACCGGAAGACAATAAAACCAGATGTCGACTACCCAATTCATGATGAACGTGTGCCACAAGCTCCCAACTTCACTGGTATGTGGTTGGACCACTGGTCGCATTGGGGTGATGTTAAGAATCCAGTAGGTTCGCCGTTGGAATCGGGTGCCTAAGATGCATCCAATCTACTTACCCTAAAAAGCCTTGACCAAATCGGTCGAGGCTTACTTTTTTCCAAATCTATTGGGAAGTGGCGCCAGATGCGACGCAGTCAGTCCATTGCTGCCACGCTTGTCCTTTCTGCCCGTGACAACCAGCATTGATTGACCTGGAATCAGATGACCAAACTTCTCCTGCACGTCCGGAAAGACCGTGACGTTCAATAGTCCGGATTCATCTTCGAGGGAGAAGAAAATGACTCGTTTGCCGGACTTAGTTGGTGGTGTGTGTGGTCGTATTACAACTCCGGCTGCTGACAGAATTGTTTTGGAATCTTGATTGGTCTTTACTTCTCTGCATGTCTGAATCCCCCGCTTCGCAAGTGACTCCCGCCAGAAAGAGATAATATGCCGATCTGGTGAAAAGCCCAGAACGCGATGTTCCTGCATTGAACGCGTGAAGGCATCAAAGTCCGGTCTGCGTGAAATCACCGGTTCAAGATCCAAGGCCAGCGTAAGCTTGCCCGTATCAATCGGCGGCAGAATTGTCCCTAAGCTGAAAAGTAGTTCTTTGCGATTCTTGTGAAGCGAGTCAAACGCACCTGACAAAACAAGGTTCTCCAGTAGGTCGCGATTCAGTCGAACGCGCCGTACAAAATCACCCCACGAGACATACGGAGCTGCACCAGTTATTTCTTTCGCTTCCGCCTCGTTCATTCCCGAAATCTGCAATAGCCCAATTCGAATCGCCCCATTTTGGACTGTAGTTGTGGCACCACTGCTATTACAATCCGGTCCCAAAACGGCAATTCCCCTTCGCCTGGCTTCATTCATCAACGTGGCAGCCGGAAAGAACCCCATTGGTTGATGATTCAGTAGCGAAGCGTAGAATTCAGCTGGATGATGTTGAAGTAGATAGGCTGTTTTGTAACTCGTATCCCCAAATGAAGCTGCGTGTGCTTCACAAAAGCCATATCCTGCGTAGCCTTGAATCCAAGTAAAGACTTTCTGCGCCAAATCTGGTTCAACACCGCGTTCAATGGCCTGTTTCACAAACTGTTCGCCTAATTCGGCCATCTTCTCATACGATCGATTGTGAGAAATAGTCCTGCGTAAGACATCGGCTTGGCCGGGTGTGAACCCAGCTAGTTCTACTGCGATACTGATTACCTGTTCTTGGTACAAAACGACGCCGTAGGTGTGCTCCAGAATCGTGTCGATAACTGGATGAATTGTAGTGACCGCTTCCGTGCCATTTCGACGCCTGACAAATGGTTCGACCATATCACCTTTTAGTGGACCTGGCCGAATCAACGCGACGGCAGCAATGACGTCTTCAATGGTTCGTGCTTGCAGTCTTGGTGCGAGGGATTGTTGTGCTGGGCTTTCATTTTGAAATCCACCGGTGGTTTCTCCAGATCGTAGCAGTTCGAAGGTCTTTTCATCATCAAGTGGGATTTGGTCATACTCAAACTTGGGCGAATGCTGCCGAACCATTACTGCCGTATCTTCGACTACGCCTAGCGTAGGCAATGAAAGCAAATCAAATTTGACCAAGCCGAGATCTTCAACACCATCTTTGTCATAATGCGAAATCAACATGCCGTTGGCTGCACGCAGAAGTGGCGTGATTCCCTGAACCGGCGCTCCTGTTATCATTACGCCGCATGGATGTGCAGAAATGTGTCTTGGCACATCATCCAAGCCCGCGCAAAGTTCAAACAGAAGTTCGAACTTCTTCTTGTCAACCTGCAAAGATCGTATTTCAGGCCTACTATCGAGTGTAGAAGCAATCCGTTTGGCAGAAAGCGCCCAATGGGAATACCTGGCCAGCTTGTCAATATCCTCTGTTTCAAAGCCTAGTGCTTTTGCAACGTCCCGGATCGTGCCCCGTGCTCTGTATCGATTGAAGGATGCCACGCCTGCGACGTGTTCTTGTCCGTACTTGCCAATGACATATTGAACTATCTCATCGCGGTACCGACGGTCGAAATCAATATCAATGTCTGGCAGCGATTCCTTTCGTTCCGGGTTGATGAATCTCTCAAACCGTAGGTTGCGCTCGAAAGCATCTACCTTTGTAATGTCCAGACAAAAGGCCACAACAGAGTCGGCTGAACTGCCCCGCCCTGCGTATCTGACGCCTTTTGACCTCGCAAAAGTCAAGAGGTCATGGACGATCAGAAAGTATCCTGCAAAACTTAAATCCGTGATGACACTAAGTTCGTATTTGATCCGCTTGTCGAGCTCATCATTGATGCTGCCGTATTTTCTTCGGGCACCAGCTTCTGTTAACTTGTACAGTTCGCGGATTGAAGCATCTTCAGAAATGCTGCCAAACCGTGGTCGATACAACTCGTCATTCAATGAGTAATTCTCGCAGCGATCAGCGATGGAATGAGTCATTTCCAAAGCCTGTGGCATGTCTGCAAACAGTCTTGTGAAAGCTATAGGGCTTTGCAAATAACCGAATCCATTGATTGGTCGTTCAGGATGCGGGTCGTCCAGTTTAATTAGGTTGCGAATGCAGGATAGCAAATCGAAGATGCGATATTGATTAGGACGTGCGTAGTGAACAGAGTTGCAGGCTACGACTGGGATTCTCAAATCCGAACAAAGGCTCGTCAGTCTTGCGTTGAATTCCTGCTGCATTGGTTGTAACGTTCGTTCTATGCGCACGAAAAAATCTGCGCCTAGTCTATTTTGCATACCACGGAGCCTGGCTTCTGCCCTATCTATGCGTTGCTGATAAACCCATGATGCGAATGGTGCATCATTGCCACCCGCAATCAGAATCAAGTCATCTGCGTCATCAAGAAGACGATCTTCCTGAAGCATGGGCTGACGCCGTTCATTTTCCAGATGCGATTCCGTAACTAACCTACATAGAGAAGCAAAACCCTTGCGCGATTTGGCAAGGGCGATTACTCTGCCGGTGTTTAATGTAAGTTCTAACCCTAGTATCGGTCGCACTCCGTGGCGTTTGCATAACCCAAGAAACTCCGGAACTCCGCACAAGTGGTCTACATCGGTAAGCGCAAGCGTGTCATAACCAAGTTGGGCAGCAACTTTGACAAGCTCTTCCAACCGCGATGCGCCATTCAGAAAGCTGAACTCGCTGCGAACCATAAGTGGTACGGGTGATCTCATGCTGACTTGGCAAGCCAATCTCCGGAGTTAGGGTTGCGGCACAAAAGTATGCGTCGTTGATTCGTCAGTACAAGAAAGAACTCCCGTGCTACTTCCGTCTCCCACCAGCGTCCTGCTTCCCACCAATGATCTAAGACGCAGATTATCAGCTGTGATTGACCACGCCAGAACAATGAATTTGGCGCACCTGAAGAACATGTGACGTTCACGGGCTCCATGTTACGGTAGGGTTAGTCCGCGTGATTGATATACTAGCTGTGCAAAACGCGGCCGTTGGCGTGCATATGCAGTGCTTCCGGAAACCAATGAATCAACTCCGTACCGAGTGTGAAGTTTGTTTTGTGTGCGTTCAAGCTGTTCGTCAGTGTTGTTTGTTAGGGACTTTTCCCAAAGCAAGTCTTGGGTAACTTGTCGGGGAAGTAATCCAAGGACTTCAACCCAAATGCTCTTTAGGCTTTGCTGTATGCCGTCTGGCAGCAAATCAAATAGGATCTTTGAAAGTCGCTCTTCACTTAGAACTCCATGCGAGAGTCTGTGGTCAATTTCGTGCTTCTTCGTTCTAGTTTTGTAGGATATTCGTAAACATGAGGTCTGCATGGCAGCTTCTGTGAGTTGTGTGACAATTTCCCTTGCGACTTCTTTTATCACCCGTTGACGGGCAAATTCATCTGATTCTGCAATGTCCAGGTGAGCTTCAATCTTACGGGGTGGAAAGCTGGGTCGAACGGGTTCTTTGTGCCTGGTCAAGCACTTCAGCACAAAGTTCCGGTCAAATCCGAGATGCGATTCTAGAAAACCTGAAGGCAAAGCCATGACTTGCGCGACTGTATGGATGTCGAAATGGTGGAGACGCTCCGTAACTCGTTCTGGCAAAGCCATAGACTCGATTGGTAGCTTAGACAGGACAAGAGACTCCATCGCAGGAGTGATAAACTGGTTGTGCCCACGAGCAAGCCAAGCCATCCATTTGTCCGCGCCTCCGCCCCAATTGATATTAAGGCCCGTTGTCTTCGTCAGCTCTTCATTTAGACTTCGAACCATCGTATCTGCGTCGCCAAACCGCTTGATGTCCTTCGTAATATCCAAGTAGCCATGATGAAGATCTGTGGTCTGAACCATCGGCGTGAATCCGGCGACCTTGGACCACACCTGATCGAAACGATCTGAATAGTCTTCTGGCCGAAACTCCTGAACTTCGAGACCTGGACACCGTCTTCGTGCCAATCTGACGGTATCACCAGCCCGAACTCCGTGCCAGGCCGCTTCATCTGATGCTTCAAGGACGGTTCGGTTCCTAATCACCACGAGCTTCTGGCTTGGTTGCACTCCGTACAAGTAGAATCTCGGAAATATAATAAAAACAATCATCAGGGTGCCATAATTTATTCATTTGTTCAATGAATATACGGAGCAATTTGGCATGAGTCAAGGGATTAAAGAGCATGCTTTCACGAAAAGCCACGGCTTCTACATAAACCCCACCAGTATTTCTATCCGCCTAATACCCTAAGAATCATTCCGAACCTGGTCTCGAAACCGAGTTCGGAATTTTTTTGTTGGTTTTTCTATGTCCCTGGGTACCCCCTAATGATGTCCCGAAATCGTGTAATTGTTACTTTTTTTCGTGTGACTTCAAAAATAAAAGAAGACCTGTAGATTCAGGTCTTCTTCAGTCTCAAAAGCTCTTCATGACGCATCAGAACTTCTATTTTTTTTCGCCTGAAAGAAAGGGTATTGCAGAAGCTATTGTTGTATCGCATTTGCATGCTAACACAGTGTTAAAGTTCTTTGTCAACACTCTTATCCGTGAATCTGCCTTTTCTATTGTTTCGCGGGCCCAGCCGAGAGAATCACTCTTGGACTGGACTAACTCGACCATACGATTGTAATTCGATATCTCTTCATCCGAAACTTCCTCGTAGACAGGCCACGTTTGGTTGAAGGAACCAAACTCCTCTCTGAGTTTAACCACAGAATTATCGAGCCGTCGCACGCGAATCGTAAACCATCCCGTCGATTCAAAAGAGGATTGTTTTGTAATTAGTACCGCATGTCGATCAGAAGGCATCCTTCCAAGATATGTCTGCTCCGGCAGCGCAATCTCGTATTGACGATATCCTGTATTTGCAATCATATATGCCGTCAGTGACTGCGAGTTTATTGGCTCCAGGTGTGAATTTGACATTTCTCGTTCAAGCCGAGGCAAGCAAGCTTGGGCATGACCTTTGGCGGCCACTTGCTCCTGAATGCTATTTGAAATATTCACAAGGGAGCTTACAAATGTCATACGACCTGTTTTCAAACCAAGATAACCTTGTCCCACCGCCGAAACTGCGCTCAAGTTTTGATCAGATGCCCATACACGTATCGTGTGCCAGAACATGCTGTCCAAAACTGCTGGATGTTTCACTGCCAGCGCGCTTCGAATTCTTAACCCACTAGGTGTTGGATAGCACTGAGTAGCTTGCTCTTTGATTACATCCCAGCCTACTTTCTCAGCATTTCTTGAATCAAGTAGCAAGTCTATGCCGTGAAGAGTAAGGCTATCGCAGATATTCTTTTGAAGTCTGGTGCTAACTTTCTCGAGAATCTTATCAAATCGCCCCCGCTGTGCCTCCTTCTCCAGAGATGTGTTACTACCTCCGCATGCTGAGAGAACACTTATCACGGCAATAATCAAAACTGCAATTTTTCTCTTCACACTTGACAGCGTCAAGATCGTCAAACGAGTGACGAGACAGTCATGAATCCAAATGTGCATAAGAAGCTCCTTCTTGATCGGTATTTCTACGAGACTCTATTAATCCCGTTATCCGCCTCTTATGCCACAGTCTTAACTTTCAGACAAAAAAAAGACCTCTGGCGTCTTGCTGGCGGCTACCTACTTGTCCTACCAAGCGGGAAACCTGCACAACTCAACAACCAGAGGCCAAATCCCTTGTGTGGGAAATGGCCGCCAGCATGATAACAAGTTGTACAGGAATCCAGTAAGGATCCCCGCTTGGTAGGACGCCAGAAGATACAAAGGAACTGTGGGGAAGTCAAGCCCTCATAGGTGCTTCAAAACCGCCTTCAGCACCTTCGATAGCCCGGTTAGAAGTCCCTTCAGCAGTTCGCCTCTATTTGCCATTCAGTGAATCTCCATTAGTTTGTCCTTGGACTGATTCTTATGCCAGAAAAAGAAAAGCCCCAGCAAATTGCTGAGGCTTTCTGTTTCAAATCAGGTCGATGCTATCTGAGCAGCATCATTTTCTTGGCATTTGTGAAGTTCGGAGTCTTCAACTGATAGATATAGACACCAGACGCCACTGATAGTCCGGCGGCGTTCTTGCCGTCCCAGAGGATGCGATAGGCACCCGCGTTTCGCACGTCGTCCACCAGAGTCACGACCTCCTGACCGAGGATGTTAAACACCTTTAGTTCCGCGCGAACCGCTTCCGGAAGGTCAAAACGGATTTCCGTCGTGGGGTTGAACGGATTCGGGTAGTTCTGGTAAAGTGAATAGGATGTCGGTATCGGGACTTCGTTTTCCGCCGCTTCCAACGTACTTCCATCAAGCCGTCGAGACAGTTCTCTGATACGAAGCTTGAGATCCGGCAACGTTGCTGTTTTGACAAACTCATGCTTTGGTGTCAAATCATTGCTCGACCTAAAGGCCGCGTAGATGCCAATTGCATCCGCCAGCGCGCAGATCGAGTCACGCTTCGTCAAAGAAGTCTCGACCAATCCTTCAAGTCCCGCAAGAGCGTCGCTTGGATTACCTTCGAACGCCTTGGCAACATATGCTTTGCGCGTGAACAATGCGCGGTGCGATTCATTCTTCGTTGTCAACGCCTGTTGCGCAAGATAGGAAGAAATCTCTGACTTACCATTAGAACGCTTCGCCAAGGATGTCAATTGAATGACAGCAGCAGGAACAAGCGGTGAATTTGGATACTCATTCAAGAACTGTTTGCCGATGGCTATTGCTGTCTGACGGTTCGCAGGTGACTTTGATACATCCCTGAACTCTCGCCATTTCGCAAGTTCCACATGGTGATCGATGATCTTGCTGCTCTTGGCAACAAGACCCGACCTTGCAGTCGCCGCTGACTTCGAGAGAGACGAAGATTTCTTTGTTAGACCATCAGATTCTGTAGAGGAAGTTCCGGACGATTCATCCTCGCCAACTACAATCAGGTTTTGACCACCAAGTGAACTCGTTCCGCCACCTCCGCACTCAATAAATGCCGCCAGTGAAGAATCTATGGTCCATTTACTTGGTGTAGAGGGATAGAGTTTGCTATAGAAGCCGCTGTCTGCAGGAGTTAACGGTGCCCATACGTTGTAGGTGACATCCCAAGTAGCGGTGGTGTCCCCGAGTTTCAAGTAATAACCCGTTCCATCAAGCAGATCGAAACTGTTTTCACCATCCTCAATATCTGTGTATGAGGCATCACCTGAGTAGATCAACACACCGTCACTATCTGAAACCTGTGTATGTCCACCAACGAGATTTACTAACCCGTCTTCAACCCAAATTTCCGCAAGTGTGTCGCCGTTCCCGTGGAAATTGCTGCAGGTAATGTCAAAGTTTGCAGATTCCCAGGCAAGAAGACCGTAATCTCCACTGCCTGAAACATCGGCTTCACTCACGTCAATGTTGTCGCAATAGTATCCATAGATACCATTGTCAGCGTTGTCAACAAAATCGCAGTTCTCGATGACAACGTTTGAGCTGTATACCATTGAGAGTCCTGAACCGTCCATTCCCGTGAAGCCCACAGCTCCGCCACCCAAATCCTCGAACGTGCAATTCGAAATTTCACATGAGTCGGTAGCACCGAAGAGCCAAAGCCCCTCATCAAATCCACTGAACGTGCAGGAATCGGCAATGAAAATCGGTGTGCGCCAATAGCCAAATGGGTCTTCGTTTATGTTCACCCATCCAGTTCCAGTGAGATTGACATGCTTCAAGTCGACATATCCAGATGTTGAGTAGATATTCCCATACGCACTTGAAGAATCCCACATTAAATTCACGCGGTTATCTGCTTCGCCATAAACGTAGAGCTTTCCGCGTCCAATCGAAGTATTCGATCCATTGACCTGAATCCCGCCGTTCGAAACGAAACGCACAGTCGCACCTTCGGCGCCTGGATGCGGCAGAATCGTCAAACGTCCATTGGGCTGACTGATCGTGATTAGTCCTTCAACAGTCGTCGGAGCATACAATACGACGCTATCGCTGATCGTGGTATTCGTCCACACTTTCATTAGCTCAAGGACTTTCTGTGCGGAATCCAGATAGGCAACGCAATCCGATGCCTTGTATTCCGTCGTCGTGTCGTGGTCGAGCTCGCGGATTTCCAATAGTTGACGCTGTACTCTTGCGGACACGCGATCAAATCTTGTTGGTGTATATTGTGCGAGTGAATCGAGCCTGCCTTGTGCTTTTTCGAAATCACCGTCTTCAGCAGTAGCCCATGCCTGAACATTCTTAATCCAGCGCTTCAAGGAAGTGCTGCTTGTATTTCCATACAAGACTTCAAGCGTATCCACCAAAGCATCGAAATCCTTGTTATCCAAAAGGCAAATATTCAATAGCCGGTCACATGCAGTAAACGCATAGTCTGAACTTGGAGCATTACGAATGACCGCTTTGTAACTGCTCTCTGCTGACGAGGTGTAACCCGACAGCTCATTGTTGTGCGGTTCAAGGAAGATCTGAACCAAAGAGTCGTTGACACCGGTATCTTCAGCAAAAGTCGGACAATTTGAGGCTGACGAATCGATGCGAACAAGCGTTACACTGGAAGGCAGCTTGCTTTTGATCGATGAAGTGTCTAAAGAGCCCCAATACGTGTCGGCCCAGCGGTCTGAGCCCACTTGGTCCTCCCAGTGAATCAGCTTCCCTGCACCTGAGGTGTCTTGGATGCAGTTATGTCCATTCCAAAGTGCAAGCGCGACGCGGTCCCGCAAAGTAATCTGGCCCTCGTAAGGTATCGTGACATTATGCTCGATTCTGTTGCCATGCCACTGTGTCAGCGTGTCACCAATCTCTTCGACCGATGTGAGCATCAGAGTGCCGCCATAGGCAGTTATGCCAGAGCCCGTGTTGGCGTCGACTTCTGTACATTCCATAAAGGCGCTGGATCCAGTATATAGTCCGATACCGCCCGCCAAACCGTCCCCATCGTTATCATTGATCAGACAGTCTGACAAGTAGAGGGACGACCGTGACAAGGCTTTGATTCCGACTCCAGTGTTGTTAGTTGCCACAACGTCACTAAGTTCGACGCTAGACAAGTTTGTCGTAAGTAATCCGGTGCCATTTATTGTCAGAGAACAACTCTCTGCGACCACCCAACCGCCGTTATTCACCATGATTCCGTAGCTGTTGTCTTCAAACGTGCTGTTCTTGACGTGAGCACGCCCATGATCTACAAGCAAACCTGCGACCGCACCGGATACGGAGACATATTCCAACGAGCACGCCTCGGCTGCAAGTGCTACCTCGCAGTGAATACCTTCCCATGGTGAACCATCGACAGCGGCCTTAAAGGCAATCGCCGTTGAGTCATTGCCAAATGCTATTAGTTGTCCACCATCACGAACAAGTAGTTGGCCGCCTTCAAAGAACGACAATTCACTGCCAGGCAGAATTGTCAGTGTGGCTCCAGAATCGACAATGAGCTTGTTAAACGTCGCCGTTCCTGAAATTTTTGTCGGCCCTATCACCTTGACAGTATCTTTGTAAGCTACTGACTCCAAGTAAACGGAAGTATCGGACTCTGCGTATTTGAATTCTGTTGCTATGCCTGTGCCCTCCTCGAAGGTCACGAAACTCTTCTTCACGACACCAATGCTATCCTCAATTCCCTTCCAAGTGCAAGTCGGACATGCGGGTTTTACATGGATATAACTTGTATCGGAGCCATTGAAGATAACCTTGCTGAAATTATCAAGAACGCGAATCTTCGCATCATTTTCGACGTAAAGAGTAGCATGCTTGTATCCCGGCAATGGCTGGAACACAAGCCGACCACCTCCCTTGACAACGTGTTCCTTGCTGATTACACCCGGAAGCCAGAATGTGTCCGGTTTCGCAATTGCATCTGTTTTTCGACGCTCGAAAGTGAAATACGAGCTTTCGCCGGATTCAGGATCAGTCCATTTTGTCCCATAGGGAGGATTAGATCCATATCGCCCAAGATCGTCAAACGCCCATACCCGATATTGCACATATCCGCCGGAATCAGGTAAACTAAGACTGAAATCGTACAAACTGTCAGATTGATAAGTAACCTTCTGTGTTTCCCAGTTACCGCCACCATTGAAACGATACTGTAGCACTGCACTATCAACCTCGGCCTCGCTGTCGTCTGGATATGGGACTGGGTAGCACTTATAGGTGGCGTTCTGGCTAGATTGACTGGATGCCACTTGTCTATCGAATGCAACGGCAGCCCAAGTGACCGGATCATTTTTCCACCACAACTGGAGGAACTCTTCCCTTGCCTTGAATTCTGCCCAATCTGGTGACATTACCTCAGAGTCATAGAGCAATCCGCCACCCGAGAAGTTATAGCCGGCCTCTCTTCGCAATGAACAAGCGAGGGCAATTTCAACATACAATGACTCTCGCGCTGCAAATGTATTATCATTGACCCGATCCTCTGGCAAAAAGGCAAACATGGCTTCCCAGTTTTGGTTTGCTGGACTCAGTATGCTCGTGTAGGCATTCACGATTCCTGTTGCATGTGAAGTGTCTGAAACGTTCTTTGACCACCAATCAACAAACACCAATGGCTGATCCTCAGAATTCGTGGAGAAATTGGTTGTGCTGACGTCGTAGCCGTTTAGAAGGGCAAACGGGTTGTTTACACGGGATATCAACTGTCCGTTGTGGTAGGGATTTAACATGTCGGAATAAAGCAAAAGAGGTGCGGATTTGCTCAAGCGCGTATTGATCGAATCAGCTACATGTCCGCAGAAATCGACGTACATGTCCGAAAGCGTCCAACTATTGGAGTCCGCCAATCCTTCTTCCATTTTTGACCAGCCAAAGTGCCGATGCTCGTTTGACCGATTGAAGTAGCCGGAATATGGCATCTCTGGCCCCAGGGAGTCCCACAAAATTTCTACAGCTTGCATATTGTCCGCAAGATTCTGGGCGGCCGTATCTGCCACCCAAAACGCGGTGTTTGTATTGTCCAGAATGGGGCCTGTCCAATTGGCAGTGCCATTCGTATTGTAGGCAAAGGGCTGTAATGGCACTAATGTGTCGAAGAACGCTGGGAGGGCGTTTGTACAAAGTGTATGATAGAATAATCGTCCTGTGTAGATACTATCTACTTGCAGATCGGCGAAGCTCCTCCCACCGACGTGATTGCTCCTCACAGCCATGATTGGCTCGGACCAAAAAAGACTACTATATTGATTCGAGTAGCGATTAACCGGAGCCAATTCACTTGTTGTTGTAAAGACAGGAATTCCTAGACTGTCAATAACCAAATATGCGTAATTAGGAAGCGGTCGATTTCCTGACTCATTATGTAACATAGTCAGAAAATAGACTTCCGATTCAATAAGCCGGACTCCTTCAAAGTCCACTTGCGAGTTACCCGAAAGGCTCTCGAACTTAAACGTGAATCTGTCCCATTTCATGCCGTAGCTCAGAAATACCACATGCAAGGTTTGCCACGTTGTTGTGAGCGTATGCTTGTATCGGCTCCCCGCATCACTGTGATTAACATCAAAGTTTCTGAAGTCGCCGGAAGTGTGAGTGTCTTCGCTTGTTATGGGGAGTCCATTACTGTCAGGAGGCATGAGAGACTCAATCCACATATCGGCAGAACTTCCAGAGTTAAGCCGTGCTTTAAACTCTAACACAAGCTGGCGCATAGGAAGCCCAACGCTGTCTTGAAGCGGTATGAGGCGCGAAAGACTCACAACGCTGCTTTCTGCGATAGACGGACTACGCGCAATGAAGTTTGTGCCATCGGTTGCAAGATTCCAACCAGTGATGGAGTTTTGGTCCCAACCCTCAAAGCTGTTCTCGTCGAAGTTGAAATTGGGAACATCATATTCTGTTTCAACGGGCTTGAGAGTAATTGCTGGTGATCCGGAGTAGACGAAAGTAGTGTCAAAGGTGACGGTCTTGCATATTTCAGCGGACGATTTTCCTCTCTTTCTCAGCGGGTTTGTTCCTCCCCATCTGCCGGTTCCTTGATACCAATCCATGCCGAGATTGTCCCATGTATCAACATGAGTGGAGGTGGTGTCGCCCGTGCGCAACCTTGAGTAGATGGTACCCGCAGAATCAAGCCCGTCACCAGTAATTGCGCCGAACTGCATGAAACCGTTACCTTTGTTTTTGAGCAACAAGTCCCGCGCGCCTGTCAATATTCCGTCGGCATGATCAAGAGACGTAGACCAAGGTACAGTGGAATGGAGATCGTAAGGTTCTCCTATGATTCGTCGAGAAAATGTCGGAAAGTCTTTTACAATTGCCGGCCAGAGCAATACTGAATCAGATGCCGTTTCTAAAGCGTCTATTAGCGTGGTCACGCCATACAAGACGCCGCGTACACTCTTTGAAGCAATAAAGCACTTCACGCATTTCGCGCTGTAAGCCGGCGTGCCGAAGGTGTCTCCGGGCGCGAGTATCGCGTAGGCTTCATTTGCAGCATAGGTTCCCGGAACAATATTGAAGAGTCTGTCTCCGATTACACTGGAACTTGAAGCGTACGCTGAAAGTCCATCGGTCTGTGTAGTGAGCATAATCTGGTCATTGCCCGGTGACAACCCGCAGTCAGCAGCATAAAAATCCGAAACGAAGGCCGTGGTTGCCGTTATTCCGAACGAGTCCGCAAGCTGTTCGGCGAGATCTTGAGCCGACCATTCCAGTGAATCGGCGGTGTAGACAATTAAGACCGTGTCCGTCAAAACGGTCGGCGTGTTGTCCAAGCCGGTCGTGTCCGTCGACTGGATCCCGGGTTTGACGTCGTACCAATGTGCATAACCAGAGTGAGTGATACAAACTACCCACACGAAGGCAAGAATTCCAATCAAGGTCCTTTTCATCTTTTTCTCCCTGATACATGATTTGCTAATTGACAAGTGCAAGCTTGACGCTTGTCCGAATTGAATTCCTATCCAGAGTAACAAAGTAAATCCCCGAGGCCCAGTTCGAGCCGTCGAGGTGATATTCATGCTGGCCGACGTTTAGTCGACCAAGGTGATTCCTTATGACTTCACGACCTAATACATCGTGTACGACTATCTTGACTTCAGATGCTTTGGGCAGGTAGAATGCAAGGGTTGTTGTAGAATTAAAGGGGTTCGGAAAAGCGGCAAGAGTGAAGTCGGAGGGAATAGGTACGTTGTGTGCAGAACTGGTTGTGTCGGCTGTTGTGTCGATTGCAAAGTACTGCACAAAACCGTCCGTCAGACCAACACGGTTGCGTTGGAGCCCATCAGGGGTCGTGGGGAAACTATTGGACTGCGTTGCCCCAACCGTCCATAGACTATCGGCGTTCACGACATAAGCAAATTCATATCCGTCAATTCCTGATCCTCCCAGATACGAGCAGTAGTTCAAACGGCAAAGATCCGTAGAGAGCTTTGTGACAAACCCGTCAGAAAATCGCAGCCAGCTTTGATACGCATCTGGCGTCACAGGCAGATTGTCACTGTCTGTGAAGCCCAGCAAGGTAAGTGTCGTGTCGTGCACCCAATTTGTATTCTGCACATACAGATCGCCTCCACTTCCCCCAAAAAACGTCCCCACATATTCACTCGTCCGCCAATTCAGGCGCGAGACAAATGCGTCCCAATAGTTGGGAGCGACTTCTTCCGGTCCTGTCGTATCATACGCGTCTGGCGAAACCGGAAAGTCAACCGAATTCGTTCGCCCAGCTACATACAAATCAGAATCTACGACAGAAAGCGTAAATGGTTCTTCGCCCCCACTTCCCCCGAGGTAACTGCAATAGACAATCGTGGGCGGACCGAGTGAAATCCCCGCAATCAAAACATCGTCAATTCCGGGCACTGAATCCCCGATAGTCTGTTGAAAAGCATCCTCCGTCACAGGAAGGTCATCGCTCTGCGTTCTGGAAACAAACCACATAACCCCCTCTTGATCAACTTGGATTGAACGGGTGTTTATCTCGCTCCGGCTTCCCCCGAAATAGGTTGAGAATACAACCTCGCGGCTGGTAAAATCATATACCCAGACAAAGCAATCGTATTCTCGATGTGTCGTGAAAATCGCGTCAGGTGTGACTGGAAAATCAGATGAATATGTCTCTCCTGCCGCACATAGGTTCCCATCCCTTCCAATATCCAAAGTTGTAACTAAGTCAGTACTGTTTCCTCCAAGGAAGGAGCAGTACTGCAAGTCAGTTAGCGAGTCATCAAATCTCATGATGAAACCGTCTCCGATCTCGTCGACCACAGTATCATATGCATCTGGTGTAAGCGGCCAATTATTGTCCCGTGCGTATCCTCCAATCCATAGCCCGGCTCTTACAGAATCGTACACCATTGCCCATGCCCCGCCTCTTGTATGCGGTTGGCTCTGTGTCTGTGCCACACCATATAACGTGGACGCGATAAACTCCCCATTCGGACCAAACCAGCAAACAAACTCTCTTTCGCCGTCAAACTGTCCAGATTCATCGTAGGCACCTGGTGTTGTTGGGAATCCCGACAGAGCACGAGTCCCACCAGCCACATAGGCTCCACCATTCGGAGCAGGACAAACCACATGGCACTCGTCTACGTTGCCACCACCCAAATATGTTCCATAGAGCAGCGGATCAATCACCATTTCTTTGCTCACATCGAATACCTCAAACTCAAACGCAACGCGATCAGTGTCTATAATGCGATAGGTTGATTCGATGCGCTTTTGGGTTCGTCCTTCCATCTGATAGGCATAAGGAGCTAGCTCTTTGACTTTGCCAAAGGATGTGGTTAGGACGAGATTGCCTTGAGAATCAATTCCTAGCGGAGCATCGAGACCGAGGTAGTCTATTTGGATTTGGGTGGGGTCGGCACCGGGTTGGACGTGGTAGATGGTTTCAATGCCTTGCTTATCTACGCGGTATTCAACGTCGATGCCGGGCCAGACTTCTTCGGCGACTACGGTTTGATAGTGGGAGACTCGGCTGCGCCAGTTCGTGGAATCTCTACCGAAGAAGTAGTTGGAATAGTGTGACAGCAGTCCATCACCAGTTGCCAGTTTCGACTCAGCACCCACATAGTGAATCTGCACAACATGCCCACTAACTGTGACTGAATCCCGTTCGCTGTCCCGGCCAAAGCTATCCAGCGGATCATTCTGACTCCGAGCTTTCGGATACCGATGGTACTCTCGAAAGTCCACCGTCATCCCTTTGGGTGTGACGTAATAAACTGCTGGCCCTACTTCGCACTTGAACTGAAAATCGCCTTCCCATTGACCGGTGTTCTCAATCCAGTAGCTGCCGCTGGACACACTGGTTTTGGTGGGACCTGCAACTACTGTTGAGTAAGCAGTCCCCAAAACGACCAAAACGAACCCCAATCGCCCGATGAATCGGCAGACGTTTGGAATTCGCTTTCTCATTTTCAAGGCCTCCGAATTTCGTTTTCCATCCGTTTTCCCAAGACCTGAAATCAAGTTACCTGACCGGAGGTTTGTTGTCAAGAGGCTCATTACTATCTGCTC
This sequence comes from Calditrichota bacterium, assembly GCA_020637445.1. NCBI lineage: Bacteria > Pseudomonadati > Calditrichota > Calditrichota bacterium. Next base: position 84,802 of record JACJVZ010000001.1, on the reverse strand, counting down.
CAGAAAAAAGTGAACGTCTTTGGTGACTGTGTTTTGATCGTTCAACATGTTGCAAATACTGAGGTTTCAGATTCTTGCAAGCAGCCAACTTATCCATACTTTACCAGTGTACAATATTGTCCAAATCAACTTGTTTATCAACAGAAACATGCAAAGAGGCATACATAATGACCCCTGCCTCTTCTGATATTTTTGTCTGTAGACTGCACGTGTGAAATTCTGTTCGCACCAAGTTAAAAGAAAGGGTATCCCCTTTCTTTGCTCAAGCTATCATCGTGTACGTCGCCAAATCCAAAGTAACCTGACTTGGCGCGTGTTCCTGATTCACAAACCGCTTCACAAAATTGCATACGACCGAAGCTGCCATCAAAGGCGTGTAGCAAACGGTGCGCGCGGTGCAGGGTTCCTGATAAGCTCGGTCATCAGGAATGATTGATTGCGAATAGCGCACACGATCTTCTCGAATCTGTGGTCTGACGGCATAAACAACTAGAGTCTCCAGCCCCATACGAGCATCAATGTACAACTGGACACCAGTTTGACCACGAATAGACTTCCAGATACTCTCCCGTGACTTCATTGAATCCACTGCACTGATGACAATACCGGATAGCTGTCGACCATCATGATGCGTGCCTATAGCGTTTGGCAGCACGCTAGTTTGGTTCTCAACGAGTATCGAGAACGCATTCGCCTTCAGCAGTCCGACATCAGACATCCCATAGGCCTGATTGCTGACATTGTGGATGTCCACAACATCGGCATCGAAAGTGGTCAAATTGACCACTCCCATCTTGGCAAGATACAATCCCGTGACGCTGCCAATGGAACCCAGACCGATCAACGTAACTTGCACACTTGAAAGTTTCTCGGCGTCGACAACATCTTGCTGTCTTAGAAATCGCAAATCGTTCATGTTGTCTCCTAGAAGGGTTCGAGTTCATCACGGTCCAATCCAAGCCAATCAAGTTCGTCGTTCAATTCGTCCATTGTCAGTGCGCCACGTGCTTCTGCCTCTTGCAGTTCCTTACGAGATTGCCGCAGACTTGCAGGTCCGTAGTCACGATTCCTTGGAACAAAGGCTACCTCCTGCACCTTTGTCTTGAACTCCGAAAAGCATGCTTCTGCTAGTCCGTCCACTAGTGGAAACTTAGTCTCCCATACGACGTCTGCAAGATACATGTGACTCGGATGATACTGGTCCAGACGCATGATCGCATCTCGGCGCTTGTTGACAACCAGAGATAGAAGCCATTCACCATTGGCAAGTCCGGCAATGCACGTTTGATCTTGTCCTGACCAGAAAACCTGCATCCCGCCGTGGGAATGAGCCCAACACCGAAGCTTGCGCGAGTCAATGTCATTGGATTCAAGCTCTGTGATCAGCCTTGCAACGTCGGTAATGTCCATATCGGTTTCATCGTATGAACAGTTCTGCTTGACGAGAAAGAAGTCCTTGACCACGAGTGAAGTAATGCGCTTAGAATCAGCATTGACAACTTCATCGACGAGCCCAAGACAAGAAACTTCACCCTTTGCCATGTCCGTCCAAAGCCAAAGTTTCTGCATCGCAGTCGCTTCGACTTGGATCTTAATCCCGGCATCAACCGGCTGTCGCTGTGTCCTCTGCAAGCTCTGCATCGGCATCCTCCTCATTGTCTTCTTGTGGACGGCTGGGGCATTCATCTTCGCCGTGATCTTCATAATGCTGACAGTGTTCACACCAACTACATGACTCGCAGTCGCTGATGTCATGGCCATATTCATTGCACCAACTGCAATACGGCTCGTCATCTTCATCTTCAACCCAGTTTGGATCCCACTTCTCAATCTTTTGAAATGGATCGCTGCTGTTGTAGGAATGAAGAAACTGATGAACCAGTTGAAGCAATCCATGCAAATCAAGTTCACCTGCAAGCCGTGGGACAAGGTGTCCAATGTTTCCCCAACAGATGTTATTCGGATCATCTGTGACATGTGGATGCACATACCCGTTGCATTCAGTTCCACCGCTGATCATCACCTTGCCTGAATTAAGTCGAACTTCAACGACATACGGTTCAAAGTCGTATCTTCCGCCGTCGTGTTCCAACACAATTGGATATGTCGTCGCAATGACTGAAGAGTCTTCGAGCTTGATAGATTCGTAGCAACTCGGGACCAACTTCATCATCTCGACGAAAGTACGCGTCGCTTTGGCTTTGATCAAATCAGGCGTTCTGCTGAACAGCTTCAGAATCTCGCTGTCACCTTCGATCTTGCGTGATAGTGTCATCACCTGCATGCAAAGCCGTTCGAGTTCATATTTGTCATCCCTTAAGGATCGTGCAAGTTCCTGCTTCTGTTCGGCAGCAACTGACAGCGTTGTTTCGATCAATGCCTGTCGCTGACCATTTCGAAATGAACGGCACATTCGGGGAAGATGTGCATCGAGGATGTTTGAAGTAATGTCCAGACGCGGCGCACCGAACAAGACTAACCACGTCGGCGACACCTTGCCGACCAGCACCGATTCCATCACAAGCGGATCGCCGAACATGTCTTTGCAGAATTGCCAATCCTTGTCTGCGTTCACGTAGACAGCAATCCCAATTTCATGCCACATGGGAATGTCGGTCTCCTTCATCATTAACGTAATCGGCACATGCCATTTCTGTGCATAGAAGTCGCACAATGTTCGAATCTGTTGTTCAATCATAAGCGTTCCTCCGGAGGAAAGAGAGGGCCATGACCACATGGATCACAGCCCTCTCTGAATACTTAGACTACTCAGGAAAGGTAGTCTGAAGCACCCTCCTATGCGCCCCCTTTGACCTGCGGGACCAGTGTCAGCACGGCACCATCGACCACGACATCTGTGTCGAAACACGGACTGCCGTTCAGATGCCGGGTGTAGCTGGAGTCCTTCGGAAAACCCGCTTCCGCAATTGCCTGTTCGACCGTGGTTCCTTCGTTGACGTTGATTTCCTTGGCCGAGCGGCCTAAGCATAATACCTTCACGCGCATGAGATTCTCCTTGATTTGTTGATCAACAAGAAGGCCCCGCACAATGCGAGGCCCTTTCTTTCATGATCTCTTATGCCAGGGAATCAGGCATAAGACTATAAGTCTGTCTTTGCGCTTAGCACAGGCACCACAAGATATAGTGTCTGTCTCGATTCTGTCTCTGGCGCTTTCTAAGACGCTGTTTTGCGAGGAGCCACCTCTGATTGCCAATCAATTGGCTGGCACTTAACGGGACGGTTACCTTTCTTGCCGACCTTAAGCGATAATTGTGCCGTACAATTGAGAATCCCACGACTCAAATACTTGCGACCACTCAAGTTAGATACTCATACAGCAAGCGACTTAGTAAAGTTATGCTCCAGTCTCGATCGACTTCAGAAACTGTTCCAGAGTTTCTGCAGCAAATTGGTATACGAAAGTTTATGAAATTGGTCTTTGCCTAGTTAGGGTCGCAAGACCCATGGCCTTTTGTCACGCATCTTTACAAGATCGGCAATCGTAGTTTGCTTTAGAAAATTCTCAACCTCGGCTTTCTTGGACTTCCACAACTGATGAACGCAGCAAGCCGTCTCATCGCTGCAAACGCCGTGACCAAGTATGCAATCTTGCGCAAGAGTCAGACCGTCGAATAGTATGAACACGTCGTAAAGCGCGATCTTATCAGGTTTGCGAAGCAACGTAAAACCGCCTCCCGGTCCTTTACTCGAGCTGACAAAGCCGTTGGACGACAAGTCACGAAGCAGCTTTGATAAAAACGGAGCGGGAAGATTCTCCGTTTTGGCAATCGCGTTTGCCAAGAGTGCTCCCTGATCCGCATTCTGGGCCAGGTGAACCAAAGCCCGTATTGCATAACCTGTTTGTCGGGAAAAAATCACGATCTCGTCCTTCTACTAAACACGAATCGATCCTTTCTAATTTCTAAATCCGTATAGAGTGTCAATGCCCAATCTAGGTTACAATGCATAACCTGAAAATTAGCATCGTCCCGCCAAGCTCAAAGCGATGACTGCGAGCGGTCATTCTGTGTACTATGATTTGATCGAAGTAAGGATAAGCTTTATCGAAGCAATTACCAAGACAATTGCCAGGAGCCGGCGAAGCCACATCGGACTAACCCGGTTCGCGCCGAAATAAGATCCGAGAAGTCCGCCGAGAAAGGCTCCGGCAATCACTCCTGTCGCAGGGGCGAGCGTTAAACTGTTTGTCACGGCACGACCAGCCAATCCGGCAAGCGAGTTAACCAGAATAAAGACTGCGGAAAGTGTTGCCACGGGTTTTACTGTCGCCCATCTAAGAAGCAGAGCCAACGGACTAAGGAAAATCCCGCCGCCAACACCTACAATACCCGACAGCAAACCAATCGCGCTTCCGCTGCCAATCACGCTCCATGTGTGCGGCAATCGAAGCTCGGTCTCTTTATCGCCATTTCTTACCGCACCAATTCTAATCGCGGCAAACACCAAAACCGCCGACAACAGCAGTTTGTAGATATGAGCATCTACTCGAAGCATTCCACCAAAAAATGCAAACGGCACAGCAACGAGTATAATGAGCCACGAAAAAGCCGGAAGCTTGTGTCCTCCGCGCCAGTACATCGCAAATGCGAGCGTTGCGACCATGACATTCAATAGCAGTGCCGAACTTGACATTTGCTCCGGCGAATAAGAAAAAAAGCTCAGTACGGCGAGATAGCCTGACGCACCTCCATGACCGACTGACGAATAGATCGTCGCCACAAGGAAAATAATCGTCGGCAGCAGAACGTATTGTACCGTATTTTGCTCAATCATCGAATACTCGCAAATAACTTTTCAACCGCACCCTAGTTCCACGGCAGCAAAATCACTTTGACAGGTTCACCTTCACGAATCGTTCCCGGCTCGCCGTCACCGACGATCAAACAGTCTGCGTGGACCAAACCTCCAAGCATATGGGACTGCTGACCGTGGCAAGGTATAGCCACTAACTCTCCGTTATCGTTGGAAAGACTTGCTCTCACGAACTCCGTACGAGTAGTGCGTTTATTAATTGTTGAGCCCAAACGCGCAGAGATTTGAATCGGCTCACTATAGTTTGCTCCTGACATCACTTGCAGCGCAGGCCGAACAATAAGTGCGAATACGACAAGCGCGGCGACCGGATTTCCGGGTAATCCAAATACATGTTTGGATCCAACTCTTGCATGGATCGTAGGTTTGCCCGGCTTAATCGCAATACTCTCTATGTCTATCTTAGCACCCAAGTTGCTTAGCGCAGGCTTGATGTAATCAACATCGCCGACGGATGCGCCGCCAGAAGTTATGACTGCATCGGCTGAATTCAGTGCTTCGCCCAATGCGTGGCATGTATCATTTATGTTGTCTGCACAGCGAACGGCGCGAGTGACAACAATGCCCATCCCGGCAAGCGCCGTCGTTAATCCAAGCTGATTTGAATCGTAAATCTGTGCGGGGCCAAGTTCGCTCCCCGGCTCAAGGAGTTCGGATCCAGTGATTACCAGCGCGACGCGTGGTTTCTTGTAAACTTTGATTTGAGTAATGCCAAGCGACGATGCAAGTGCAATTGCAGGCGGAGTCATTTGGGTGTGCGCGGACATACATGTATCACCAGTCTTGAACTCCTCGCCCGCGAGTCGAATGTTTCGGCCGTGATCGAGTGGCGCGGTAATTTTGACCACGTCGTGGTCACTCGTGGTATCTTCGAGCATCACGACGGCGTCCGCACCATCTGGAACAGGCGCACCCGTAAAGACGCGCGACGCTTGACCGGTTTTTAGACTTGATTTTGTCGCTTCGCCCGTGTGCACGGTTCCGGCAATCTGAAGCTGCGAGGGTGCATCTTTCGTTGCGGAGATCGTATCCTGAGACTTGACTGCAAATCCATCTACCGCGCTGTTGTCGAATCGTGGGATCGGGAACTTGGTGGTCAGATCTTCGGCAAGGTAGAAGTTCATCGAGTCCGCAAGCAACCGGACTTCGTGTCCGCCGTGCGCGCACGATTCAAGAATTATTCTCTTTGCGTCCGCTATGCTAATCATCGCTGTTCTTCTATTTCGGATTTTCATGCCCACCGCTCCGCATCATGGGGAACGCATGCAGCAAAGCCGGGAAGAGCGCGTCGAGGGACTCCTGCACGCCGCGTTTCGAGCCCGGAAGATTGAGAATCAACGTTTGACCTCTGATACCGGCCGCAGAACGAGAAAGCATCGCGTAAGGCGTACGCTGCTGACCGTAGGCGCGCATCGCTTCCGGTATCCCGGGAATGCTGCGTTCGATGACTTCCTGCATTGCTTCGGGAGTGGTGTCCCTTGGACTGAATCCGGTGCCGCCGGTCGTAACCACAAGATCCAGACGTGACCGGTCGCAATAGTCTCTCAACTTCTCAATAATTGCAGTTCTTTCATCTGGCAAAATCTCGTAGGTGTCAACGATGATTCCCGAGTTCGTGAGGACTTCTTTGATGAGTAGCCCGGACGCATCGGATTTCTTGCCTGCCGAAACCGAATCCGACAATACCAATACGGCAGCATGAAGCGGAGCAACAATGCGTGTTTTGAAATCTGATTTTCCGCCGCGCTTTTCAATCAACTTAACGGATTCGATTTCCATGTCGTCGTCAAGCATTTTGAGCATGTCGTACACGGTCAATGCGGCAACTGCCGCGGCGGTCATGGCTTCCATCTCCATACCTGTTCGGTAAATCCCCTTGACCGTCGCACTCAACGTGATTCGATTGTCAACTATTTTGTGCTCGATGCCTATGAACTCGATGGGCACCGGATGGCAAAACGGGATGATGTCTTGAGTTCGCTTTGCCGCCATAATGCCCGCGACTCGAGCGACCTCCAGCGGATCTCCTTTGGGCACCGTGCGCGCAAGTATGCGTTCAATTGTCGCCGGCGAAATTCGAAGAGTGGATTCGGCAACCGCGATTCTAAGAGTTGGCGATTTTTTTGATACGTCGATCATGTGTTCGAGCTGTCGGGTTTATTGATTTAGCGAACGATCCAGTTCCGCCAGATCTTGCGGAGTATTTACGCTGCGAAGCCGTTCAAATTCTTTTTCGCTTATAGAAATGGTCCTGGCGTCGGCGATCTCAAGCAGTTTGCGCAGTGATGCTTGCTCATGGCAAAGCAATTCTTCGACGTGTCGGATCGCGGTTTCGGGAATGAGTGCGGGCAACGGACTGACACGTCCATCCGGTCGTCCCAATACGATTGGACGTCCGGCGACTTCTGATACGAGAGTTTGAAGCAGGTCTGGAGTCAGCAGAATTTGGTCACATCCGACCACGAGATAGTGTGTGCCGAGTCCGCTTTGCAAAAGTCCAAGCAGCGCCCCGACCGGCCCGCGCCGCTCGACTGCATCAGGTATTATTATCGGCTTTCCCAGAGAAGTTGATTCGATTCCTTGCGCATGCCCCACAATGATTCTTGGAAGATTCAAGCCGTCCAAAATTCTCCACACGGTTTCGAAGACAGTCAGTCCGGACGACAAGCGCACCCCGGCTTTCGGAGTACCCATGCGTGAACTCAGTCCTCCGGCCAAAATCGCGGCCACGATTTTCTGTTTTTGCTGAGACTCGCCCATATATCCTATGAATATAGCAATCCCCTGCGACCGCCACGATGATTGAACATTAGAATAGTCTGTTGCCTGAAATATTCACTTGAAAGAGGATTGTGAAGTTGGGCTGACAACCCCGGAGGAGCGGCCTATTGTCAGTTTTTGTAATGTAAATAAATGTTAAATGAACATTTATGTATTTTGGATTTTTGTATCCAAAGTATTGACACGCCCATCAATATAATATATATTCGGATAAAAAGATACAATACTCTTTTATGTTGTTTTCACATTCAGCGGCTTATGCGGTTCGGGCCCTCACCTGGCTGGCCTGTCAGCCCAAGGACAGTCGCTGGTTGGCAAATGTGGTCGCAACTCAGGAGGGTATCCCCCTGCCTTATCTCAGCAAAGTCCTCGGAGTGCTGAAATCGCAGGGGTTAGTTTCTTCAATTCGCGGCCCCAACGGCGGATACACTCTTACTCAGGCACCGGACACGATCACGCTTCTTATGATATCAGAAATGTTCGACACAGAGAAAAAACTTAGCTCGTGTGTTCTGGCCTACGGTGAATGCGGCAAAACCACGCGGTGCCCGTTTGAGCAGTTCTGGGAAAACTCAAAATCTACACTAAAAAACCTGCTCGAATCCACTACGATTGAAACGCTTGCCAGCATCAGCCGCGAAACTGCTTCTTCAAATACTCCAAATTCTAAATCTTGAAGCGCGAACATGGAACCACTGGACGGAAATAAATCTATGTCGCAACTGATCGACCGCTTCGGCAGGATACACGATTACTTGAGGATTTCCGTCACTGATCGCTGCAATCTCCGGTGTACCTACTGCATGCCTGAGGAAGGCATAGGCTGGAAGTCCTCTAATCTGCTTCTGAATTCCGATGAAATCGTGCGCGTCGCTCGCTTGATGGCCGAAATGGGTGTCAAGAAAATCCGCCTAACCGGAGGTGAACCCACGACTCGCAGTGATCTTTCGCTTCTGGTTTCGCGACTCGCCGAAATCCCCGGAATCGAAGACATTTGCCTCACAACAAACGGAGTGCTCTTTTCAAAGTTTGCAGAAGACCTAAAGCGCGCAGGTTTGTCGCATGTAAACATTAGTCTCGACAGCCTGAATCGCGAGAACTTCATCCGGATCGCCCGTCGTGACTTGCTGGACAGCGTGCTCAAATCGCTGGACGCAGCACTTGATTGCGGCTTCGAGCAAGTCAAACTCAACATGGTAGTCATGGCCGGCACAAACGAACATGAGATGCCCGATTTTGTCGAAGTTGCTCGAACGAAACCGGTAAATGTCCGTTTCATCGAATATATGCCGTTCAAAGGCAATCGCTGGGATCCTCGCGGAGTCGTAACGTACAACGAAATGCGCTCGCGCCTCGAAGCGAGCTATGATCTCCGCGCGCTCCCGGACACATACATCAGCAACCGCGTGGCGGAAGACTTCATGATCCCTGGATTTCTCGGAAAAGTGAGTTTCATTGCATCGATGTCGAATAGCTTTTGTTCGACCTGCTCACGACTGCGCTTAACTGCCGACGGAGCGCTTAAGGCTTGCCTGTTTTTCCCTGCGCAAGTTCACCTGCGCGAGAGCCTTCGGGCAAATCAGTCCGATGAAGTCATCCGGTGTCTGATCACAGATGCAGTGCAGAGTAAACCGAAAGGTCATCCCGATCCTTCGGAACTCGAGCAATTAAATGACCTCAGCATGATCGAAATTGGAGGATAAGGCAATGCTTGAGCAACCGCACGCCAACTCAAAATCAACGATCTCCGGCAGAGTCGTCGCAATTTCCACGAGTACCCGCCGCGGCATTCCAAAATCCAACCGCGATGAGGTACGCTTGATCGAAAACTGGGGACTGGAAGGCGACATACATGCAGGCGATTGGCACAGGCAGGTCAGCTTACTCGCCATGGAAAGCGTTCAAAAGATGCGGGATAAAGGTGTGCCGGTTCGACCGGGCGCCTTCGCGGAAAACATCACAACCGAGTTCATTGATATCCCCAACCTGACGATTGGCACACGCGTGACCATAGGAGATTCCGAACTTGAAATCACGCAAATCGGAAAAGAGTGCCATCAGAAGTGCGCAATTTACTATCGCGCAGGAGACTGCGTCATGCCTCGCGAGGGAATTTTTGCGATTGTAAAGCGCGGCGGCACTATCAAGATCGGCGACGACGTTGTGGTACACGACGAACAGGGTGAAAGCAAACATGTCCAAATCACAACCGGTGCGGTAGGCTCATGAAGCACATCGTTCTTCTGTTCGCACTTTTCTTGTCATTCAATCTCAGGGCTTCAATTGCGCAAGAGTCGGATTCCGTGACTGTAGCTGCAGATTCGGCGCAAACACAAGACACGACAGTGCAGGTCGATGTGGCAGCGCAGAGCTATGCTCAGAAATGCGCGGGGTGTCACACGATCGGAGGTGGAAAACTCACCGGTCCCGATCTCCTTCCTACTCGTGCGTGGCCGAAAGCGGACCTTTCTGCAAAGGTGAAACTAATGGAACCCCGGGTAGGCCCCCTGACTCAACAGGACATCGATCAGTTTGTCGAGTTACTGCACGATTCACGGGCGCAGGAGCGCGTCCACATCGCGCAAGAACTGGCAGCGAAGGCCGTTGCTGCAAAGCTCGAACCTGCGTCAAAGAGTGAAGGTCAAAAACTGTTTGAAGGCGCAACCTCATTAACGAACGGTGGCATCGCTTGCATTACTTGTCACAGAGCAGGTGCGCAGGGCGGTACGTTTGGTCCGGATCTCACTTCATTGCATACTCGACTCAGCAAAGTAGCAATGATCTCGGCTATTCAACAAACTCAGTACAAAGTAATGTCTGGGACCTATCAGAATCACCCGATTACTGCGCAAGAAGCCGTACACCTTGCCGAGTATCTCACATCGCCGGAGCTGATGCCCCAAGAAAGCTCGGAGAAAAGCGTGCCCATTCTTGGCGCATCGCTCGGAGTCATCGGCTTCTTGATTGTAGTTGGACTTTATAGAAAGCGCTCGCGCAACAACTTTTCGCGTCAACGAGGTATGGCATGAGCTGGATCACAGATCTCTTCGATCCCAAACAGCGGGAATGGGAAGACCTTTATAGAAACCGCTGGTCCTACGACAAGATCATTCGAAGTACGCACGGTGTCAATTGCACGGGCGGTTGCAGTTGGAATATCTATGTCAAGAACGGTATCGTCACGTGGGAAATGCAAGCTCTGGACTATCCGATAATCGACAAAGATATTCCTCCCTACGAACCGCGCGGCTGTCAACGCGGAATCTCGTACTCATGGTATATCTATAGCCCTATTCGCGTAAAGTATCCTTACGTTCGCGGCGCTCTGATCGACTTGTGGCGCGAAGCGAAACGCAACTTCCCGGACAATCCTGTCGCCGCATGGGATTCCATTGTATCAAATCCGGAATCACGCGCGCGATATCACTCGGCGCGCGGCAAAGGCGGACTCCGGCGGTTTAGCTGGGACGAAGCGTTAGAAATTCTCTCTGCGGCAAACATTCACACAGTGCAGAAGCACGGCCCCGACCGTATCGCGGGATTCTCGCCGATTCCTGCAATGTCGATGGTGAGTTACGCCGCTGGAGCGCGCTTTATGCAGCTCATGGGCGGCGTTTCACTTTCATTCTATGATTGGTACTGCGATTTGCCGCCGGCCTCTCCAGAAATTTGGGGCGAGCAGACAGATGTCGCGGAGAGCGCGGACTGGTTCAAATCCGGATTTATCGCGGTCGTCGGTTCCAATGTTTTGATGACCAGAACTCCCGATGCGCATTTTCTTGTTGAAGCACGGCATCGTGGAGCAAAGGTCGTCGTTTTCTCGCCGGATTTCTCGATGGTTTCCAAAGTCTCGGACGAGTGGGTGCCCATTCATCAGGGGCAAGATTCCGCTTTCTGGATGTCCGTCGGGCATACGATATTGCGCGAAAACTATGTCGAACGCCGCGTTCCCTATTTCACGGAATATCAGCAACGCTTTACGGACGGCCCGATTCTCGTACAGCTGCACAAACAATCTGACGGAAGTTTCAAGCCGGGTCAATACCTGCGAGTGTCGCAAGTTGATGCCATAACGGGCATCGACAAGCCCGACTGGAAATTCTTGATGATTGATTCCAAGAGTGGCGAGCTGCGCCTTCCGCAAGGAACGATCGGGCATCGCTGGCAAGACAAAAAGGGTCAGTGGAATCTGAAACTTGAAGATGAGCGCACAGGAGCGGAGTTCGATCCGCTATTAATGCTGGATGCAAGCAAAGATGAGCTGGTCACTGTGAGTATCCCTGAGTTCTCATCGGAAAAGGGTGACGGACGAATCGAGTCCAAAGTCCCTGTCCGTAAGATTCAGACGGCGCAAGGCGATATTTATGTGACCACGGCTTTTGAACTCCTGATCTCAAGTTACGGCGTTAGCCGCGATTCGAGTAAGCCGGTTCCCTACGATGAACCCGATCACTGTTATACTCCGGCGTGGCAGGAAAAATTTACGGGAGTTTCCGGCGACGTCGTACTTCGATTCGCGCGCAACTGGGCGACGACCGCCGAAAAAACAAATGGCCGCTGCAGCGTGATCATCGGCGCCGGTGTGAACCACTGGTATCATAACAATCTAATCTACAGATCCATAATTTCAAGTCTGATGCTGTGCGGCTGTGTCGGAAAAAATGGCGGCGGTCTCAACCACTATGTGGGACAGGAGAAACTTGTTCCGCAAACTTCATGGGCTCCGATTGCTTTCGGTACGGATTGGTCCGCACCGCCCCGGCTTCAGAATACTCCGTCCTTCCACTATGTGCATTCTGATCAGTGGCGCTACGACGGGAAGATGGACGAAGTCTGCCCCGTCGCCGATCGCTCGCATTCGATGGCTTCCGGCCATACGATGGACCGGCAGATTCAAGCAGTTCGCGCAGGTTGGCTTCCGTCATATCCTCAATTCGATCAATCTTCAATCGACGTGGCTCGTGAAGCACGGCACAATGGCGCCGGAGATGAAGCGGCCATTGTCAAGAACGTCGTTGAACGTCTGAAATCGAAAAAGCTCAAGTTCGCGGTCGAAGATCCGGATTCGCCGAAATGCTTCCCGCGAATTTTCTATATCTGGCGGGGCAATGCGTTGATGTCATCTGCGAAAGGGCATGAGTATTTTCTCAAACACTATCTCGGGACTCATACAAATCTCATTGCCACCGAGCGCGCTAAAGAGCTTGTCGAAGATGTGACATGGCACGACAAAGTCGAACTCGGCAAGATGGACTTGGTCGTGGACGTCAACTATCGCATGGACTCATCGGCGCTCTATTCGGACATCATATTGCCGGCGGCGACCTACTACGAAAAAAATGATCTCAACTCGACGGACATGCATAGCTTTATACACCCGCTTCAGGCGGCTGTTCCGGCTTGCTGGGAGTCGAAAAGCGACTGGGATATTTTCCGCGAGATCGCAAGAGCAACCTCTAAACTAGCGGAAAAACATCTCCCGGATCCCGTTGAAGATGTCGTGACGGCTCCGCTTGCACACGACACTCCGGCAGAGATCGCGCAGCCTGCGGTTAAGGATTGGTCAAAGGGCGAGTGCGAAGCCATTCCCGGAAAGACGATGCCCGTCATCAAAGTCGTCACGCGTGACTACAAGAATGTCTTTAACAAGTTCGTCAGCCTCGGACCCAATTTCCGAAACGGACTCGGCATGCACGGCATTCAATTTGATGTCGCGGATATGTACGACTCCTACATGGAAAATAACCCCACGGAAAAATGGGGCGGCAAAGAATATCCCTCGCTTCGTGAAGATGTTTTGGTTTGCGAAGCGATTTTGAATTTCGCTCCGGAGACAAATGGCGAGTTGGCTTACCGATCGTACAAAGCGGAAGCGGTCAGAACCGGATTAGATCACTCACATGCCGCCGAAAAAACGCGCTCGGTTCGGATTACTTTCGAAGACATCGCAGCGCAGCCGCGCAGAATTCTCACCACGCCCTTCTGGACGGGCGTCACGAACGACAACAGAACGTATTCGGCGTACTGTCAAAATGTGGAAGGTGATATTCCGTGGCGAACTCTGAGCGGCAGACAGCACTACTACCTCGACCACGAGACGTACATCGCTTACGGCGAAAATCTTCCGACGTATAAACCCCGTCCCGCGCGCGAGATTCTCGGGGATTTGACAATGTCCAAACCGGCCGGAGGAACACTGGTTCTGAATTACCTTACGCCGCACGGAAAATGGTCTATTCATTCGACGTACGGCGATACACTGAGAATGCGCACGCTGAGCCGCGGCCACGATCCGATCTGGATCAATGATAAGGACGCGCTGTTGCTTGGCGTTGAAGATAATGATTGGGTTGAAATCTTCAACGATCACGGCGTGGTGTGTACTTGCGCGAATGTCAGCGCGCGAATCCCTCGCGGTATGTGTTTCATCTACCACTCTCCGGAACGAACCATCGGTATTCCCAAATCTCCCGAACGCGGGAATCGTCGCGCAGGCGGTCACAACAGTTTGACGCGCGCGCGACTCAAGCCGCTCTTTATGATCGGCGGATATGGGCAATTTACTTACGCCTTCAATTATTGGGGCCCACCCGGAGTGAATCGGGATACTTTTGTGGCCGTGAAGAAACTTGAAAAAATCAATTATTAGAGGTGAACAATGGACATTAGAGCACAAGTCTCAATGGTGTTTCACCTTGACAAATGTATTGGCTGTCACACTTGCAGCATCGCTTGCAAAAATATTTGGACTGACCGGCCCGGCGCCGAATACATGTGGTGGAACAATGTTGAAACTAAGCCGGGCACGGGATTTCCGCACCGTTGGGAAGATCAGGAGCGCTACAAAGGCGGTTGGAAACTAAGAAGTGACAAATCGCTACAGTTGAAATCGCAGACTAAGTTAAGCGGCTTGTTGAAACTCTTCTACAATCCCAATCAACCGGGATTGGAAGACTACTACGAGCCGTGGACGTATGAATACGAGAACTTGTTTGACGCGCCCGAAGGCGACGACCAGCCTACTGCTCGACCGGTTTCACAAATCACCGGCGAAGAAATGAAGATCGAGTCCGGTCCGAATTGGGATGACGATCTCTCGGGCTCTCCGGTGTACGCCGCGAACGACGTGAACTACGACGGGCTTACTCCCGAAGAACGGCAGCAATTGTTCGAGATTCAGCGCGTCGCATTCATGTATTTGCCGCGCATCTGTAATCATTGCGCCAACCCGAGTTGTGTGGCTTCATGTCCATCAGGCGCACTCTATAAACGCGGCGAAGACGGCATCGTTTTGATCAACCAAGATGTCTGCCGGGGCTGGCGCGCCTGCGTCTCAGCTTGCCCCTACAAGAAAATTTATTACAACTGGGTCACGGGAAAATCGGAGAAGTGCATTCTCTGTTACCCACGCCTTGAAACCGGACAAGCTCCTGCCTGTTTTCATTCTTGCGTCGGACGAATTCGCTATCTTGGAGTTCTCCTCTACGACGCGGACCGCATCGAAACGGCGATGAAGACTGCGGATCCTTTGTTGGTCGAAGCACAGCGCGATGTAATTTGCGATCCTAATGATGAAAATGTCATCGCGAGTGCGCGCGCAAATGGAATTAGCGACGAGTTCATTGATGCCGCACGTAAATCCCCCGTGTATAAGTACGTCGTGAAGTGGAAACTTGCGCTTCCGTTGCACATCGAGTATCGAACCATGCCGATGCTCTTCTATGTCCCGCCGCTTCTGCCGGTCATGGGAAAGGACGGAGACCAGCCCTATGATCATGCGGATGAGACTTTATTCAGCTCACTTGACAAATCAAGGCTCTCGATCAAATACATGGCTCGTCTCTTCAGCGCTGGTAATGAAGCGATTGTGACGGCCGCGCTCAGAAAGTTAATGGCCGTCAGATATTACAAACGCATGCAGGACGTCGGCGATGTTGAAGACGACAATGTTCGGAGAATTATGCGCGAAGCCGGAACAACACCCGAAGAAGCGGAAGAAATTTACAGCTTGACGGCAGTGCCGACCGTGCATAAGCGGTACGTATTGCCGCCGCTGCAGCGAGAGGAAGCGATTGGTTCGCTTTGCGACGTTCAAGACTGCAAGGGCAGTTGCGGCTACATCAAGCAAGCCGGTGCCGGGAGGAAATAAAATGTCTCGATTTATCGTCGGCAACACTTTCGAGCAACTTGCCGCTCTGCTCAGCCATCCCCACTTCAACTTTCTCGATCTTGCCCAGGCGCTCGCCGAGACTGTGGAGTCAAAACACGCAACTCGCCACATTCGGGCGTTTCTCAAGGAAGTTGAGTGGCTCACAATCACAGATCTTCAAGAATTGTACTCGAAGACATTCGATTTGAATCCGGTCACGTCCCCCGCGCTGAGTGTTCACCTTTTTGGAGTGGAAAGCTTCAAGCGGTCACATTTAATGGTTGGTCTGCTTGACATGTATCGCAATGCGTCGTATGTGTCCACAGGCGAATCTGCCGACCACATGAGCACGGTGATCGGATTTTTGCCGTGTGCATCTCCCGTCGATCGCAAAGAGCTTTCCACATATGTAATCTTGCCAGGTTTGACGAAAATGGCGGACTTTCTCGCGTCGAAAAACAATCACTACGCGCATCTGCTCAGAGCAGCTTGTGAAATCGTAGAGACTGAGGCCGGAAAGGAGACGGCATATGCTTGATCTGTTCCTGTTTATCGGACTGCCATACGCGGCCATTATCATTTGCATCGTGGGGACCGTACGGCGGTTCAAGAATGATCGCTATGGCATCACTACGCTGTCCTCGCAATTTCTGGAAGGCAAGAAGATGTTGTGGGGTTCGGCTCCTTGGCACATCGGAATTCTAATTGTGTTCTTCGGGCACTTTCTTGCATTTCTCGTTCCCAGTGTATGGCACAAATTAATGGCGGTTCCTGCGCTGCTTACCATCGCGGAAACTCTGGGAATGGCGGCAAGTATCATTTGCCTCATCGGATTGATTGTACTCATATTTCGACGCGCTACCACAGCTCGTTTGCAGAAGACCACGAAACTTGCCGATTTCTTAGTGGCAATGCTCCTGCTGATGCAAGTCGCTTTGGGGTTAATGATTGCCGGTGGCTTCAGATGGGGCGCAAGCTGGTCCACCGGCACCTTAGCCCCGTATGTCTGGAGCCTCGTAACACTTGGCCCTGACATCTCGGTGATTCGTGACATGCCCGTAATTATTCAAGCGCATGTTGTCGGAGCCTGGCTAATCGTTCTCGTATTTCCGTTTACACGATTGATTCATATGATCACGGTTCCCGTACAATACTTATTGCGATCTCCGCAAAAAGTTGTATGGACCAACCCGCGCCGAAATGCCGGTGCCGTTGTTGCTCTTGCACATCAGGATTCTCGCAGGCACTTCATCAAGGCCTCGCTTGGTTTGAGTGCCGCAAGCCTATTGCTTTCGGTCGGCGTGCTCGACAAGCTTGGCAGATTCTTTCAAATGCCCGGTTTGCATCATGACGAGGAAGCCGATCTACTTGAAACTCGTTTGCGAAGACTGCAATTGACCGCCGAGGAAAAGCAGCTTGAATTGGAACGCCTGCGCAGCAATGAAATTTACGTTGCCAAACTTTCCGAGCTGAACGGATCGACCGGAAAATACTTCATCGATTATGCAATGCGCCCCGGGCTTGCGTTTCGCACGGAAGACGGTTGGCCGATGCTGCTCTCTGCCAAATGCACACATCTCGGTTGCACCGTCGGAAATCAAGTTGACGCAAACGGCAAGATACTTTGTCCGTGCCATGTCTCATATTTCGACATAAAGACCGGATTGCCAAATGAAGGCGCTCCGGCAAAAGCGCCGCTCGACCGCATCGCGTGGATTGTTCGCGACGAACAAGGTGGAGAGATCGCAACGGAAAGTTCGCGCGGCTCACGGACCGGTCGCATTGATCCTCAAATTGCCGCGGACTATTCGCTCTACATTGTAAGATCACTCTCGGCGGAGGCATGATGAAAAAATCCTTTGCCGCATCCACATTTGATTTTCTCGTCTCAAGACTTCCCCTCGAAAAGCTGAGCTTCAAACACATGGTGACGGAGAAAGATGTCCCCGTTCATCGTATGTCATGGGGATATTACGTCGGAGGTCTGGCCCTTTTCTTCTTCATCATTCAAGTGATGACGGGATTGATGCTCCTGTTTTACTACGAACCGACCGTAAGTGAAGCGCACGAGTCCGTGGAGTACATCACTCATTTTGTTACGATGGGCGCGCTGATTCGGAACCTTCATGCCTGGTCCGCGTCGTTCATGATCTTCTGTGTGATCACGCACATGCTGACCTCGCTCGCAATGAAGGCATTCGCCAAGCCGCGCGAAATCACATGGATTGCCGGAGTTCTCTTGCTGCTTGTGACCTTCGGTTTCGGATTTACGGGCTATCTTCTTCCTTGGAATCAGATTGCGGTTAACGCGACCAAAGTCGGACTGGCTTCCATTGATCAAGTCGGACAATATCTCCCCGCCGCGCTTTCTCACCTCGCGGAAGACGTGCGCGTCACGATTCAAGGTGCGCCTGCGATCGGCCAAGCGACATTGAGTCGCTTCTTCGCGTTGCACGTAGTGATTCTGCCGCTTCTGGTAATTGGAGTAATCGGGCTGCATTTGTTGTCGGTACAGCTTCACGGCATGAGTCCCGGCATCGAGGACAAACCCGTCCGAAAGGAGAAGTTCTTCCCGTTTTTTATCCTAAAGGATTTCAAAGAGTGGGGAATCGCGTTTCTCGTCGTCTTCGTGCTCGCGCTATGTTTGCCTTTCGATTCTTTGTTTCCGTATCCGCTGCTCGAACCGTACAATGCGCTCGGCTCTACTCCAGACGGAATAAAACCCGAGTGGTATTTTTACTTCGTTTATTACCCGATGGAGCTTCTTCCGTTTTGGATCATCATAGTTGTGATGACTGCGGCGACGTTGGGTTTGTTCGCGGCTCCGTGGATATTCAAAGGCGCGAGTCATAGGACTATGCGCTGGATTGCGTCGGCCATTGCAGCGTACTTAATTACAATGACTCTGTTTGGCGAGAGCATCTACCACGCCATCAAGGGATAGTTGCCATGTTTAGAATAGCCTTCATTGCAGCCCTTATCTTCATCGGAAACTGTTTTGCCTACCCGGAGTTCCAGCGCTTTTCTCAGGAAAACTCGGGCCGTCCGATAAACTGCGCCATGTGTCACGCCAACGGTGATGGTCCTGAGGGCGCTTCGCGAGGTCAAATCGGTAGTCTCACTCCCGTCGAGCTAAATAGACTGAATGCCGCTCGCGGAGCCTTCGCACCCGGCATGCCGGTTGAAAGCCCGATTCTGAACGCGTTCGGTAACAATATCATTCTGAAAATCGGTAAGACGAAATTCCTTGAGCTGCGGGCGCATCCCGAGCAACTTGCCGAAGCCTACGGTTTCCAAAGCGACCTCGATGAAGATGGAATCCCGGACGCTCAAGAATATAATGATGGTACTCATCCGCTAAATAGCTCGCACGGCAATCCATGGAAGCTGTTTCTGCATAATCTAAACCTATACAAACTGCACATATTCTTGATCGTTCTTGCAACTGCTGCGGGCTACTATGGTCTTAGCAACCTGTTGCACGGCTTCGCAATACAGGCCGAATCGCACGAGGCGAGAAGTTAGCATCTTGAACTTTGAGGGATTGCCATGCAAGAAAATAGCAAAGCCATTCAAGTACTGATTCTCAATACACTCGCATTCACAGTCTGCTTCGCAGCGTGGATGATGAACGGTGTCTTGATTACCTACTTGGTGGATAACGGAGTCTTTCATTGGGATAAGGCCCAAATGGGCTGGCTGATTGGAATTCCTGTCTTGACGGGTTCGCTTACGCGGCTTCCAGTCGGAATTCTCACGGATAAATACGGCGGCCGAATTGTGTACAGTGTTTTGATGCTCTTGGTAGCTGTTCCCATGTTCTTGGTGAGCTACGCAAACAACTTCACGCAATTCATGCTGGCGGGACTCGGTTTTGGGCTAACAGGAGCCTCCTTCGCAGTCGGAATCGCATATACGTCTGTTTGGTTCAAGAAGGAACGTCAGGGTACCGCATTAGGTATTTTTGGCGCAGGCAATGCTGGCGCGGCCCTGACAAGCATGGGAGCTCCATTTGTCTTGAGATGGTTGACGGATGGCGGCACGAACCTCGATGGATGGCGAATGCTCCCGAGAATCTATTCCGCTGGACTCGTCGTCATGGCCGTGTTGTTTATCCTCTTTTCACACACGAAACTCGCTGGTCACAGCCAGGGATACACATTGAGGCAGCGCCTCGATCCGCTTAGACATATGAGAGTCTGGAGATTCGGCGCTTACTATTTTCTGGTGTTCGGCGGGTTCGTCGCTCTCGCACAATGGCTGATACCCTATTACGTCAGTGTATACTCCGTAACCATTGCAACGGCGGGCTTGCTCGCGGCAATCTTTAGTTTGCCTTCTGGCGTCATTCGCGCGTTAGGCGGATGGATGTCCGACAAATTCGGCGCCCGGAAAGTCATGTATTGGGTGCTCGGGTTATGTGTGATTTGCTGTGGACTCCTGATCATTCCCAAAATGGATATCCAGTCGCCGGGGCAAAGTGTTATGGCTGCCAAAGGAGGAACGGTCACCGAAGTTTCGGAATCAACTATTTCCGTTGATGGAACGCCTTATAAGCTGACTCCCAAACCGCAAGGCTGGCGCGAACATCTCGATGAAGCAACATATGTTATGCCGGCAGGCACTTTTTGGCAAGAACCTGTCGTAAAAGTCGGCGACAAAGTCAAGAAGAAAGAACTTCTCGCCAAGGGCGTTACACATCTCTACTTTCAAGCGAACATCTGGATATTCACGGTACTTGTGTTTGTTGTGGGGATCATGATGGGCGTCGGTAAGGCCGCGGTGTATAAGCACATCCCGGACTATTTCCCCGACGATGTCGGCGTGGTCGGAGGAATCGTCGGTGTCGTCGGCGGATTGGGTGGGTTTTTCTGTCCGATTATTTTCGGATACTTATTGAAAGGGACGGGCATTTGGACGACGTGTTGGATGTTTTTTGCGGCTTTCAGCGCCTGGTGTTTATGGTGGATGCACCGGGTTATTCAACGCATGATGCGCGAAATACAGCCTGTATTAATGCGGCAGATCGAGGACTATCACTCCCTACCCGCCACCACCGCAATTCCTACAAGCTAACCGGAATACGCACATGGGACAATTCCTGACCAATTGGAATGTTGAAGACAATGTCTTCTGGGAATCAGAAGGCAAGCGCATTGCGAACCGCAATCTCTGGATCTCTATACCATGCTTACTGTGTGGCTTCGCTGTATGGATGTATTGGTCGATTGTAACGACCAAGATGCAGGAGCTTGGGTTCGTGTTCGATCCCGACCCAGCAAAGAACAAGGCGATGCTTTACACGTTGATATCGATTGCCGGACTCACCGGGGCGACGCTGCGCATCCCCAATTCGTTTTTCGTAGCACTGAGCGGCGGAAGAAATGTCATCACCGCAACGACGGCGTTGCTGATCCTTCCTGCGCTCGGACTTGGACTCGCGCTGCGTGAGCCGGGCACGTCTTATTCGACGTTTGTGATTCTCTCTGCGCTTTCCGGCATCGGCGGCGGTGCGTTTGCGTCATCAATGTCCAACATTAGCATATTTTACCCTAAACGTGTACAAGGAACCGCTTTGGGGCTAAATGCGGGACTTGGGAATCTCGGCGTGAGTGTCATGCAAGTGCTTCTTCCTTTCACAATGACCTTCGGAATGTTCGGAGCTTTTGGAGGCGGCGCGTATAGCATGCCCACGACAGGCGCTTCGGTGTGGATTCAAAACAGTGGGTTTGTTTGGGTGCCGATTCTCTTGGTTCTCACGATTCTCGCGTGGTTCATGATGAACAACATGGCGGCGCATAATGTCGGTTCCGCGCCCGCCGCAATGGGCAAGATGCTTTACCTCACTGCGCTTGGTTTCGCATCCGCTGCTGCCGGACTGTATTTGCTGATTGCGCTGAAAGTGAATATGTGGCTCGTTCTTCCCGTTACGATCCTGCTGACGCTCGCACTGATTCGCTATTTATCTCCTGCGAAAATTCGTACAAATCTGAAAAAGCAGTATGCGATCTTCGGCGAGAAGCATAACTGGGTAATGACCTGGCTCTATGTGATGACATTTGGATCATTTATCGGATACTCCGCAGCATTTCCCAAATTAATTCAGGACGTTTTCGGTTATCTGCCCGATGGAACAGTAAATCCCAACGCGCCAAATCCGTTTGCTTACGCGTGGCTCGGGCCGCTGGTCGGTTCGCTCATTCGTCCGGTCGGAGGATGGTTGTCCGACAAATTCGGCGGCGCGCGTGTCACACATTGGGATACAATCGTTATGATTGCTGCTGCACTCGGAGTCGCTTACAACGTAAAAGCTGCGAACGACGCGCCGAATCCTGAAGCCTATTTCTTTCCGTTCTTGATTCTCTTCTTGCTGTTGTTTGTTACGACTGGAATCGGAAACGGGTCGACGTTTAGGATGATTCCGATGATCTTTGAGCCGCATCAAGCGGGACCTGTGCTGGGGTGGACCTCCGCCGTTGCCGCCTACGGTGCATTCATTATTCCGAAAGTATTTGGCGCGCAAATCCAAGCGGGGCATCCGGAATATGCTCTGTACGGTTTCGCCGTCTATTATGGCAGTTGTTTATTGGTTAACTGGTGGTTTTACGCGCGACGGAATGCCGAAATCAAGTGCTAAGACCAAAACAAAATAGGTGGAACTAAGATGGAAAATTTGCTTGAAACTCCTGTCGGGCAACTCGTCGTTGACAAACCGGGTAGAGCTCGAATCTTTCAAAAACATCAAATTGATTTCTGTTGTGGAGGCGGACGGCCTCTCAATGTGGTATGTGCAGAAAAGAACATTGACCCTCAAACCATCACAGCGGAATTAGCCGACCAAGACAACCGGGAAGACACCCATTCCGAACCCGATTGGTCGAAAGCGAAATTGTCGGCACTTGTCGACAACATTCTTGCACAGCACCATGATTATCTAAAGAATGCTCTTCCGCATCTTGGTGAAATGGCAGAAAAAGTGTACCGCGTTCACGGCGAGCGCCATCCCGAAATGCTCGACGTGCTTCAAACCTTTTCTGGTTTGTTTGCAGAATTGGATTCTCACATGTACAAGGAGGAGAACATCCTTTTCCCGGCAGTCAAGAGAATCGAGCAAGGCTCCTTGCCTGCCGAAGCTGCCGCACAACTCTTCGGACCGATCAGCGTCATGGAGCAAGAGCACGAATCGGCCGGCCAAGCGCTGTTGAAACTCAGAGAATTGACCAACGACTACACTCCGCCGGCAGATGCGTGCAATACATTTCGCGGATTGTTTGCTGGTCTTGAAGAGCTTGAACGCGACCTCCATTGGCACATTCACAAAGAAAACAACATCCTCTTCCCTCGCGCTCTTAGGGGGAGTTAGGCCAACTGGTTCTCTTGATTCCACAATTCAAGTGGATTCCAGCACGGTTGCATTGCCCGGGCTTTTAGGATTGTATCTTCTTGCCATATTGGATTGTCCTGAAACTGTCTTTTTTCTCTTGTAAGTGACTATAAAAACAAACCCCGACAATTTACTCTTAATCAATTGGTTCGGGGTTCGAGTCCCTGTGGGTGCACCAACTAAAGCCCTGCTAAAACATTGTTTTGCAGGGCTTTTTTGTTTTTCGGATTTGCGCAAGTGTTCATTCGTAAGTCCAGATTTTAACAACCAGTATCAACTAATCTGTCCCCAAAACTGTCCCCAAGAATAGCTGCGCTCGCAATTGACCTTTCGCTAGTTGCCGCAAAAGAAACAGGAGGCTTGATCGGCCTCCTGTTTAGTATTTTAGCTTCTCGACTGTGTTTGCCAAATGGTCTCTTGAAAGGTGAGCATAGATTTGCGTGACCGAAAGGTCATGGTGCCCTAGTAGTTCTTGGACAGATCGAACGTCAGCTCCCGCCATGATCAAGTGCGACGCAAACGTGTGCCTGAGTGTGTGCAGGCTAATTCCGGTCAATCCGGCAGTGTGGGCAACGTTACGAAAATGCTGGCCCAATGTCCAGTAGTTGGCTGGAAAAACCCGATCCTCTTGTCGATGGCTGGTGGTCTTCATGTCCGTTAGCATCGCCTCAAGGTTGCTATTCAGCGGAACACTACGAGATTTGCCCGACTTCGTGCGGAAGCCTGCCTTGTTTTGAACGACGAGCGTTTTGCGATTCAAGTCGATATCCAACCATTGCAAGTTCACTATCTCATTGCGGCGCAGACCCGTCCAAAGCGCGAAGTCAACGACACGACGCAGATGCAGATTCTCTCCGATTGCATCGCGCAGGCGTTGGATCTCTGCGTCGTCGAGGAATCGCATATGCGTGTTCCGGGGTACACGGTTCAATTTTACCTTTGCTGCAGGACTTGAAGCGACTAATTCTCGTTGGGCAGCCCAGGACATCGCTGATTTCAAATGACGAAGCACAACGTTCACGGAATTCGGCTTCACTTTTCGCAGCAAATGCAGCCGGAACTCTTCGATCTTGTCGGTCGTGATGTCGGACAACGGTACGTTGCCGATGTACCTCGCGAAGGTATGGAGCGCGTATCGGTCCGTTTTCACCGTGCTGCCAGACTTTGTTGCGACGCAGTAGTCGAAGTACTGCGTCATGAACTCTGAAAACGTCAGATTGCCCGGCTTTTCATCAGGCCAACCGTTGAGCAGAAGTTCACGCTCCGTTCGAGCGGCGATGTCGCGAGCATCGCGACTACTTACAACGCCAATTGTTACTTTCTTTCGCCGTCCGTCGTGAACGATGTCCAGAAAGTACGTGCGTCCCTTCTTTCTGTCCCTCCATCGTACTGTGACGGGCATTATCTTAGAATCCTCCTGATTGCTTCATTGCTGACTTGTTTTGGTGGTTGCGATTCGCTCCGCACCCATGCGTCGAGTTCGAGCGCGTTCAATCGAATTAGATTCGACTCGGGCAAGCGGTGGAACGGGATACTTCCTTCGTGAATGTACTGGTAGATGCGAGAGCGCGACACACCGAGATAGAACGCCGCGTGTTCCGGCGTTAACCATGGACTCTGTAATCGTTCGTGCTCGGTGCGAATTTCACGGAGTGCACGAAGGATCTCGTCAAGTCTTGGGTCGCTGTTCGCCACTATTAACTTATGCCCGATTTTCTGCGCTGTCAGATTTCGCGGATTTTCGCGCGGACTTTTTACTCGCTGCTTTCGGTACCGGAGCTCCAACATTAGCTTCGGAAATTGCAATCGACTCGTTGTGGATTGCGTCGATGGCCGTATCGAACGATAGTTGCGAGTCGCCCCGTCCAGTTAACTCCCAGAAGAGCGACCGGAACTTCTGATTTTCTCCGACCACGAACTTGTCGCCCCGCCACTCAAGTTCAGCCCCATCGCCTGCACGTTGAAAGACTCCGCCGTTCGAACTAAGCCACGTTACGAACAGACGTCCCCTTTGCTCATCGGAAAAGTCAAGAATCTTTGCCCGTAGAAGTATGTCAACAATATCACGTTTGCCCAAATCCATGGACGCCAATCCCTCTGCGGCCCAAGTGCTTGCTTGCTCCGCGATTACGCTAATTTGGTTTACAATGGTTTTGAGCCAGAGGCGTTGGATTTCACGCGGGAGAACGTGAAAATCGTTGCTGAAGTGTGATTTCACGGCCTCCATCTGATGCCCAACGGTCAAGATCTTCCACGTCTCAAGTTTTACGCGAAGCTCAGCAGGTAACAACATGTGCTCGTTCGCGCTTTTCACATTTGATGAACCCTGCCCCGACTCGTCATCGCCGTACAAGGACGGTCGATCCGCGTATCCGCGTGGAAGCTCAACCTTGACGATGACTGGTGCTGGCGGTAAATACCGTTTACTGGCAATTCCCTCCTCAAATGAGTCGTCGGAAGAATGCCCATTCCCGTTGTCACGATACAGGATGGTCCGGCGAGCCTGGTCGTTGTGTGGGCTCACCGCGGCAGCGAGATTCTCTAGTGCCGCATTCGTCACCCTTTGCGCAAGGCTTGGAAATTCGTGAATCGGCACGGCAGTATTGTGACTCAAATCTAGAAAACATGTTCGCTCGGTGTGCAAGCTCCCGACCGAACGCTCGAAAAAGATCTCGGGAAGTCCTGAGTAGTATGGAAGGAGAATCGCTTCGTCCCTGTGGGGAATGCTTGCTATCAATGTTGGGTTCGGGTGAATCGTTGCAAATGAACTCAGCCCCAATCCCGCCAGAAGTGACGACAGCGTTAGCCATACCTCGGCGGCTGGGCGTGGAGATTTGAACAATAGCCAGAGATTAACCTCTTCTTGCCCCGATACTCCCGTGAGCTCGACATAAGTCGGTATCTGCCACTCCTTAAACTTTGCTGTAATGCGAGATTCGGGACCTTCGTCGGTCAAGGTCGGCAATCCGTTATGCAGGACACGGTTGACAGAGAGGGCCTGGTTCAATGGCGAGGTGTTTGAATTGTCGTCTGATTGACGGAATCGAATAACGGCCAGCGGAGTCGTCCCGTCGACTTGCATTGGAAAAATCGCGACACGACGAAGTCCCGTGACATGATTGCTCAATAGCCCACCAAACTCTGCAGCCCCTTGTACTCGAAACAAAATCCCCGGCGACAGCGCAACATAGTCGGGCACGACATTGAAAAACTTC
The DNA here is from genome assembly GCA_020637445.1 of Calditrichota bacterium. Classification (NCBI taxonomy): domain Bacteria; kingdom Pseudomonadati; phylum Calditrichota; species Calditrichota bacterium. The sequence continues at coordinate 58,438 of JACJVZ010000001.1, read as the reverse complement.
TGAAATCTTTTTGGGTCAATAGAGAAAGACATAACAATCGAAGTTGATTGAATACTGGATAGGAATGGCGCTCGGGTGCATGACCATCGTTTTGCTTTCAACAGCCACGCACCCGATACCTTCCTCCTCAGAATTTGCGCCGTTTTTTCGACTTGGTAATACTGTACTTTTCCATTACTTCCGACGTGATTTCGGCGGCTCCTTCCACGCTGTAGAGAGCAACTAGAGAATCCAGCTCCTCTTCCAACTCGGCAACCTTGATGTCGTTGGCTTTTACTCGATCAACCACTTCACGCCGGTTGTAGTTGTCCACCGTGTCCAATGTCCCTGTGTGCAAATCATGCATCTCGCATCCGTGGTCAAACCAAGCGATTTGGCCCATCAATCTATGCCTCTGTGAGCGCGTCTGACGAATGCTTTCTTGTAGAAGTCTTACCTGAGCCTGCCCAGCAAAGAGCGTCAATTCCGGCAATGGTTCGGCCTCTACCTTCTTTGCCAGTTCATTCTGGTACAAGGCTTCGAAGGAAAGAACATCGATGAAGAGATCGGCCTGTTTGCCAACCGTGATCAATGATCGAAATTCTCGAGCCAATCTCTCGAACTCCGAATCGGACAAGTCCGGATATCGCTTACGAGCATCCGCGTATCGTTCAAGCGACGCAAGCCAGCGACCTCGTACATGCTCCACGTTATGATGTGTGTCTGGTAAATACATTTTGGATCCTATATGTCCGGCGTCCGGGTCGCCGTGTAAATTGTTTATGTGCTTTTCTACGCTTACCCAGAATTTGCGCAAAAAAAAAGACCTGCCAGCGCTTCCAGTTAGGAAGAGCCGTCAAGTCTTGACTAGGTGCCGTCGGGTGAGTACCCAGCGGCGCGGTTTTTTAAGTAGTGCGCAACGTGCGCTTGTCAAACTGCGTCTTCAATGACGCAACTATCGTGCAGGCATCAATCTAAGAAGATCTTTCGACAAGTGCAAGTACCCGGCAAAGGTCCGTGTTGTACTCTCTGTTTTATCACAATTCACATCAAAGTGCATCTGTGGAATCGAGATTGCACTGTTTCGGACCGCATGGATTTAGCAAGAATTGGAAACAACAGCTGGACAGCGAGATCGCTCTGGGTGGGGCCAAGCGCGGTTTTGCAAATGTTTCCCAAAGAGGTCCAGTGGCTCTCGCTTAGCCCGGGTCATGGATTAGGCTGGGCGCTTGGATAGTTTGGTTCTTTTCTACCGTCCGTTTGTTGCGCGGATTTCGAAACTGTGTCAGACCAAATGAACTCACATCGCCAAACCAAACCACTGTACTCCTGATCCTTTTGCGCCAAATGCGTTGACGGAAAGCTTTTTGATTTAGATGAATTGAAAGCCCTGTCACGTATTCATCGCAGGGTTCTCTTGTTTCTCTGCATATTACATGCTTGCCGTTCAGCGTTTCTCGGGTCCACCATCTCGTGGGTAGACAATCGAGGACGCGTTCCGCACGCGATTTCTGGCTACGCCTTCTTCAATCGAACTTTCGTCGGATTTCCCAAGGGATCTCATGCGATTTCGCGCGATACCCGTGAAACGACATTCCGAGGTGACACATGAATATGTAGTATCGTCCGTCGTGTTTTCCAATAATCTTTCGCCCATACCTAATCCCACGGTCTAGTACCGCTTGGGCGTCTGAAGCGTTAAGATCCATCGGCGACACAAAACTATTCTCATTGTCGTGGTCTATATGCTTTGGACTAGCTTCATAAACCCGTCGGTAGCTTGACACCTGAGATGCTGCAGTCAAATTGTCGAGATCAAGGTGCTCTTCTTGTTCGCCATTGATAATGTGAACACTAATTGGACTGGTACTGTAAGTCGGTGCGTCCGCGAAACTGAGCAGCATGCTTTCCCAATTTCTCTCCATCTTTCCAATCGTGGCGCCCTCCACTCCCGAGTCTGAGACCTCGGTGCCGTCGACTTCACATCTCAGCTTGGGCAGACCGAACATTGTTTTGATTTCCGGTGCCGCAGTCAACAACCTTAGAAGCTCGAGGCGAATGTCCTTATTGTCTGTCCGTTTGTCGACAACCCAATCGTAAAGTGTCGTGCCTGCCGCTAGTGACGAAGTCCATATTCGGCTGTGGGCCACCGGATTAGAATCCATCAACACAGGCCGGAGGTCCCGCACAACTTGCAGCAATTGAACAACAAGATCCGTTACGTCCCAGCTATTATGTGCTTGCTGCACACAAGATAGTTCGTTCAAAACAGCCACACGGTTCATATGAGATGCTCAAGATCATTGGTGATTTGGTCGAAGAAGCCATCTGGCCACTTGTCGATTCTGCCCTTCTCGTCCAGATTTATCGTGATTATGCGTTTGTCTTTATCCATTTTAGGTGTGATGAAGAATTGAATCGATACGTTGTTTGGCTCGACCACTTGATCCACGACAGCCTTTCTCATTCCGTTGAGAACATGATCGCTGTGCGATTCAACGATAACCTGCACGCCGCTGGCTGCGACATGAGCCAAAAAGTAACCGATCACTGACTGACCGCGAGGATGAAGATGCGCCTCTGGATTCTCCACTATAAGTATCGATCCCTGTGTGGAAACCAGAGCACCGACAACGATTGGTAGTACATATGTTATTCCGAAGCCCACGTTAGAGGCTCGACGGAAACTACTATCATTCATCGCTCTGATGCCAATCCTCACTTGATCGGCCTTTACAATGCTCTCTACTTCGCACTCAACATCACCAATTATGTTCTGCAGCCAGTAATTCGCCTGGTAGAGAAGCGCCTGATTCGTTCCGTCTGCAATCCTCGACAAATGTCTATTAGGTGTGGGCTCGTGACCGTTAGACGACAACGTACTCATGCTGAACTCACCGTGTATCCCAACGTCGTAAGTTCCCCCTCCTTGTTGCGACATAGGGTACGTTAGTCTAGGTCCTTCACGCTCAGCACTTAGATACAATAACGAGTGATCGAAGGCAAGATGATGTTCTTTTGAATGCAGGAAATAATCGTCTGGCTTTCCTTTTGGGTATTTGAAGCGAAAAGCTACTTTCCTTCCATCTTCGAATGAGACGTCAAACACGACGGTATCACTCTGGCTCTTTCCACGGAGTACATCCACAGCCGTTCCTAAATGAGAGAGCACCCCGTTCAGTTGGAGGACACCCTTTCGGAGTTGTCCTGAATCGTCAGATTGTTTCAGCAAAAGCAGCGACTGAATAACAGAAGATTTTCCTGTCCCATTCTCCCCAACCAACAGGGTAATGTTCCCAAAGTGGACAGTATCGTCTTCGAAGCATTTGAAGTTTTGGATTCGTAATTCTCTTATCACAACAAGTTCTCCCTAAGAAGCTTTTCTACCGCCCCGAATCGCATCTTGACACTAGACATATTCCCAGTCCCAACAGATATCGATTTCACGAAGTGGGGATCGACGTTCATCAGCTGCATAAAAGCAGCAATAATTCGGTCTTTCGAGGTTAGCAACTGCTCTTGAGGTACTGGCGCGAGGCAAACACTCCAGGTTTCAAACAGACTCTTGTTGATCGGTGACCTCCGTCCATTTAGGCTGAATAACTTGCGGAAGGCTTTGTCACCAAAAAGAGAAAAAGCCTTAAGCATTGAGTCGCGAAAGACAGCATCCAATTGGTGAATCTCTGACTCAGAAAGCGCATTCAATTCGCTCATCTGATTACTCAAGAAAAGGTCGAGGTCGTTCTTATTATAGCTCTCAGGCGAGGAGCGATAAAAAGCCAAGAATCGAAGTACACATTCTCGGTCATCCATCCGCTTTGTATTTATCGAGCTTGCGGTTGCCCGCAAGAACTCATCGCTGTCTGCTAATACTTGAAGGAGTCTTGTGGCCTTACCTTGGAATAGTGAATGCCTTATCTCTTGAGCTGTCAGTATCATTCCGCCTGTGTTGATTCGACGGAACACCGTGAACTTAACATTGGGCGACGTGTCGGGTTTGATAATGTAGAAGTTCAGACGGGTTTCATCTTCTATAAGGCGTTGATATGTCCGTGGGAGGTCGGAAAAAGACATTCCATTTAATTGCTGCAGAAATTCCAAATCGTGTAGCTTAAGGTCGTTTTTATTATAGAAGCGATCAAGCGTATGAAGACGCTGAAGGCCATCCACGACAACCCAACGCGATTCATCCAATGCATCCAGATAAAACGCTGGCAAGGGGATCCTGATCAGAATGGACTCGATAAGTCTGCATTGTCGAATTTCGTCCCACACCAAATGGCGCTGAAAATCGGGCTGTAGATCAATTTCGTTCATTTCGATCTTTCTCATTATTTGAAAGACAGTGAACATGAACTGATCCACAGTTACCGTCATTGTATCGTATGGTGCTGAGGAGTCTACTGGTGCCGATGGAGCTGGTGGAGCTGATGCCGTCGATGATTCAAGTGTTTCCTCGTCGATACCGAGACCACGGGAGAATTCTTCTAGATAATCACGCCCCGCTGACGTAATCATGATAGCGTCAGTTGAGTGATCCATGCCCATAAGCCGTTGCTCATCTGCACCTGCGGCCTCAAGCAGGTTCTGAACAAACAGATCTAATGTGACGTCCTGGCGTAAATCGGCGACTATACTGCAAAATAGCTCTTCGCGTGGCAAGCTCCCACCGTTTTCGTGAAGAATCTCGAGCACTTTGGCAAGCGTTTGATCTGTGAACATTTTCTCGTTTCGCATCGATGGACAGTTGCAAGATAAACCGAAATTCTGGTCCACTGGAAAAGGACCGTTTTGCTAAAGGTCGGTGTTTCGTCGTTCAATTTGAAACAAACGACGTACTGACTCTGATTCAATAATTAAGTTGAACCGCTATATCTCAGTCGTGCACAACTTCTGTGACATTTTGCAGGTCCCGAGCCATTCCATGGTAAAGGCGTGTCTAGGAGTGGGATTTGTCCTCTGCATAACCACGCAAAAGCAGCGTGATATTTATCGGGCGCACAATACGTAAGTCAGCGAGGAGCTTGAAATTCTATATAAGAACCTTGTTGGGTTGCATTGCTAACTATCCACACTAGATAAAGCAACAGCAGTGGTATCAAGAGTTTGCAAACAGTAAAATAGACCCAAATTCAGCGCAACGAGTGAGGCGTTGCCAATGCGTGATTACCATCTAGGATCCGCAAGTGCAGCGTCAATCTCTTTCCCTGCTCTTCTGCTCGTCCGTTGATTCTCCGTGACCTGTTTTCCGAACTGCTCAAGCTGCCAGAAGTCTTCATCTGTCCACTCTGGGTACTCGCCACCAAGTTTGTCTAGACTCTTACTCAGCTTCTGGCTCAACGGAATCCTTCTTTGTAACCAGTCGTCGATGACCGCGTTTAGATCTAATCCATTCCCGTCTACGGACACCAGAAAGCGCCCAAGTTCCTGTTTTAGCCTTTCCCGCGCACTGGTATTCTGCCTGCGAATAGACTGCTGCTGCGCATTTACTGCTGATGCAACCATTCCGTTCGTTGTGCGTCTTGAATCACCCTCAGCTCGTCTCATAACCTCAAGCCACTTTGCAGGATCGGGTGCATCACCATCCCATTTGTCAATGCATGAAGTTAAATCGTTCAAGCTTTCAATCGGAACTGGCAGTCCATCGGAAATCCAGAACATTTTGCTTACACGAAACGCCCCAACGCGGCAACTTCCAACAACAAGAGGAATCACTTCTTGACTTGCGGACAGGGAGTCCGCAAGTTGATGTACTAGATCTTGACTAAGTGGGGTAAGTGGCTCCAGCTTTGAATTCTTCTCTAGAGACTCCGGATCAACTGCACAGCGACGTTTCTGTATGCCAGAGCCAGAGATATTCCAGCATTGGTTTCGCTTATCGTAGACGGCCTCCACTCCCGTGTCTTTGGATAGATATCTCAGCGCAGCTTTGATATCGGCATTGTCCAACACAGAGTCTTGGCCGTCCCCATGATGTGCATCGCTTTCGAGATAAGCTTCTTCAGTTAAGATGTCGTTTTGAATATTGTCAATATCGGCGTTTAACGCGCTGACTTCACCAGAATCATTTAGTAGCAGCTTCTTGGCAAGTGCCAGGACAGGCTGCATACGACCGACGAAGCGCTCGAAAAGACCACATCGTTCTCTTAACATTGTGTAAACTCTATCATCCACACTCTTCTTTAGAAACATGTTAACAACGCGCACGTCCGAACACTTTTGCCCAATACGGTCCACACGGCCAATTCGCTGTTCGACTTTACTGGGATTCCACGGTAGATCATAATTGATCACTGCCGCCGCCGCTTGAAGATTCAATCCTTCGCTTGCGGCATCGGTGCAAACCAGGACTTTCAGTTCACCTTTGAATAAAGCGTCGGTAATCTTATCCTTGGACACGTCCTCCCAAGACTCACCATTCCATAACTGTCCGCCTTTCCCGGAATAGCAGCCAAGAGTTCTTCCAAAGTGTGACACCAAATTGTCACGGATATAGTTCATTGTGTCGCTATATTCCGTGAACACTAGAACTGCCCGTCCATCGTCCGCGATGCTTCTAAGTTGTTGAAAGAAGCGATCGCGCTTTGTATCTATGCCGCCTAATGTTCTGAGCTGATCAAGGAGCGAGTTTATCTCATTCAACTCCGCTGCCGCCCGCGAAATGTCATCCGGCAGCGCCAGGGACTTGGCTCCAGGTACTTCGTCATCCGGCAATTCGTCTGCAACAAAGTCCTCTGGTGCCTCATCTTCGACATCGTATTGGTCTGCGGCTCGACTATCAACGATCTTCCTTAATGCTTCCGCTCGTCGTTCGAGACTTCGCTGAAGAGCATAAGGTGAACTTGAAGCCCGGCGACGATAAATCGTCATCACAAACCCTTTGCCGCTCCGCTCCAACTCCTGCCATCTACGGTCAATGTAGCTGGTAATAGATTCATATACTTTTCGCTCTGCTCGTGTGTCGTAGTCAAAGGATTCATCGTGTACCCTTCGAACCGGTGGTTCTCGGTCGAGCATTCCCATCTCATGGTACTTGTGCAAAGTATGCCTGGTGTTCCTGTGCATTCGACGCGCAAGCGGCGATCCCTGACGTAACCACGATGCTACTTGTGGCCTTTGATCTCGATTCGCAGAGGCAATGTAACGAGCAATCTCCATCACGTCATCACCGGCAGGTCTGCCGTCAGGACGATTTGGGAAGGAGGGATCATCAGCGATCAGTCTGGCGGCCTTGCGGGCTGTCGGCAAATTGCAGGCCCCACTTTTCAGACAGGAAAGAGCGGTGTAGTAATCGCGAATTCCCTGAAAATCAGCTAACCACTTTCCACCTTCGCCCAAAACACTAAGCAGGTCCCACGGTTCCCATGGGTTCGTTTGCATCGGCGTGGCGCTGAGGAGCAAGAACCCTCGTGCACGTTGTCGCATTTGAAGCTGGCGGAGTAGATTGAGAAGAAGTGTTCCATGGTTGAACAATTCCTCTTTTGGTTCAGCTCTTCGGGCGGCATGCGCTTCATCGAGGATTACAAGGTCCCACGGCTCCGCCGATAGTACCAACGGCGCGTTGTTTTCCGTGCGGGCATATTCGCGGCTGACAAGCAGTTGGTCGCAATGGTTAAGCATGTCAACAAAACCAGCGAAGCGTTGTTCTTTCCCGTTTGGCCAGATTACTCTGTCGGAAGACACCATCCGCGGGAAAAGCAGTCCCCCTTTTTCACGGAGTTCCGTCTGCCACTGCTCCAGGAGCCCTTTGGGTAGCAAGACTAATACTCTCTTGACGCCCCGTCCTGCCATCAAGCGTCGTAAGACCATAATGGCTTCGACGGTCTTTCCCATACCAACTTCGTCACACAACAACCGTCCATCTGGCCAGGCGTTAGCAACTTCATCTACCACCGCTCGTTGATGTGGCCACATGGAGACCAACGCTGTCGCGTCGCAGGCGAGATGTCCATTTTCCAAGAATGGCGCTTCTGCGATGAAACGCCAGACCATAGCTGCCTTCTGCCGGGCAACTTGGTTGCTTGGCTCGAAGGTCGGAGCTTCCTTCGGAGCAAACTTGATCAGTTGCTGTCGAAGAGCTTCAGGCAGCGTTACCGTAAAGACATCAGCGTGATGATCCGACCATAGCTTGTCGAATTCGGAGCGATAAAAGTCGTACCGCGCATGGTCCTCCCACGATCCGGAAACTTCAATGTGCTCGTAATTATGCAGCAGCGCTTTGGCGGATTCATTGCTGCTACCGGCAAAGACGATGGAATCACCATTTTCATCTGTGGCAATTCCGGACTTCCCGTGTACAATTCCTTCGCCTGTTCGCATGATCCCCACGCGAATGTCCAACAATCCCTTCTTGTATAGCCAGGCCAGCATCCCAAGACGATTGCGGGATAACGCGTCGGATGGTGTCTTGAATCGTTTCTTTAGCTGCTCCTCGAGCTTTGATAGATCACCGGTTTCAGTAAGTGCCTGTACGTCGTCACGTGACAGTTCTTCATTCACGATCAGACGCACAGCCGGACGAGGAGCGCTGGTGCCCATGGATTCAAGCCGTTCGATTAACTTTCCAAACCCGCGAGCAGCGGCAGACAATGCTGAACTCGAGAAATAGGCACAGCAGCGGTCGTATTTAACTGCCATAGACAGTGCCGGAACATACAAGTCGCTTAGTAGTTCAGGATCTGGAGCATGGAAGAAACGCTTCCAACGACGGTCCCGCATGCTACTCATTCTTCGTCCCCAGTTTCTTCAGATTCTTCTTCCTCGTCCTCGTCTTCGTGGTCCAACGCCAATTCCAATGGTGGTGGCGGCTCTGCCCAGTCCGGCGGTTCAATACCAAAAAGCGGATTCAACATCGCGTGCCAAGCACTAAATTCCGGAAACATATCGGCCGCAGTCTTCTGCTTCTTCTTGGGGAACTTCACGGCGTCAGGCGCCGCATTGACCAAAGCAACCATTAGTTTTGCGACGGTTGATTCCGCATTCCATCCTTGTTTGCGCATCAACGCTTTCGCAGCGCCAATGCTTGAGGACGGGTCTTTCGCTTCGATGTACTGCAAAGCCAAAGCATGGCATGCGTCCAGTGCGGTACGGAATTGCGGATCATTGGGGTGGACCTTCAACGCATCTTTCTTTGTCCGTCGCTTGGAAATCGTCACAGGGCCAAATAAAGTCTCGGTCGCTTCATCCGGTTCCAGCGCTCGTTCACGTCGGCGATCTTGGGCGGACAGAATGTGTATCTTGTCACCTACCTTGGTCACAAGTCCCGCGACAATTAGCTGGTCCACATCCATGCCGACCGCTTTACCCAGCAAGTGTGCTTCATTGAATCGAAACTCGGCTGCACCCAGAACGTCCCAGCAAAGCAATTCAAATTGGCCTTCCGGTTCAACTCCTTCCAAACCTTGTCCGGCCAACTGGTCAATTCGCCACTTGCTAACAGCTTCGGAAGCTTCATCAATCGCCTGATCCACTCCGACGTGTTCCCCCGTATCCGTCACGACCTCGTCGAACTGGCTGTACACTTCCATTGCCGGTCCAAAGGATCCGACTAACTGGTCAACGCGATTCAGTCCCTCGTTCGCAAGCTGTGCTGCTTTTTCCTGCGCCTTCTTGCGGATCGCTTCCTTCATGGCGCTGTCGTAGTAGCCCTTGCCCGCTCCGGTTGGACGCTTGCGGGCGACCAGAAGCACCGTGCTCTGCGCCGCGTTCTTTTTCGCTTGATGGAGACTGTGCTCACTTTCCGTCTTCACTGGCCATGTGGCCGTAATAGTAAAGCCAGCGTTAATCAGTGACGTGAACAGCGCTTCCCAAGCTTCCTGTTTTTTGTGGGTAAACATCACCGTCAATACGCCGTCGTCTCGCAACACCCGGCGGCATTCTTTGAAGGTATCCGTCATCAAGGTGCGGTAGAACGTCCGTGCCTTTTCACGGGCGGCAGCGGTCTCGCCACGCTCGCGCTTTTTCCCGTTGGTAGTCGCGCTTTCCAGATGGCGCGATACGTTTACGACAGCTTCCTGACTATGGTCACAAAGGTAGGTCGAAAACCATTCTGGTCGCCGGTGTCCTTGCGTTCGTTTCAACCAGACATAGAAGAAATTCGCCAGCTCGGAATACTGAACGTTGTCGTCATACGGAGGATCCACAACGACAGCCGTTATGCTTCCATCTTCAACTAAACTTAGATTAGCAGAAGATCCATTAGAGAGATTGACACTCGAATCAGTTACTCTATTGTCTAGCTTGACCAGATCCTCATACGCCGACGTTACATTGTCTACGACCCATGCCAATCCTGAACCCGCTTGACAAGGTGCCATTTCTGCATACGTCGCTTTAAATGCAAAATCGTGACGTTGAAATAGATGTTTTGCAATTCCTCGGCTGCTTTCCCATGTATTTAGGAGGTTATTGTAATCTGCATATTTGTCCATTGCAAGTGCCAGCAAGTGCACAATCGCTTCGCCCAGCTCCTTGCCTTCCTCCTTGATAACCTCTGAGCGAAGCTTCTGAAGTTCATCGACCAATGTTCCCATGCAAAACAATTGGCGTGGCGAGAACATGTCCGCCCAGCGGTAGATTCCCCGCGCCATTGGCTCGCCGGTTTTATCACCTTGTGGAATGTCTTCTGCCGGGATGATGTTCTTTCGCTCCCAATCAGCTCGCAAGCGATTCATCTTAAGCTTTGCTGCATCCAGGGCCTCAAGATCGGCCTTCTCCGGTGGAAAGAACTCTAAGCCCTGTGGCGTCTTATAGGCAATGGCATAAAGAACGCTTTCCATTTCTCCAGATTGCGCCTTTGCTTTGATGTAATCGGACGAAATGGGATTTCCAGTGAACAATGAAATGCCCTTGCCACCTGAATATGTTGGCAATGGAGCCTCCCGCAGCTCTCCTGCCCGTTTACCGATATCACGTGTCCTAATACTCCATGTTCCGCTTTCAGGATTCACATGGATCGGTTCGGCAACTACTCGCCTGCCTGTTTTGGGTTTCAGCAAATGCCAATCCGGAATAAGTGGCGTAGGATGTTGGGTGTCTGGACACGGTACGGTCCGCGCGAAGATATAACAATGTGGCGGGATATTACCTTGCTGCGGGAAGAATTCTTCCACGCGTTCAACAAATCGCTTTCTAAGTTGTTCTCCCCACACACGCGCTTTGTAGGCGAGTAATTCTCCGTAACGAAAAGGATAGTCCAGGGTTGCTTCAAGGACCGAACACGCTACCGGATTGTACTCGTTCGCCAACACACTAAGCCCAAGTCTAACACCTTCGAGTGGAATCGATCCTCCGCCCGCCATGGGGTCCATTATCCGAACTTCAGATCCCCAAAGCATTTTTGCTTCTGATCGCATCTTATCAAGTTGTGGCGTAGGAATACGATTCTTGAACGCCCTCTGGCCATGTGGATTGTCAATTGGTCTGCTATGAAGTCGCGCATAATCAAGACTTCGCTGTGCGTCATGCAGCTGACGTGAGCTCCCCCAAAAACCCAGCAATTTCTCAAACACATCCTTCGGAAATGTCGCCGGAAGAATGGACCCTAGAACCGCTGCCCGCGATACAGTTAAGGGTCGGCGCGCCCACCAGACATGAAATCTTTTATCTGGTGGCTGCTGGCCTGTGGATCGTTCTCTAATGCACTCCACGCCGATCGCCGTCGCCGGAAGCCACTCTTCAATCAAGACCCGAGGTGGTTTTTTCACTTGACGGCCTCTACTAAGATTCGCAACGCTCGAATAGCGCGTTTTCCGTTTCTGCTGGTCATTAATCCAAACCACCAGGCTGCTTCCGAACCATCTGCATTACGAAGCTCTTCTGCCGCTCGATGCAGGCGATCCGGATTACGCAATCCTGCCGCCACCAAAGCATAGCAAGCCACACGCGCACCCCAATCCGGGTCAAGCGGATGAAATGGACCCGGTGCCAGCTTAGTTATACCGTTTGCGCGGCCCGCAGATCGCAACAAACCAAATCCCGCGGCGAAAGCAAGCGGAGATATTGGCGCAATCTTGGTCAGCCGTTCCTGCTGACGCTGGTTAAGCGTTCTTCGATATAGTATGGCTGCGTCGCCTGCCCGCCGGTGGACGATACGCAGCGCGAATGATGCGTTTCTTATGGTCATGACTTAGTTCCTGTCGGTTCCTCAAACAACGCTTCAGGAGAGATGTCGTTTGGCGCTTTGTCCGCGATCTCCTTTAGTTGTTCTGCAAGTCCCGCACGGCCGGCTGCTCCAAATTCCATCAACAGATCCGCTTGAAAATCGCATCCTTCCTTCAAGGATGTGTGCAATTTTTGGGCAATCTCAAGTGGTTTCATTTGGTGTGTGGCATGAATCCCGCTAACAATAAGATTGACTGTGCCACCGTCTTTCACTTCACCGGAAAGGCTAACTTCCATCGATAGCGCATTTGCCGATAACGGCTGTGCCATCGGGATAAGCTGCTGTGCCGCAGACGGAGTAGTCGCTTTCAGTCGCAGTTGAACCAAAGGTCTGGTCGCTGCACTTTCCACTGCTTGATCCCAACCGCGAACAGCAATCCGGCCTTCCTTTTTACGAAGCGGCTTTCTTGGTCCCTCTTCCTGCCCCTCTGGGTCGACCTTCAACCAGATTTCTGCCGTCTTACCGACGCCACGCGTGACCAGCACTGTGTCGTCAAGCGGAATGGAGGAAATGGAGCCGGCGATTCGCCGACGCTGTCCTTCCAGTCCTTCCACGCAGCCTTCCTTGTCAAACACGCGGCCATCCTGAACTTTGACCAATAGCTTGCCCTCGTCAACGGCTTTCAGAATCGTCTGCCGCACAATGCCGCCGTCCCGCAGCAATTGTAGTCCGCGTACCGATAGAAAACGCTCATGCACAGCTTTAGCCGTGAATACCTCCGGATTGTCCATCAACGGAGTTGTGCCTGGCAGTACATCGCGCATGAACTTGTCTACGTCCATCGTAGCCGATGTGGAGTAGATCAGTTTGCTGACTTCCAGAAAATCCATGATGTTTTTCTGGCCGTGCGGGCGCTCTTGTAGAACTAATTCATCCGGAACTTGGTTTTTCTCCGTTAGCTTCTTTGTTGTTCCGCCGGCAAAAACCAACGTATCGAAGGCTCGCACGGATTCGATTCGGAAGTGTTTCTTTAGCTCCGGAAGAATACGCACCATCTGCTGACGTACCAAAGCGGCATGTTCGCCAGACCGATTCTCTCTTTCTATCGTTTCAGCTGCTAACAGGCGTTGCGCTCGTTCAATGGCATTGTTTAATCGCGATGAAGTCGGTGCAACTGCCACTACCGCGTTGATGAAACTCCGAGGCATTGGAGCTTCGGGCGTAGAGTCATCACTGTTTGCACATACCCAGTGCGCTGTCTTTTCGTTGTCGCAAAGAACAAGCTGTAAGTCGGGAAGCTCTCTTACCGTTCGCGCTGAAGTTGGCCACGGGGTAACTCGGAATGTTGGGCCCGTGAAATAGGACTGGACTTCCGCTTCCAAACGCTTGCGCGCATCCTCGATAGGAATCTGTGATTTTCTCTCTTCGATCTGCTTGTAGATGTTCGGATCGAAGCGGAACTGCCAACCGCGTCCGCTTGCCATCGGATACGTGTGCCAACAGCAGCCCACAAGACGTTCCATCGCTTCCGACGGTTCTACTCCAGCCTCATCGAGGCGCAACACTGCTAGTGTCGCCTCTGCTGGATCCAGGCCACTACTGTTCTGAAGCGGCAAACTTTCAAGCAATAATGCTGATGCTACTCGCCGATGAATACCGCGTGGCGCGCCTCCATCCAAATCTCCTGCATGCGATTCAACGTCAGCGGTCACAGCTGCTCGGAAATTGTCCTTGTTCAATCTATGCAGCAAATCGGCTTGAATTCGCGGACTCGACCAGTTGATTTCGCCCGCCCCGATGACGTCATAATCGGTCTGCGCTTCCCACACATCCCGCAGAATCCTTGCAAACAGACGAAGTACGCCCCTGCTCTTCTGAAAATCTTGCAATGCGCCAAGACGATCTTGCGCCGTGTCCAACAGGCGTGGATGAAATGGGTAGGAGGCGACGATGCGCTCTGCGTAGGCCTTATTGATCGAGTTATTCGGAAGTAGGTTCGGATGATCTTTGGCGACGCGCTGGTAAAGGTTGTGATAGGCAGCTGACGCTTGTTGCGCCGCCACATGATCAACTTTCGTCAGCAGTCTGCGTACAATGACTTGCGCTGATTCGTCACCGATTGGATCGAATTCGCTCGCGCGACGCCCGACAACTTCATCAAGTTTCACGGCTGCCGAGTTTAATGCCATGCGTTTCAATTCATCGGTCTCTTGCTGATAGGCCGCTTGCCCCGCTGGATCGGTAATGATCATGACAGTCTGCGGGTGTCGTGCTACAATTGCGGCCAAAGAATTGACGAATCCGAGCAGATTGCCTTGACCTCGACTCGATAGCTTTGCCATGTAAATGACTAATTCATCAAGCAGAATAAGCGTTGGTCCCTTTGGGAAGACTGATTCAATCTGCGCTTCACTTGGCGATCCTTCAGGATCATCTGCTGGTCCAAGAGTCTTTAGTGCGGCCGCTTCTCCCATTTGGTAGAAGACTTCGCCCCAAAGGCTCTTGACCGATATCTTTCCGTGCGCGGAGAATTCATGCGATCCTGCTTTCCCTGCGTCGATTGCAATCACCTTGACCTTCTTAGGTCGACCCGCGGCTGGCAGCAACTCCGTTCCAAGTGATATGTCCGCAATATTTTCAGCCAAGTGGTACAACGCCATCAGCGTATGAGTTTTTCCACCACCGAAGCCCGTGCTAAGTGCAACGACGGCACCAGACTCTTGTGGACTAGCAAGCCGCTCAAACACGACTTCTACGACTTTCTTCAGTTGAGTGGCGGGATGTGTATTGGCAAAGAAAGTCTTTGCAACACCATATACTGGATCGGCGTTGCCCGCGACAAGGGTACCGAAATCTGCGGCAAATATGGAATCGTTAAGATCACCCTTCAGGATTTCTGGTCTTGGTGTGCAACCCGTTAGAATACCCATGCAATTGTCCTCGGGAAGTTTGCTTTCTGCGTCCTCGATCGGTTACCGATGAGTGCGCACGGTGGAACTGCGATTTACGTAGTTGTAATGGTTAAAGCGTTTCTCATCTACTGACTGCCACCCCCACATTGCACTCTGTCTTCCAGCGCGGACTGCCCATGACTCCGGACGACCGCTGTGTCACTGGCGCATAAGCGCAAAGTAATTCAAGTTAGCTAATGTGCTTAAAAAATCACAAATAATCAAGTTATTTTCCCCGGCGAAGTTAGTTCATAACAGTAATTTGCGCATTTATTATTCACGCGCAACTTTGCCTGTTAGGTAAATCACGTTGACGTCTGTCGTACTGACCAACGGCAGCCTTAAGTAGTTCTTTTTCTACGAAAATGGTCATGATCGATTTCTTCGCTCGTGTTCTCTCTCCTTTTGACACAGCCGTGGCCCTACAGATGACTCCTCTGCGGGAACCTCGTCCGTTCGCCTGATATCAGATCCTATCTTTTGTTTTAAGACTTTGATTTTATATAGCTTTATGATCGCCTTGCCGATTGTGGTCGAAAGTAACAAGATTTTCGATGCTACCACCGTTTTGGAAACTGGTCGTTGAAACGACGAGCGCCTGCTGCGATGATTTCCTGAGGAAACCGAACTTGCTTGGCTGATTCCTGAACACGCACTTTTGAGGCGTTGCAGCGTCACCGGGTTTTCTGGCATAAGAGGACATAGCAGCTACCCCTCTTATTTGCCAACAGGAGACAAGACATGTCAGACCGCGAAAAAACGTTCGCACCCGAATACCGGATCGTCAAAGACGCACAGATCGAAAAGCACTTTGCCTACCACGTCGAGAAGGACGAAGACGGCTTTTGGTATGATGACGAGAATTGCTTGCTCGGAGCCGTGGTCCAGTTCAAGGAGTACCCCGACCACGAAATGCTGACGGAGACTTACCAGGATCTGCTGGTCAAAGGCGTCATGCAGATGAAGGAAGTCGACGCAGACGAAGCACGCGACTACATCGATGAATGCGAAGATGAATCCGACTTCGGTGAAGAGCTGGATCTAAGCACAACGTTCAGCTTGCTGTTCATTGTGGACGGACATTCCGGCATGTACCGAATGTTGCTCGACGCGAATGACTACTGGGTCGGGCATTCCAGCGGGCTGCGGAAGGATCGGTGGGAAATCTAATTTCCCAAAACCCTGGGAACGCCCGGGGTTTCTTTTAGCTTGGACGATTCCAAAATTGCAAATTGGCAATTTGGCATTCTGTCGTTCAGAATTATTTTTGCGAACTGATGATAATTACTGGGTTCGATTCTTTCGAAAACAAATTACGGTTCGGAGTTTTCGAAAATCGGCGAAACCTAATGCGTGGAGCAGAAAAATCGGTTTCCGACAAACAAAATAATTCGAACGCAAAGAAAAATTGAAAAACACTATTTTTCGATGTTCTCCATTATCATATGCTTACGAAGCAGCAAATAACAATAGTAATTCTTTAATTATTTTCTCGCATTTTAGGGCATTTTTGCCCTTGACAAACGACCCTGTTTTGCGTATACTATATCAGGGGCGGGTGTTATCCGACCCGCTATCCGATGAAATATTTCCCGTCCGATATCTGAAATTTCCCAATTCTGACATTCCCGATATGAAGAAGATCCAGCACAAAAAATCATCCTAAATGTAGCGTCCAAACAGGTCGCCGGATATTCTTGTGCTGGGCTTCGGTTCAGCATTTTTGCTTCATGACATTCACACATTCTGCTATTAACCAATCATGCAAATTTACATTCAAATAAAGAATTAACTCCTAGCACAACTAGGACGCTCTTGGTGTGAATTTGCGGGTTGGGCCCATGTGCTCAACCCGTTTCTTTTTAACTCGAATTCAAGGAGCAGATATGCATACAAGAATTATAAGATTCGCAAAACCGAATCACATCGCAACAGTCCATACAAATAAAACGATTTACATGGATCTACCGACGAAGTCCCGTGATGTTGTTGCCGTAAAGGCTGACGGAATCCGCTTGGTTTCGCCATACGAATGCCCGTATCTGGCACGGAAGGCTTACGATGACCGCCCCAAGATCAACGACGAAGCATTCATGAACGCGGACCTGTGCCCAAGCTTGGCGACACTAAGTAAACAGCTGGCAAAAAGGCTTCCTGCCAAACATCAGGACAGCATCTATGCGACGGCTTGGATGCTTACTATACCACTATATGACATTGTTGACAATGCCATCGACTTGCACTTGGTTGGAACGGACAAAGCCAAGGTCAAATTGATGCGCAAACTTGTTGACCACTTTATTGCCGACAGTTTCATATTCAGCGACGGAGCAAAGTCGGAAGCGGCAGCAACGCATCAGCACGTTGATATTGAATGTGATAACGATGGATCCAAAGCTACAAAGAAAATTCCCAGTAGCTTTCCGTCGATGAAGTTGCGTATCGCCTACTTTGACGCCCAGGCAATGCTTGCTTACCACATCATGCGCATGATTGACTGTAAAGAAACGAAAACCGGCTATCACGACGGCAACAGATATCATATCGAACATCACGAAGTCATTGAAATCATCAGCAAACAACTAGAAGACGCAACCACAACTACGCAATAAACAGATTCGGAGAAGAACATGGAAACGAGAGAACAACTATTATGCGCGCTTTTGATTGCGCGTAAGCAACCGATGCAAGGCTACTATACAAACAGCCGTGGCGAAGTCGTCTTCAAATTTGAAGACAATGAATTGGTTCGCCGCATCGAAGACGGATTCTACCAGAATACGGAACTGGTAGCGATCCAGGACTTTGCCGCTGCACAGCGACAAGTCAAGAACATCATATTCAAATTGAAGGATTCAGATTCATATGGAACAAAACGCGGAAATAGATTTATCGAACGATAACAACAACAATAACAATAATAACAATTTTACAATTCGCCTGTCCGTGTCAAAGCAGACCATTGCGGCAAAAGACCGCGCTGGGATGATCAACCAGTTTGACGAGCGCGAGCTGAATTCAACAGACATCGAGTCGTTGAAGGAAGTATTGAAGTCCAGAAACTACTCGACTAATGTTTGGAATGGCACGCGACACGGATCAACATATGTAGGAATGACCGGCGTCGCTTTGGACTTCGACTCGGGCATGACGATTAGTGAAGCTATGAATGTGTTCGCGCCGTTCAATTACATTCTACATACGTCAACATCACACAACGTGGAGAAGTGGGGGATTGTCGCCGAGCGATTCCGCGTCATTCTCCCCTTTGCTCCGAGCGATCTTCGATTTGTAAGTTCTCGGGATTGCAAGAAGGTCTATTTGAAACTGCTGTCCGAATTCCCCCAAATGGACTCGGCCTGCACGGATGCCGCCAGACAATTCTTTCCATTCTGTGCGGAACGCGGAGCTAAGTTCGAGTTGTATGTTAATGAAACGGGCAAGTACTTTGACATCGCCATTGACGACGTGCGAGATGAAGACGTCAGATCGGACTATCCAGAACACGTGTGGGATGGTACACTAAAACCCAGATCAGAACTTGATCGGATTCTTAAGTTCTGCCCGTTTGTGAAGTGGATGAAGGACAACATCGTCAACCCTGACACAGAAATGCACGAACCCCTGCGGTTTGGGTTCATCTCCAACTTGTGCGGATACGAAGGTGGCGCGGAAGAAATACACAAGGTGCTAAGCCGGGATTGCAGGCCCGGCAAGTATACTCGCGAGCTTGTAGATGACAAAATTCAACGGAATTGTGAAGAATACAATCCGCAGACCTATGCGAGATTGAAGTATCTGGGATGGCCTGGCCCTGTTCCGTCCAAACCCTTGGCACCGGCGGGCTGGGGGAAGATTGGAACGAAGACGGTGCAATCACCGGAATACGTCCGAATCGGTTGGGAAGACAATATCGTAGTGAAGATCAATGGCCAGTGGACCGTTGTGAATCTCGAGGAAGCGAAGTATACGTTGCTTCCCAGGCACAAGACTATCTGCGCAGTCTGTCCGGTGTGCAGCGATGTTACGGCGACGCTTAAATCCGACACCTTCAACTTCGTTCACATCTGGTGTGAAAAATGCCAGAAGCCATATTACGAAGCGGCACTGTCCCCAGGGATGTTCACCTACAAAAACAAACTGCTGCGTGTGGAGAAGCGATCCGACCAGTTCATCAGCATGGAAGTACTGGACGAAGAATCCTTTCGCGACAAAGCGGACTACACATATGTCAAACGCAAGTTGCTGACGGATTTGAATCGCCGCTTTCTGGATGACCAGTTTCAGATTCGTAGAATTGGAAGCGCGGACTTCGAACAGCTTGATTATGAATTTCGTATGCAGGAAAACGCTTTGGTATTCAAATATCCGGCCCTTCCAGTTGTAGCCACGGACAATGCGTTGATCGACAACTTTCTGGACACTATGTTTGGCAAGTACAGCGGTTTCAGTAAGGATTGGTTGGCCATGTATTCCTACACGAACTATCTGACGTTGCCGGTGATCATTCTGACAAGTGAACGCAGCAGCGGTAAGGGAACTTTTGTCGACATGGTTAGCAGCATTTTCCCCAGACTGGCAGGTAGCTGGGTGGGCGTGACCGAAACGTTCAATGATCAATTCAAAGGGAAACTGATCTTCGTTGACGAAAACTCGAACGGTGATAAGCCTATGCAATACACCGAAATCAAGAAGATCACGGGAAACAAAGTGATTCGTATTAATGAAAAATATACACCTGCTTATTACGTGCCCAATAACACTAATATTATTATTGCGACCAACGACCCAAGCCCGATCTTCTTGAAGTCGCGGGAGAAACCGAAGTCTGAAAACGTCAATAACTTCTTCATCTATGGCGTGCCCGAAGTGGACGCGAAGAAGATCGACAAGGAATTAGGAGCAAAGCTTCAGGCAAGACTTGGGCATTACATTCGAACCGAGCTAAAGCAGCGTTATGATAGGTTGTGTTCTGAAAATCTATCTAACAACCGCTACACATTAGCGGCACCGATGACAGATTTGGCCAAGAACCTTTTCGAATCTGCCAAGACCATTATTGAACTTGAAACAGAAGAACTGGCGGAAATTTTAGTTTGTGGTGTGGATAGAAAGGATCCCTTCAATCCGGATTTTGGCAAAATCCAATTTGCAGCGAAGAACTCGGATGGCAAGAGATACGTGCAGTTAAGCGAAATTCGAGAACTAATTAGCAAGTTGCGATTCAAGGGCAGTTCCAATCCCAAAGCCTACGTTAACGTCTTGCAGGAGCAGGGTGTTTTGTCCTACGATGGAAGTCACAGGGAGAAGTCGCAGCGCTTGGGGTACCTGATTCTGCGTGATAAAGGGTTCTATGCGGATACGGATGATACCGGGAAAACTGGGGGAACGGTTTCGGAGATCCCTAAGCCCAAGCGGTCCGCCTTTGACTAGACTTCAGGTCAGGGTCGGGTTCCGAAGGAGCCTGGACCAGGTGACGCTGGTGACAAAAGTGACAAACGGGTTTTGAAAAGTGTCACCAAATGTCACCTATGTTACTTTAATAAAAATAATATATTAAGAACGGTCGGTGACGGAAGTGACGGAAGTGACAGGTTTTTGGGTAAAAGTTTTCTGGAAGTGTATGATCCCTTGGATTCCGGCGGAACCCGGGGTGGGCAGTTCCCATAAATAGTTTTGAAAATTAGTGTCACAAGCGTCACTTCCGTCATCACAACAATAAAAACAATAACTTAAGATGCAAAATTTGTGTCACCGGAGTGTCACCGAAATGTCACTTTTGTCACCGGCCAAATCGGGAGAATTCATGAAAGCAACATCACAATACATCCGCCTACTACTCCAACGCGCCAATAAGCTGCCAAGCACTGCCCAGCGTACTATGCCGGATCAACGCCAGAGTGATCTTGGACTGGACTCCGCACGCCGCCAACAACAACCTCTGCCGGGATGGGCTGACGCGGCCCACGAGAACCTCCTACGCTACATTGGAGGTGGTGTGGAAGCGGAAAACACGCTTAGCGTTGGATGATGCTGGGAAAGCCCCAAAAGGGCTCCTGTGGCTGCCGTACGCGGCAACATGGGACACATCTGCGCACCAAACTGACAAAGATCAGCGCAGACTTGTAATCGTCTCCAACGTCTCCAATAACACACGAACTAACTAAAAAGAGTAGGTCAAAAACCTACTCTTTCTATTTGGATAACGAAAACATCAACGATACCGATGTCTCCGTCTTAGCCATTTGATTAGTGCGTGGCCTGCGTCCAACAGCAGGTCAAACGGTATTCTGCGCCACAAAAGCCCTCCGAAGTAATGATTCCATTACTTCTTATGCCAGGATTGGCCTGCCCTTTCTGGGATTTTCGCCAAATGAAGCGCAGTAAGCCCATTACTTCCACGCTTGTCTTTGCGGCCAGTGACAACAAGCATTGATTGACCCGGAATTAGATGCCCAAACTTCTCTTGCACGTCCGGGAATACTGTGACGTTTAGAAGTCCGGATTCATCTTCGAGCGAAAAGAAGATTACTCGTTTACCAGATTTAGTTGGTGGTGTGTGGGGACGTATGACGACACCGGCTGCTGAAAGAACAGCTTTGGAATCTTGATTCGTCTTAACATCACGACACGTCTGAATCCCCCGCTTCGCAAGTGACTCTCGCCAGAAGGAGATTATATGCCGATCAGGTGAAAAACCTAAGACCCGATGTTCCTGCATTGATCGTGTGAAAGCATCAAAATCCGGTCTTCGCGAAATCACCGGTTCAAGATCCAATGCCAGCACGAGTCTTCCCGTTTCTGCCGGCGGCAGAATTGTTCCCAAGCTGAATAGAAGTTCTTTGCGATTCTTGTGCAGCGAGTCAAAGGCACCAGACAAGACTAGGTTCTCTAGCAGGTCGCGATTCAGTCGTACGCGCCGGACGAAGTCACCCCACGATAGATAAGGTGCAGCGGCTACGATCTTTCCTGCTTCTGCCTCTTTCATCCCTGAAATCTGCAATAGCCCGATTCGAATAGTCCCATTCTGGACTGTAGTTGAGGCACCACTGCTGTTACAATCGGGTCCGTAGACCACAATTCCCCGCCGCCTAGCTTCATTCATAAGCGTGGCAGCTGGGAAGAACCCCATTGGCTGATGATTCAGCAACGACGCATAGAATTCTGCTGGATGATGTTTAAGTAGATAAGCTGTTTTGTAGCTGGTATCCCCAAAGGACGCTGCATGTGCTTCACAGAATCCGTAACCTGCATAGCCCTGAATCCATGTGAAGACCTTCTCTGCGAGTTCTGGTTCAACGCCTCGCTCGATGGCTTGTTTAACAAACTGTTCACCAAGCTCGGCCATCTTTTCATACGATCGGTTGTGAGAAATAGTCCTGCGCAAGACATCTGCCTGTCCGGGTGTGAAGCCAGCCAATTCTACGGCAATGCTGATAACCTGCTCTTGGTACAGAACAACACCGTAGGTATGCTCCAGAATCTTGTCAATGACGGGATGAATAGATGCGACGGGTTCCGTGCCATTGCGCCGTCTGACGAATGGTTCAATCATTTCACCTTTCAGTGGCCCTGGGCGAATCAGCGCGACGGCAGCAATGACGTCTTCAATGGTTCGTGCTTGCAGTCTTGGTGCGAGGGATTGTTGTGCTGGACTTTCATTCTGAAATCCACCGGTTGTTTCACCTGATCTGAGTAGTTCGAAGGTTTCTTCGTCGTCCAACGGAATCTGGTCATATTCAAACTTCGGGGAATGCCGCCGAACCATCACAGCGGTATCTTCAACTACGCCCAGCGTTGGCAGCGAAAGCAAATCGAATTTCACCAAACCAAGATCCTCGACACCGTCTTTGTCATAGTGCGATATCAACATGCCGTTTGCGGCTCGGAGAAGCGGAGTAATTCCTTGAACTGGCGCACCTGTGATCATGACTCCGCAGGGATGCGCGGAGATATGCCTTGGCATATCATCCAAACCCGCACAGAGTTCAAATAGAAGCTCGAACTTCTTCCTGTCTACCTTCAAGGATCGAATTTCGGGTCTGCTGTCGAGCGTAGATGCAATACGCTTCGCGGAAAGCGCCCAATGGGAATATCTAGCCAGCTTGTCAATGTCTTCGGTTTCGAAACCAATGGCATTGGCAACATCCCGAATTGCGCCGCGTGCCCTATAGCGATTGAAGGATGCTACACCCGCGACATGTTCCTGACCGTACTTGCCAATCACATACTGAACGATTGCCTCTCGATACCGGCGATCGAAATCAATATCTATGTCCGGCAGTGACTCTTTTCGTTCGGGGTTAATGAATCTTTCGAATCGTAAATTGCGCTTGAAAGCATCCACTTTGGTGATGTCCAGACAGTAGGCTACAACAGAATCTGCTGAACTGCCACGACCGGCATATCTGACGCCTTTTGACCTCGCGAAGGTCAGAAGGTCATGGACAATCAGAAAGTATCCGGCAAAACCCAAATCCGTGATGACACTAAGTTCGTATTTGATGCGCTTGTCAAGCTCATCATCGATGGTGCCGTACTTTCTTCTGGCACCAGCTTCTGCCAACTGGCACAGTTTGCGGATTGAAGCGTCTTCAGAAATGCTGCCAAACCGTGGACGATAAGCCTCGTCATTCAAAGAATAGTCTTCACATCGATCTGCTATGACATGTGTCATCTCCAAAGCCTGCGGCATGTCTTCAAATAGTCTTGTGAAAGCTGTAGGACTTTGCAGATATCCAAATCCGTTAATGGGCCGTTCAGGATGCGGGTCGTCGAGCTTAATTAGATTGCGGATGCAGGATAGCAAATCGAAAATGCGATATTGATCTGGCCGGGCGTAGTGAACCGGGTTGCAGGCAACGACAGGAATATTCAAATCAGAACAAAGTGCTGTTAAGTGCGCGTTGAATTCCTGCTGCATTGGTTGAAACGTACGTTCTATGCGGACGAAAAAATCTGCGCTCAGTCTGTCTCGCACACCACGAAGCCAGGCTTCGGCCTTTTCCATGCGCCGCTGATAAACCCATGATACGAGTGGTGCATCATTTCCTCCTGCAATCAGAATCATGTCTTCTGCGTCATCAAGAAGGCGACCTTCGTGAAGCTTGGGTTGACGCCGTTCATTCTCCAGATGTGACTGCGTTAATAGCCTGCACAGAGAAGCAAAACCCTTGCGTGATTTGGCAAGGGCGATTATTCTGCCGGTGTTTAGTGTAAGTTCTACACCGAGTATCGGACGCACTCCGTGGCGTTTGCATAGTCCAAGAAATTCTGGGACTCCGCACAAGTGATCTACATCGGTCAGCGCAAGCGTGTCATAACCAAGTTGGGCAGCAACTTTGACAAGCTCTTCCAACCGCGATGCGCCATTCAGAAAGCTGAACTCGCTGCGGACCATAAGTGGAACAGGTGGTCTCATGCTGACTTGGCAAGCCAATCACCAGAATTTGGATTGCGGCACAGTAGAATTCTCCGTTGATTCGTCAGCACAAGAAAGAACTCCCGCGCAACTTCCGTCTCCCACCAGCGTCCGGCTTCCCACCAATGATCCAAGACGCAGACAATCAGCTGTGACTGGCCGCGCCAGAATAGCGAATTGGGTGCGCCTGAAGCGCATATGACGTTCACTGGCTCCATACTATGGCAGAGTTAGCCCACGAGACTGATAGACTAGTTGTGCAAAACGAGGCTGCTGTCGTGCAAAAGCGGTGCTTCCAGTCACCAAAGAGTCCATGCCGTATCGGGTGTGAAGTTTGTTCTGTGCACGTTCAAGTTGTTCTCCAGCATTGTTAGTAAGCGACTTTTCCCAAAGCAAGTCTTGTGTAACTTGTCGGGGAAGTAATCTAAGGGCTTCAACGTCAATGCTCTTTAGGCTTTGCTGCATGCCGTCTGGCAACAAATCAAAAAGTATCTTCGTAAGTCGTCCATCACTAAGAACTCCTTGCGAAAGCTTGTGGTCTACTTCGAGCTTCTTCACTTCAGACTTATAGGCTATTCGTAAACATGAGGTCTGCAAAGAAGCGTCTGCAAGTTGTGTAGCGATACTCGATGCGACTTCTGCTATCGCCCGCTGACAGGCAAATTCATCTGATTCTGTGACATCCACACAAGATTCAATCTTGCGCGGTGGGAAGTTTGGTCGAACGGGTTCTTTGTGTCTAGTCAAGAACTTTAGCACAAAGATCCGATCGAAACCGAGATGCGATTCCAGAAATCCCGGCGGCAATCCCGTGACTTGTGCGACAGTATGAATGTCAAAGTGGTGGAGACGCTCCGTAACGCGTTCAGGCAGAGCCATTGACTCGATCGGCAGCTTGGACAGGACGAGAGACTCCATCGCAGGAGTGATAAACTGGTTGTGCCCGCGAGCAAGCCAAGCCATCCACTTGTCCGCTCCACCACCCCAATTGAATTTCAGGCCCGTTGTCTTCGTCAGCTCTTCATTTAGACTTCGAACCATCGTATCTGCGTCGCCAAATCGCTTGAAGTCCTTCGTGATGTCCAAGTAGCCTTGATGAAGATCAGTAGTCTGAACCATAGGCGTGAATCCAGCGATGACCGACCAAGCCTGTTCAAAACGATCTGAATAGTTTTCTGGTCGAAACTCCTGAACTTCGAGTCCCGGACACTGTCTTCGTGCCAGTCTAATCGTGTCACCTACCTGAACTCCGTGCCTGGCTGCTTCATCTGATGCTTCAAGGACGGTTCGATCCCTAGCCACCGCTTGCTTTGGGCCCTGTTGCAGTCCGTACAGATAAAAACTCGGAAACATAACAAAAACAATCATAAAAATGTCGTTATTTATTCATTTGTTCAATGAATATACGGAGCAATTTGGCTTGAGTCAAGGGATGAAAAAGCATTCTTTCGTGAAAGCCACGCGGTGCAATAATACCCCGTGAGTATCTCTTCCCGCCTAATACCCTAGGAATCATACAAACCTGGTCCCAAAACCGAGTTTGGAATTTCTTTTGTTGGATTTTTTAGGTCTCTGGGTATGCCCCTATGATGTCCCAAAATCGTGTTATTGTTACTATTTTTCGTGTGAATTCAAAAATAAAAAGAAGACCTGCGCTTACAGGTCTTCTTCAGTCTCATAGGCTCCGAAATCGTCCTTGGAGTCTATTTTTTTTCGTTGCACCTAATGCCGCTTCAGGATCACCTTCAAGGCTTCGGATAATCCTTTTAGTATCCCGTCGATCAATCCCGGTCTATTTCTCATTCAATGAATCTCCGTTAGTTTTGTCCTCGGACAGATTCTTATTCCAGAAAAGATGATTGTCTCTGAACCACCCAGATCCACTGGTTCAAAACGCGCGAGTGCTCGAGCAAATCAACATATCAATCAAAGCCCGAGAGAGACTTCTGTGCTCAATCATGTTAGCTTCCGTTAGACACGTCAGCCTATTCCTTCTAAGGTTTCTTCTAATGATTCTTCTAAACATTCCACCAAACTATTTTATCTTGCACTAAGGTATTTTGCACCTTTTGCTTGACACACTGCTCGTCGTGAACTATATTTGACCACGAATAAATACGGAGACATCATGTATCTTTTTACCGAACACAGTAGTTCTAGAAGTGCGGAGCGCTTTGTTTCTGACTGGGAAATTGATGCAACGCTTCGCTATGGACAGAAACGAATTTTAATGAGTGTAATTCGCTTCGAGTTAACACAAGAAGATGTCAAAAATAATCGATTGTGGGACACTGATGTTCGAAACGCAATAGGTACTGTTGTTGTCTGCGATGCCCGTTGGTCGCCGCCTGTATCAGCGTTTAAGATCCTCACAGTATACAAACAGAACCAGTAACCACAAAAGGAGACTAGCATGCAAAGACGAAATGGTAGAACGCCCGAAGATGATTTCAAAACAATGATACTTGTAGTACTATATGCCAAGAAGTCAAGCGTGCCTACCTGGAAAGTCGTAGAGATAGTTAGAACGATCCTTGAGGCGAACGGAATGTTAAGACCTTTAGACTTTGAGCTTTTGAGTTCTGACCAGAAGAGGTATTACAACACGTGTTGTTGGGCGCGCAAGCAATTGAAAGACGATGGTTATCTCCGTCGTGATTCTCGCCATGGGCAATGGGAACTTTCAGAAAAAGGACGGATATACATGGAGTCGCAAATCAAGACCGAAAGAGTTCGTAAGTTGTTGGCAACATGGAGGGACAAGAACCAAGCCTTGCGTCCGCGAACTGATCACGGTGGAAGTTGCTGACAGTTAATCAGGTAGATCTCAATTATCCATAGAAGAAGAGCCCCCGCGAGGCTCTTCTTTTGTCGACCGCAATGACCTACTTTTTGTCCTCGTCGTCATCCGGCCGGTCATTGCCGCAAACCCGATCTGCGACTGTACAAACTGCGTCAACTATTGCGCAGCCTTTTCGATTCATATTGTTGTTCTCCTAGTTCGTGATAAGTGTCCACGTCGCGAGATCCAGAATCACACGATGTGGTAGTTGTTCGTTGTTAACATAGCGCTTGACCAAGTTGCAGACAACACTCGCCGCCATCAAAGGCGTGTAGCAAACGGTGCGTGCGGTACATGGTTCTTGCAGAGTCTGATCGTCTGAAACGATCGTCCGTGAATAAGCTACGCGTTCCTCTCGAATTTGTGGATTAGCAATGTGAATGTCCATCGTGTTTAGCGCCATGCGTGAATCAATGTAAACCTGAACGCCAGCTTGGTCTCGAATACTCTTCCAGATTGCCTTGCGACTTTCCATGCTGTCGACAGCGGATATGACAACTCCTGAAAGTCGTCTTCCGTCATATTGCAAACAGGTACTGTTTGACAGCAGTCCGGTTTGATTTTCAACAAGAACAGAAAACGCATCCGCTTTCAGCAATCCCACATCAGACATCCCATAAGCCTGATTGCTGACATTGTGAATATCCACAATATCGGCATCGAAGCAAGTCAAGTTGCAAACGCCCATCTTTGCAAGATATAGGCCCGTCACCGAACCAATGCTCCCTAGACCGATCAAAGTCACAGACAGATTTGCCAATCTGTCCGCATCGACAACATCTTGCTGTCTTAGAAATCGCATGTCGTTCATGTTGTCTCCTAGAAGGGTTCAAGTTCATCACGATCCAATCCCAGCCAATCAAGTTCGTCATTCAGTTCGTCCATCGTCAATGCACCCCGCTCCTTAGCGTCCCGCAAGCTTGCAGGACCGTAGTCACGATTCCTTGGAACAAAGGCTACCTCCTGCACTTTAGCTTTGAACTCCGACATGCACGATTCGGCAAGACCATCTACAAGTGGAAACTTAGTCTCCCATACGACATCGGCAAGATACATGTGACTCGGATGATACTGGTCCAAACGCATGATAGTATCTCGGCGTTTGTTGACTACCAGTGACAGAAGCCATTCACCATTTGCGAGTCCGTCGATGCAAGTGTTGTCCTGCCCGCTCCAGAATACTGACATGCTGCCATGCGAGTGGGCCCAGCATCGGAGCTTTCGTGAGTCAATGCCCTTGGATTCAAGTTCAGTGATCAACCTAGCCACGTCGGCAATGTCCATGTCTGTTTCATCGTACGAGCAGTTTTGCTTAACCAGAAAGAAGTCTGTAACGACCAAAGCAGTGATGCGCTTGGAATCAGCATCAACGACTTCATCGACCAGTCCAAGACACGACACTTCGCCCTTTGCCATGTCTGTCCATAGCCACAGTTTCTGCATGGCAGTTGCTTCAACTTGAATCTTGATTCCCGCATCAACCGGCTGTCGCTGCGTCCTCTGCAAGTTCTGCATCGGTATCCACCTCCTCGTTGTCTTCTTGTGGGCGGTTGGGGCAATCGTCTTCATCGTGGTCATCGTGTTGATTGCAGTGAGGACACCACCAGCATGATTCACAGTCGCTAATGTCATGGCCATAGTCGTCGCACCACGAGCAATAAGGTTCATCGTCTTCATCTTCGGTCCAGTCATTGGACCATTTTTCAAGGCGAACGAATGGATCCGATGAGTTGTAGCTTGATAGGAATTGATGAACCAGTTGTAGCAATCCATGCAAATCAAGTTCTCCTGCAAGTCGTGGTACGAGATGCCCGATATTGCCCCAGCAGATGTTGTTCGGATCATCCGTGACATGCGGATGGATGTAGCCGTTCATTTCAGTGCCACCGCTGATAAGTACCTTGCCAATATCAAGACGAACTTCCACGGTGTATGGTTCAAAGTCGTATCGCCCGCCGTCATGTTCAAGCACGATTGGATACGTCGTCGCGATGACCGAAGAGTCTTCCAGCTTGATAGATTCGTAGCAACTCGGCACTAACTTCATCATCTCGACAAATTTCCGCGTTGCCTTGGATTTAATCAATTCAGGTGCTCTGCTGAACAGCTTGAGAATCTCGTTGTCGCCCTCGATCTTGCGAGATAGAGTCATCACTTGCATGCAGAGTCGTTCGAGTTCATATTTGTCGTCGCGTAATGTTCGTGCAAGTTCCTGCTTACGTTCGGCAGCAACTGAAAGCGTTGTTTCGATCAATGCCTGGCGTTGGCTGTTTCGAAAGACACGGCACATGCGTGGAAGATGCGCATCGAGAATGTTCGATGTGATGTCCAGTCTGGGTGCGCCGTACAAAACCAACCACGTCGGTGACACCTTACCGACAAGCACGGACTCCATCACAATCGGATCACCGAACATGTCCTTGCACAACTGCGAATCCTTCTCGGCATTTACATACACTGCAATCCCGACTTCATGCCAAGTCGCAATATCAGCTTCCTTGGTTATCAGCGTAATTGGCGTATGACACTTCTGGGCGTGGAAGTTGCACAGCGTTCTAATCTGTTGTTCAATCATGATTGTACCTCCGGAGGAAAGAGGGCCATGATCACGTGGATCACAGCCCTCTTTGAATACTTTAGACTACGTAGGACAGGTAGTCTGAAGCACCCTCCTAGATGCCCCCTTTGACCTGCGGGACCAGTGTCAGCACGGCCCCATCGACCACGACATCCGTATCGAAACACGGGCTACCGTTCAAGTGCCGAGTGTTCGAGCTGTCTTTCGGGAAACCTGCCTCGGCAATAGCCTGTTCGACTGTCGTGCCGTCACTGACGTTGATTTCTTTGGCCGAGCGGCCTAAGCACAATACTTTCACCCGCATGAGATTCTCCTGAATGGTTGATCAACAAGAAGGCCCCGCACAATGCGAGGCCTTTTCTTTCTTGATCTCTTATGCCAGGGAATCAGGCATAAGACTAAGAGTCTGTCTTTGCACCTAACACAGGCACCACAAGATGTAGTGTCTGTCTCGATTCTGTCTCTAACGCTTCGTAAGATGATGTTTTACGAGGAGCCACCTCTGATTGCCAATCTATTGGCAGGCTCCTACTGAGCTTAGAGTACCACCTTCTGACAAATACAAACGTACATACCCAAATATCTAAATTTCTCGAACTTACACTCAATAAAGCCTTAACATGTCAGCGCATTTGTTCCAGTTGAGTTGAATGTTCTCGGACTGCGTGATGACCACACTGAGGATTCCACAGTTTCTCCATCAAATCGCTCTGTGATATCACCTAAGGATATAAGCATTTTAGACTGAATGCCTCGCCAGCAACGAATTGCAATTCGTGCAAAGCCTGCTATATTGCTAGGAACGAACAACGTTACTGTACCAATATGACATCACTCTTCGTTTCAGACTTACATGGCAGCACAAGACGGTATGACCGTCTTTTCGAATCAATCAAGCAAGTACTACCGAAAAACGTCTTCGTTTGTGGCGACCTTTTTCCGCATCGAATGAACTCGCAAGGGTTTATTGCGGGATACCTAAGGCCACAACTAAAGCGTCTGCAGGAACACCTACGTGAACATTTTCCTCTAATCTATTTGATCTTAGGAAACGACGACCCTCGAGCCGCTGAACCTGAATTGCTGGAACTTGAAAGTCAAGGACTTTGTATCTATTGCCATGGCAAGCGTGCAAATACTGACCGATACGTCGTTATAGGCTACAACTACATTCCTCCGACCCCATTTCAACTTAAGGACTGGGAGCGGTACGATGTATCGCGCTACGTTGATCCAGGCTGCACACCTCCGGATGAAGGTGAAACTAGCGTTGACTTAAGCGAAACGGAAAGAAAGTGGTCAACAATTGCAAGCGATCTAGACAAGTTGACAGAAAACGTCGACCTGACAAACGCAATTCTAATGTTCCATTCACCGCCTTATGATACACAACTCGATCGCGCAGCGTTGGATGGCCAATCATTTGAAGGAATTCCGCTCGATTTACACGTTGGGAGTATTGCGATCAGGCGATTTATCGAAAAACGGCAGCCAATGCTAACATTACACGGACATGTGCACGAATCGACGAGATTGACAGGAACGTGGCGCCAGAAGATTGGTCGTACACATTGTATGAACGCAGCACATGACGGACCGGAACTCTCCGTTATCCGATTCAAGATCGACGAACTTGAGTCAGCTGAGCGAATTCTGATTTAACTTTGACTAATTGGAACCGATCGGAATTTCGCGAGCAGAATCTGTCACTGCATTAATTTTGACGGCGTAGCTGGTCTGCCTCTTAATGTCTTCGTCAGTGATCATGTGAACATCCAATAGGCCGGTGCTTCGATAACCGGTCTTCAGGTAGTTTATTTCGTCAAGGCACAGACTCCAGCCCTTTAACCATTGGTGAAGGGCTTCTTGTTGTGCACTCGTTCCAGCGAAATGTATAAGAAGATCAATATCGCTACCGGGTCCCGCCGTGCCATTTTTCGTGCTTCCGATAATGTAGAGCGCTCTGACGCCAAACTCCTCGGCATTCATGGATCTCGCAAGTCTTTCCACCATTTCAGATCGCCATTGCCAATGTTCGCCCTTCTCCGTTTTCCCGAGAACAAGTCCCTCGACAGATTTGGCGACTGGCAGCGCAGAAGGTTGTGATAGTATTCCAACTGCTTCGTTCGAATCGGCGTTCATGAAGACCTTCAATACCTTTCCGCCCGTACAAGCAGGTACATCAATGACGCGAATTACTTTCTCGAGATGTGCAAATGCAGGAATCAGATCCTTCAAAATATTAGGAGAATTCTGCAGCATGTGGAGATTAAATCGTACGTCAGGGTCGTCAGGATAAAGAGGCAGATAACGAATACCCGCTTCAACCAAATCCTGAAAGAAGTGCGTTCCAAATGAAAGATCCGGCACGTAGTTCCCGATGCGTCGAGCAATTTCAATCAACACGGCCGAATTGTTGATATCGGAGTATGTTACGTTTACTCCAAGTTTGATATCGCCTCTGCTGCCCCATCGACCCGGACCCATCAGAACAAACTGGCGCTTCGGCAATAGCTTGTTAAGCTCTCCCACCGCGCGGCCAACTGCACGCAATTCTTCGATACCTTCAAGGGATGCGTATCCTTCCGGATCAACATACACAATGTGAGTAACGTCCGGCACGGTGCCATTGGAAATGTATTTGTTTGCCGAAAAAACGCACGCGACATCCGGGAAGTCACGCGGAATGACGGCCGGTGCACTCTCTTGCCCTGCACTTTGCGGCCTGCATTGCAATAGATGAAGATTCGAACCGTCAGACGCGAATTCAATGTCTACAGGTGACTGAATGGTTTCCTGCAAGATTGAGAGAATGCGGTGCATTTGATTGAGAAAGGCGGTGTCTTCAAAGAGCGTGCGGAACGTCACAATTACCTCCTGGTAATTGACGTCCATTTCGGCGATTGAATACCTGCGAATTTCGTTGCCGTCCAGTATCGATACCATGTTTGCAACGTCAGGCAGCTCGTCACCGCAGCACTCAAGAAATTCCTGCACGGAAATCGTCTCGAAACAGTTCTCTTCAAGATTAATGACGTCAATCTTTGAAGGAGAATAGCGCGCAATTTCCTCTGGCGAGACGTTCACGCGCAACCCCGGCTGACCGGGTGCAGCGAGCACAGGATAGTCGTCACTTAGTCGGTCAACGGCACGAGTCCCAAGTCCAGGTACCATGCGGACCAGGCCGTCCTCGCGTCTGATTCTCGGCGACCATCGAAACTCATTGTTGCTGAATGCGACGCCCGCCCAGGAAGGCAAAAAGAACTTTCCAACATGAGTTCCAACTACCTCCTGGATCATCACACTCATTTCTTCGTGAAAATCTACAAGTCCACGCTCGATACGATACTCGATTGGATCCGGCCCGAAGGTAGATGAATAAACCTCTGCGATTGCGTCCGTGAGCGCGCTGAGCCGTTGCGCCTTTGTTCCTTGATTTGCAAGAAAGAGGCTTTTGTATTTGCCCGAAAATGCCGCGCCAAACCGGTCTTCAAGTAGACTCGAACTTCTTACAACCAGAGGCTTGTCTCCAAAATCATCAAGTGCCATCGAGAGCCCCTGCAACATGTCGGGCGGAAACTGTGAGTTTTTGAACAACTGGATTACATGCGCATACTCTTGTCTGACTTGAGCAATATCTTTGTACTTTTGTTCTACAACCTCTTCGAGATTGTTGTAATGGACAAATACTGATTGAGCATCGGAGGCTATATACCAGGTTTTTGGAACCCGGAGCGCGGCAAGCTCGGGGAATTCTTCCGCATGCTTCTTGAGGATACTTTCTGCAAGAAACAACCCTGCGCTTTTGCCGCCCAGCCTGCCATGACTTCCGGACGGATAGACGACGCGCGAGAGCAAATCATGAAAGTCGTAGAGATTAACGAACTCCTTGGCGATCCTGATATAATCCAAATCATCGGAAAAAATTCTTCTGAGTAATGCGACGCGAATGCTTTTCTTCGTGAAATCCGGCAGATCGATTCCGGAGGGCGAAAGCAGGACAAATCTGCGCACGGCGCTAATGACGTCACCCAAACTAATGGACGGGTCAGAGACTGCCTTCAGAAGAAATCCCGCGCGGTCTTCTTTCATCCAGTCTTGGACAAGATTCAAGATTGCCGCGGACGGCATATGTTCGGATGCGATTCTGAAAATAGATTCACTGTTTGCCTCTAATCCAATACTACTCTCAATGCGGCGAGGTTGGTTTTCGCCTTCTTCGGTGCCTGGTTGCGACAGGCTTCGGTCCGAACTGAAAATTCGCTGCAGCTCTATGGCTTCGGGCGTTCCCTGCCTGCAAAGTGTAATTAGCAATTTTCGAGCAATGCGGTTGTAAAGAACCGTGTTAGTTCCGGCAAGCATGTCGATGACAATTCGCCAGTCCGATGCAGGTGTCGGAGATACCGTATCTCGAGCCCGTTCTACTTCTCTCAGAATTTGGTTTAGCTTTTGGTGCTGAATGAAGCCGGCAATACGCTCCGATATTGTCTGGATGAGCTTCACTTCTTCTTTCAAAAATGGACCAGAGTCCGCCTGTGGCCTATTTTCGAGATAATGAACATGAATTCTCCCTACGACCAATCCTTGCACGACGATCCCCGCAGTCTGCGACCACGGCGAGTGGGCAAAATTGCTCGAGCAATACGCATGGTCGCCGTAATCCAGTTTGCAGCAGCAAACATCGGAGAATTGCCATCCTGCCGGAATAGCTTCAACGACCTTTGATAGTACCTCGTCAAGCTCGCGCCCATAGTCCTTCAGCAATTCTTCAATTTGGTAGAGGCAATTAAGCTCTTTTGCACGTTCCGAAAGGTCGTGTAAAAGCTTGTCAATGTTCGGCCCGTTCTTATCCATGTAGTATTATTCCGCGTCTTGTTTTGCCGTCAACCATAGTCTTGAATGGTGATCTTGCTCTCAGTAATTGAACAAATTGGGTTTCTTCGATGATTTCACATGCATCCAAAACGTCCCACGCGATATTGCGCAGAGAGTTTTCGTGAGGCATGGAGAAATAGAACACTCGAAAACTTGTCAAGTTGTGAAAAAAGTGCGAGCCCTGGCTGGGAGAAACCACCATTCCTGGCAGCGTTGCTTCAATTATCACTCTCGCTGAAGAAATCTGCCCTACGTGCACGGGAATCCCGCGCCATTCGTCTGTCGTACCCCAGCGGCCATAACCTACCAAGATACTATTCCTATTCTCACGAATCAACCGCGCATTCAAGTATTCGATTTCGTTGGCGATAACCGGCGTGTGCTTCCAGTCAAACAAATCCCGCCGGACGAGAATAATATCTTCAATTGTATCGATAATTCCGTTACCCAAAGCATTGTCCGAAGCCAACAAGACATTTGTCGCTTCGAAATCCTCTTCACCAAACTCGACGTTCACGGAGTCGATGACAATTGGCCGGACTTGCAAAAACCCGAAGCTCGCCGGCAGTCCATCCTCGAGGTCCAAGGACATCGCAAACTCGATCTCCACGGGACTGCCGAGCGCTGTCTCGCATTCCTTCAACAACAGCTTTAGAAGTTGATTCAACGGAACTCTGTTGTGAGTCAATATTGGGGTGAAGTTTAGCAACCTCGGTCCGCGCGTGCTAATTCCGCTCCGAATTCGCCCCGACTCCGAATCAAACGTTGAAGCGAGGAATTTGAGACTTCCGTCAACTTCGGCATCCGGTAAATCGCAGCGAATCAAATATTCGGCTTCATTTACAGGATCATAGACGGTCGGTTTTTCCATATTCACTGCCCAGAACGTCACCTGAGAATGTTTGAGCATGTCGGAGATTGTATTGAAGGGCGGCCCGACGTGAGGCAGATGCGGGGAATAAGTCCACGCCGCTTCACCGTCCACAACGGTTTTGCCAAGTCCAAGGGCCAAGTCGATAACGCCATCTTCAGGACGCACCCAATTCATAGCGTAAAAGTTAAAACTCCTCGCAACTCCTGAAACTTCGGGATAGAATCTTTCTCCGTGTCGCTTTCCGACAACTTCTTGCAGAATGACAGCCATCTTCTCTTCTGTCGTGTCATCAGTGCAGTTTCGTCTGTAGATTCTTGCCTCTCGGAAATACGTTGACGCATAAACATATTTGATCGCTTCGATGAGCCGTAAGAAGCGTTCTGACGAGCTGAATTGATTGTTCGGCACCATCTTTGTTCCGTACACGCCGGCAAACGGGCGGTAAAGTGCATCCTCGAGTCTGCTTGAAGACCTTACTGCTATCGGAGTTGTCAGACTCTGCGCAAGGGTCATCAAGTCGCCAACGTACTCGGTTGGAAAATCGCCGCGCTGGAATGCATCTGCAATTCGGACGTCCGAAATTTCCGATTTGACAAGCTCTTGCAGCTCGTTTCGCTCCATGAACAAGTCGAAGACTTCGGTAGTGAGAACAACCATGCGGGGAATCGATACGGAAATGCCTTCGAGTTCGCCTGAGAGATCAAGCCTGTCGATAAGGGCTTTGGCGGACAGAAGCCCGTGCGCCTTTCCTCCGATTTCACCAGAGCCAATTCGTGTAATAGGAGTCAGGTGAAATCCGGTATCCCGAGAGTACCCTGGAATCAGATCGAGAATCTGCTCTTGTGTATGCGTGAAGGCGGTGAGTTTCATATGACACAAAAAGTAGAAATGGAACCGGAATTACTCCGGTTCCATTTCGTATGCTATATAGGTATTATTTTAGTCCGTTTCGCTTACACCCAACCTCGGTCACGGCACGCTTTTGCAACGCGGTCCACGGCAATCGTGTAGGCGGCGTCACGCATATACAGCTTCTTCTTTCTCGCAAGTTCGCTGACACGCAAATATGCGGACGTCATCTTAGTATCCAGTTTGCCGAGTACTTCATCCTTCTCCCAGAAGTAATTCATGTTGCTCTGCACTTGCTCAAAGTAGCTGCACGTCACTCCGCCCGCATTGGCCAATAGATCGGGAAGCATGAAAATGCCGCGCTTGTGGATCTCGATGTCCGCATCCGGAGTGGTCGGCCCATTCGCGCCTTCGGCGATGATCTTAACTCTTTTTGAAATCTTGTTGACGTTTGCGGCGGTTATCTGATTTTCCATTGCTGAGGGGAATAGAATATCGACCTCTTGCTCAATCCAAGCTTCACCCGGCAGGACTTCGTAGCCGAGGTCCGTAGCCTTATCTTTGTCGACTCCGCCAAAACGGTCGGTGATCTTCAGCAACGCGCCCAGATCAATTCCCTCTTTCTTTCGCAGGGTGCGCGGAGTCTGTTCCTTTTGGTCCCAATAGGAGATAGCGATGACTTTGCCGCCAAGTTGCGTATAAAGTTGGATCGCGTACTGTGCCACGTTTCCAAATCCCTGAACACTTGCAATCGTGTCTGCCGGCTTGATGTTCATCTCTCGCAGGGCTTCTCGCACGGTGAAGACGACACCATATCCGGTGGCTTCAGTACGGCCCAAAGATCCCCCCATACCGACCGGCTTGCCCGTGATCAATCCCGGGAATCTCGCTCCGCGAATCGTTTCGTACTCGTCAAGCATCCAGAGCATGTGCTGGGCATTGGTCATCACGTCAGGAGCCGGAACATCTCGATCCGGTCCAATGTCTTGCGCGAGTTGCCGGACCCATCCACGGCAAATTTGCTCTTGCTCACGGCCGCTGAGATTGTGCGGATCGCAGATTACGCCGCCTTTGCTGCCGCCCAAGGGGATGTCTACGACGCTGCACTTCCAGGTCATCCACATTGACAACGCGCGAACCGTATCGAGCGTTTCCATAGGGTGAAACCGAATGCCGCCCTTACCCGGGCCTCGCGCGTCGTTGTGCTGGACCCTGAAACCGCGGAAGACCTGTGTTGTGCCGTTGTCCATTCTCACGGGTATAGCAAATGAGTACTCCCGAAGCGGTTGGCGTAATAGCTCGCAGGTCGCCTGATCGAGTCCGAGCTGTTTTGCTGTTTGATCGAATTGCGCTTGCGCCATTTCGAACGCGTTGAATGACTTAGTAGCCATTACTGTGATTCCTCCGAATCGTTGTGTTGCAGGCGGCAATCTAATACCACATGCACACAGTTAAGTTTGGGAATTCATCCTGTTTCCAGGAGCTGGCCGTTCACAATGAACTTTCAGCACCACAAATGTACGAAAGTGCAAAATCGTCCGCTACAGGTAGCTTTCTCCTACTTTAATACAAACAATTATAAATGTTACATATGCGAGACTGTGATTAGCACACACAACGTTTGAGAAATATTTCACAACAAAACATAGTCCCTTTTGCATTTCGGGGATCATTTCGCGAAAAGTCATTACCCGCTACAGCACCAGAAGTCGACAGCCCTTGGATTTCAGGCCAAGGGCTTTGGGTCACTTTTACTTTGATTCATAACATTTCATCATGGTCGACAGAAGCGGATCACG
Organism: Calditrichota bacterium; assembly: GCA_020637445.1. Taxonomy (NCBI): domain Bacteria; kingdom Pseudomonadati; phylum Calditrichota; species Calditrichota bacterium. The sequence goes on along the minus strand of JACJVZ010000001.1, from coordinate 20,167 downwards.
TGCAAACCAAACTGACAGTTCTCCCTAAAGTCGAGTCTATTCATGAAGAACTCCCAGAGCATTGGCTCAGGACGAATGAAACTGAACTCGCAAAAAGCGAACTGCTTTTGCTAAGGCTGCGGAATCCAGAGTTTCTTCTCACGCATCTTAGCAAGATCCGCGATTGTAGTTATTTTTAGGAAAGACTCGACCTCTGCTTTCTTAGTTTTCCAAAGTTGATGAACGCAACACGCTGTCTCGTCGCTGCAGACGCCGTGGCCAAGTATGCAGTCTTGCGCAAGGGTAAGTCCGTCGAAGAGAATAAACACATCATAGAGCGCTATCTCTTCAGGCTTGCGCAGAAGCGTGAATCCGCCTCCCGGCCCTTTGCTCGAGTTGACGAAGCCGTTTGAAGATAGATCGCGAAGCAACTTTGATAGAAAAGCGCAGGTAAATTCTCAGTTTTTGCGATCGCACTCGCCAAGACTGCGCCGCTATTCATATTCTGCGCAAGGTGCACCAAGGCACGTATTGCATAGCCGGTCTGTCGGGAAAATATCATTTCCCTATCCTTCCACCAAACACAAAAGATCCACTATTATTCACAAAAAACACTCAATAAAAATTATGATCAGCAAACATGCACTGTGTCGCAAAGTCAACTATAGCCCAAAGAATTGAAGTTAACCTGTTTTCCGTTAGAAGATGTGCCAAGCCCTTAGCGTTGCAAGTATGAGCTTTGTTGATGCCATAAGCAACACAATTGCAAGTAACCGTCGTAGCCAAATTGGACTTACTCGGTTTGCTCCGACATAGGAACCAAGCAATCCACCAAGAAAGGCCCCCACAATGACTCCCGCTGCGGGCGCGAGCGTCAGCTTATTTGAAATGGCGCGGCCAGCCAATCCAGCAAGTGAGTTAACCAGAATGAACAGTGCAGACAAAGTCGCAACAGGTTTTACTGTCGCCCAACGAAGCAGTAGAGCCAACGGACTCAGAAAGATGCCTCCGCCCACACCAACAATTCCGGACAATAGCCCAATCGCGCTTCCGCTTCCAACCACACTCCATATATGTGGTGCTCTCAGTGCATCTAATTGACCACTGTTTCTCACAACACCAATCCGTGCCGCAGCAAATACCAACACTGCCGACAACAGCAGCTTATAGATATGCGCGTCAACTCGAAGCATTCCCCCGATAAACGCAAACGGCACGGCAAAAAGTATGATTGGCCACGAGAAAGCCGGGAGTCTGTGCCCACCCCTGCGGTACATTACAAATGCAAGTGTTGCAACCATAACATTCAGCAGCAGAGCTGAACTTGACATCTGTTCCGGCGAAAACGCGAAGAAGCTCATTACGGCAAGGTAGCCTGAAGCTCCTCCGTGCCCGACGGAGGAATAGACAGCCGCAACAAGGAAAATTATCGACGGTAGCAAAAGATAATGTAAAGTGTTGGACTCAATCATCAAGTATTTGCGAGGGAACTTACTAACAAAGTCTTAAGTCCAAGGCAACAAAATCACCTTAACTATGTCATCCCCGCGAATGGTTCCAGGTTCACCATCGCAAACAATCAAACAGTCTGCGCTGAGCAATCCTCCAAGCATATGGGATTGTTGGCCCTGGCACGGTTTCGCTATCAATTCTCCACTTTCGTTTGAGAGCGTCGCTCTGACGAATTCGGTTCGAGGAGTACGTTTCTTGACATTCGCGCCCAGTCTGGCCGAAATCAGTTTGGGTTCGGAGTAGACTGCACCCGACATTACCTGTAACGCTGGCCGTACAAGTAGTGCAAACACCACAAGAGCCGCAACTGGATTTCCAGGTAATCCAAACACATGTTTGGATCCAACTCTTGCATGTATCGTAGGTTTTCCCGGCTTTATTGCAATACTCTCTATATCGATTTCACCCCCGATGCCCTTCAGCGCTGGCTTTACATAATCAACATCTCCAACTGAGGCACCACCAGATGTGATGACCACATCAGCGGTGTTAAGCGCTTCGCTCAAGGCAACCTGAGTTTCACCCAAATTGTCCTTACATCTTAATGCGCGAGAAACAAGTATTCCCGTGTCAGCAAGTGCTGCAGTTAAACCAAGCAGGTTCGAATCGTAAATCTGCGAGGAACCAAGCTCCTCGCCCGGTTGCACAAGTTCAGTACCCGTGATTATGAGGGCAACGCTGGGTTTTCTGAATACTCTGATATGAGTGACGCCAAGTGAAGACGCAAGAGCAATGGCAGGCGGAGTCATTCGTGTTCGATTGGGAATACAAACTGCTCCCTCTTTAAACTCCTCTCCCGACAATCGAACGTTTCGGCCGCGCGCGAGCGGCTCCGCGAGGGAGACAGCATCGTTTTCGCATTTGGTATCTTCAAGCATGACTACTGAGTCAGCACCTTCCGGAATTGGCGCACCTGTAAATATACGCGCAGCTTGCCCACTCTTAAGACTGAATGTTGTCGCTGCGCCCGTATGCACTGTGCCAATAATCTGCAGCCGCACCGGTTCATCTGTCGTTGCGGCGATCGTATCCCGTGATTGAACAGCAAATCCGTCGACCGCGCTGTTGTCAAACCGTGGAATGGGAAACTTCGTGGTTAGTTCTTCTGCGAGGTGGAAGTTCAGCGCATCCGCCAGCAACTTGACTTCGTGTCCGCAGCTCTTGCAAGAATCAAGAATGATTCTTTTCGCGTCTGCTATGCTAATCATCGCTATTCTTCAATATCGGATTCTCATGCCCACCGCTCCTCATCATCGGAAACGCATGCAGCAAAGCAGGGAACAGTGCATCGAGTGATTCCTGGACTCCGCGCTTCGATCCCGGGAGATTAAGTATCAGCGTATTGCCTCGGATGCCAGCTGCCGAACGGGAAAGCATGGCATAAGGCGTACGCTGTTGGCCGTAGGCGCGCATCGCTTCCGGTATTCCGGGAATGCTGCGCTCAATGACTTCCAACATTGCCTCTGGAGTTGTGTCTCTTGGACTGAAACCGGTACCGCCCGTCGTTACCACAAGGTCAAGTCGCGACTTATCACAGTAGTCTCTCAACTTATCAATGATGGCTGCTCGGTCGTCGGGCAAAATCTCATAACTGTCGACGATAATTCCAGAGTTCGTAAGCATGTCCTTGATGAGAAGGCCGGACGCATCGGATTTCTTGCCGGCTGAAACCGAGTCGGACAAAACCAAGACCGCAGCATGAAGCGGAGTGGCGACTCGTGTCTTAAAATCTGATTTACCGCCGCGCTTTTCGATTAGCTTTACGGATTCAATCTCCATCTTGTCATCAAGCATTTTGAGCATGTCATACACGGTCAATGCGGCAACTGCTGCTGCTGTCATGGCTTCCATCTCCATGCCAGTACGGTAAATCCCTTTCACAGTCGCAGTCAACATGACTCTTGATTCAACGATCTTGTGCTCTATGCCAATAAACTCGATGGGAACCGGATGACAAAACGGAATAATGTCCTGCGTTCGTTTCGCGGCCATAATTCCCGCGACTCGGGCAACTTCGAGCGGATCTCCTTTGGGTACTGACCGCGCGAGTATGCGTTCAACCGTCGCCGGCGAAATTTGAATAGTGGATTCAGCAACCGCAATTCGAAGAGTTGGCGATTTTTTTGATACGTCGATCATGTTTCTTGATCTATCGAGTTATTTTTTTGTAAACGATCCAATTCCGCCAGATCTTGCGGAGTGTTCACGCTTCGAAGCAGTTCAAGTTCTGATTCGCTAATAGTTTCAATTCTTGCGTTTGTCAAAGTAAGAAGGTCGCGAATCGATGCCTTTTCACTTTGCAGTAATTCCTCAACGCGTCCGATCACCGTATCCGGAATGAGTGCAGGTAATGGACTGAAGTGACTGTTGTGAAGTCCTAATACCGCTGGACGAGTGTCAATCTCTGTCAAAAGCTTCTGAAGCAAGGCAGGAGTGAGCAAAATTTGATCGCATCCGACAACAAGGTAATGAGTGCCGAGCCCGCTTTTCAAGAGTCCGAGCAGTGCCCCGACCGGCCCGCGCCGCTCAACGACGTCTGGAACTACGATTGGGTTTCCCAAGGAAGCCAATTCAATACCGTGCGCATGACCGACTATCGCTTTCGGAATATTCATGCGGCTCAATACTGCCCATACGGTTTCAAATACTGAAAGACCGGTCGACAACCGCACCCCGGCTTTCGGCTTGCCCATTCGTGAACTCATTCCGCCCGCCAGAATCGCGGCGACAACCCCATAATTTTGCTCAGACGTGGTCATATCACCTACCAATATAGTAAATCCTTGCAATCTCCCAATTTTTGAACATTAGAATAATTTCGCATCATTAGAACACATGTGGAGGAGGTTAGAAATGAAGCACCGTGGCTTCTTAGTAGGCTATTCGAGGTACGAAATATTCAACTAATCAAAAAGAAAATATATATTTATAGATTTTGGATTTTTTACTCCAAAGCATTGACACGCCCACCAATATAATATATATTCGGATAAAAAGATACAATACTCTTTTATGTTGTTTTCACATTCAGCGGCATATGCGGTTCGAGCCCTCACCTGGCTGGCCTGTCAGCCCAAGAACAGCCGCTGGTTGGCAAATGTGGTCGCAACTCAGGAGGGTATCCCCCTGCCCTATCTCAGCAAAGTCCTCGGAGTGCTGAAATCGCAGGGGTTAGTTTCTTCAATTCGCGGCCCCAACGGCGGATACACTCTTACTCAGGCACCGGATACGATCACGCTTCTTATGATATCAGAAATGTTCGACACAGAGAAGAAACTTAGCTCGTGTGTTCTGGCCTACGGTGAATGCGGCAAAACCACGCAGTGCCCGTTCGAACAGCTTTGGGAGAATTCGCGATCTGTGGTTCGAAATCTTCTCGAATCCACAACGATTGGAACGCTTGCCAGTATCAGCCTTAAGTCAGCAAATTCAGACATACCGAATTCAAAATCATAACGTGCAAACTTGGAACTGTTAGCCGGAAATAAACCTGCGCCGCAACTTATCGACCGCTTCGGCAGGATACACGACTACTTGAGGATTTCCGTCACCGATCGCTGCAACCTTCGATGCACCTACTGCATGCCGGTTGAAGGTGTAGACTGGAAACCCTCCGGTCTACTTCTGGAGACCGAAGAGATTGTGCGCGTCGCCCGCTTAATGGCAGAAATGGGTGTCAAGAAGATCCGGCTGACCGGGGGAGAGCCTACAACACGCAAAGACCTCCCATTACTCGTTTCTCGACTTGTCGAAGTTCCCGGTATCGAGAAAGTATGTCTTACGACGAACGGTGTGCTCTTTTCAAAGTACGCTCAGGACCTGAAACGTGCCGGATTGTCAAGCGTAAATATCAGTCTCGACAGCCTGAATCGGGAAAACTTCCTCCGAATCGCCCGTCGTGACCTACTTACCGCCGTACTCAAATCTTTGAACTCCGCTCTCGATTGCGACTTCGATCAAGTCAAGATCAATATGGTTGTAATGGCTGGAATAAACGAACACGAGATGGCCGATTTTGTCGAACTGGCTCGTACCACACCAGTAAATGTCCGCTTTATTGAATATATGCCGTTCAAAGGGAATCGCTGGGATCCTTGCGGCGTTGTAACTTACAGCGAAATGCGCTCCCGACTTGAGGCGAAATATGATCTACAGGCTCTTCCGGATACATTCATAAGCAACCGTGTTGCGGAAGACTTCATGATTCCGGGATTTCTTGGAAAGGTAAGTTTCATCGCGTCCATGTCGAACAGCTTCTGCTCGACTTGCTCCCGGCTGCGTTTGACTGCCGATGGCGCACTTAAGGCTTGCCTGTTTTTCCCTGCTCAAGTTCAGCTTCGTGAGAGCCTTCGGGCGAATCTGTCCGACGAGGTCATCCGCAGTCTCATTGCAGATGCAGTTCGCTTGAAACCGAAAGGTCATCCTGATCCCACGGAGCTTGAGAAGCTTAACGATCTCAGCATGATCGAAATTGGAGGATAAAACAATGCTCGAGTCGCAACACGATCATTCAACATCCACAACTTCCGGCAGGATTGTCGCGATTTCGACAAGCACTCGCCGTGGCATTCCCAAATCAAATCGCGAAGAAGTACGCCTGATAGAAAATTGGGGGCTTGAAGGCGACATTCATGCCGGAGATTGGCACAGGCAAGTCAGCTTGCTCGCCATGGAAAGCGTCCAGAAAATGCGAGACAAGGGAGTGCCCGTTCGCCCGGGTGCTTTTGCCGAAAATATCACAACCGAATTTATCGATATCCCCAATCTTACTATCGGTGCGCGAGTATCAATTGGGGAATCTGAACTAGAAATCACGCAAATCGGGAAAGAGTGCCATCAGAAGTGCGCAATTTACTATCGTGCAGGCGATTGCGTAATGCCTCGCGAGGGTATATTCGCAATCGTGAAGCGGGGCGGCGTTATTAGGGTAGGCGATAATGTGGTGGTACACACGATCCCGAGTGAAAGCAATCATGTCCAAGTTGCAATCGACGCGGTGAATTCATGAAGCACATTGTTCTTCAGTTCGCACTGTTCTTGTTACTCTCCCTGACGACGTCACTCGCACAAGATTCGTCTTCCGTCGCAGCAACCGCTGATTCGACCTTAACAGCAGACACAACTGTTCAGGTCGACGTGGCGGCCCAAAGCTACGCTCAAAAGTGCGCGGGATGTCACACAATCGGAGGCGGAAAACTCACAGGTCCCGATCTCCTTCCTACTCGCGCCTGGCCAAAAGCAGATCTTTTTGCAAAGGTTAAACTGATGGAACCTCGAGTGGGACCGTTGACGCAAGAAGACATTGATCAATATGTCGAATTGCTACACGATTCGAGAGCGCAAGAACGCGTCCACATCGCGCAAGAACTCGCTGCGAAAGCGGTCGCCGCGAAGCTCGAGCCTGCGTCAAAGAGTGTTGGACAGAGATTGTTCGACGGTACAATACCGCTTGTAAATGGAGGTATCGCTTGCATCACCTGTCACAGGACAGGCGCGCAAGGCGGAACCTTTGGTCCTGACCTCACTTCATTGCATACTCGGCTAAGTAAAGTAGCGATGATATCGGCAATACAACAGACTCAGTATAAGGTAATGTCTGGAACCTATCAGAACCATCCAATTACAGCGCAAGAAGCCGTACACCTCGCAGAGTATCTCACTTCACCGGAATTGATGCCCAAGTCAAGCGCTGAGAAGAGTGTACCCGTCCTTGGGGCGTCGCTCGGAGTCATTGGATTCTTGGTTGTGGTCGGACTGTACAGAAAGCGCTCGCGCAAAAACTTTTCGCGTCAACGAGGCATGGCATGAGCTGGATAACAGATCTCTTCGACCCCAAGCAGCGGGAATGGGAAGACCTCTATAGAAACCGTTGGTCCTACGACAAGATAATTCGTAGCACACATGGAGTCAACTGCACGGGTGGATGCAGTTGGAACATCTACGTCAAGAACGGCATCGTAACGTGGGAAATGCAGGCTTTGGACTATCCGATAATCGACAAGGATATTCCTCCCTACGAACCTCGCGGCTGTCAACGCGGTATCTCGTACTCCTGGTATATCTATAGTCCCATTCGGGTGAAGTATCCCTACGTTCGCGGCGCTCTGATCGATTTGTGGCGCGACGCAAAACGTAACTTCCCTGATAATCCGGTTGCGGCATGGGATTCTATTGTTTCGAATCCGGAATCGCGCGCTCGTTATCATACTGCGCGCGGTAAAGGCGGATTGCGGCGGTTTAGCTGGGACGAAGCGCTCGAGATTCTTTCTGCGGCAAATATTCATACGGTGCAGAAGCACGGCCCGGACCGCATCGCAGGCTTCTCGCCGATTCCCGCAATGTCGATGGTAAGCTATGCCGCCGGAGCGCGCTTCATGCAGCTTATGGGCGGCGTTTCACTTTCGTTCTATGACTGGTACTGCGATTTGCCCCCGGCTTCTCCTGAAGTTTGGGGCGAGCAAACGGACGTTGCAGAAAGTGCGGATTGGTTCAAGTCGGGATTCATTGCTGTCGTTGGGTCAAATGTCTTGATGACGCGAACTCCCGATGCGCATTTTCTTGTTGAAGCTCGGCATCGTGGAGCGAAGGTCGTCGTTTTCTCGCCGGACTTCTCTATGGTCTCCAAAGTCTCAGACGAGTGGGTGCCGATTCATCAGGGACAGGATTCCGCCTTCTGGATGTCCGTCGGGCATACGATTTTGCGCGAAAATTATGTTGAGCGAAGTGTTCCCTACTTCACAGACTACCAGAAACGCTTTACCGACGGTCCGATTCTCGTTCAGTTACACAAACAAACTGACGGAACTTTCAAGCCGGGTCAATACCTGCGCGTGTCACAAGTCGATTCCATCTCGGGCATCGACAAGGCCGACTGGAAATTCCTGATGATTGATTCCAAAAACGGTGAGCTGCGCCTTCCACAGGGAACAATCGGACATCGCTGGCAGGACAAAAAAGGTCAATGGAACCTCAAACTCGAAGACGAACGCACGGGGGTAGAGTTTGATCCGCTTTTGACGCTGGATGCAAGCAAAGATGATCTGGTTACCGTGAGGATTCCTGAGTTCTCGTCTGAAAAGGGTGACGGACGAATCGAGTCCATGGTTCCTGTCCGTAAGATTCAGACGGCGCACGGCGAGATCTATGTGACAACAGCTTTTGAATTGTTGATCGCAAGCTACGGAGTAAGCCGGGACTTGAACAAGCCGATTCCATACGACGAGCCTGATCATTGCTATACTCCCGCATGGCAAGAAAAGTTCACAGGTGTGTCCGGTGATGTCGTGCTTCGCTTCGCTCGCAACTGGGCAACCACCGCAGAAAAAACCAATGGCCGCTGCAGCGTGATTATCGGCGCCGGTGTGAACCACTGGTATCATAATAATTTGATTTACAGATCAATTATCTCGAGCCTGATGCTGTGCGGCTGTGTCGGAAAAAATGGCGGCGGGCTCAATCACTATGTTGGACAAGAGAAACTCGTTCCGCAGACATCCTGGGCGCCAATCGCGTTCGGTACCGATTGGTCGGCGCCGCCTCGTCTCCAAAACACGCCGTCATTCCACTATGTCCATTCGGATCAATGGCGCTACGACGGAAAAATGGACGAAGTCTGTCCCGTCGCCGACCGTTCGCACTCAATGGCTTCCGGTCACACAATGGACCGGCAAATTCAGGCAGTGCGTGCGGGTTGGCTTCCATCATATCCACAATTCGATCAATCCTCGATTGAAGTGGCTCGTGAAGCGCGGCAAAACGGTGCCGAAGACGAAGCGTCAATCATCAAGAATGTTGTTGACCGGCTGAAATCAAAGAAACTCAAATTTGCAGTTGAGGATCCAGATTCACCAAAATGCTTCCCGCGAATATTCTATATCTGGCGGGGAAATGCCTTGATGTCGTCTGCGAAAGGACATGAGTATTTCCTAAAGCACTATCTCGGGACTCATACGAATCTTATCGCCACGGAGCGCGCGAAGGAGCTCGTCGAAGATGTGACTTGGCACGACAAGGTCGAACTCGGCAAGATGGACTTGGTTGTAGACCTCAACTACCGGATGGACTCCTCTGCGCTCTATTCGGATATCATACTACCGGCGGCAACCTACTATGAGAAGAATGATCTCAACTCGACGGACATGCACAGCTTCATTCATCCGTTGCAGGCCGCCGTCCCGCCTTGTTGGGAATCCAAGAGCGACTGGGACATATTCCGCGAGATCGCGCGCGCAACATCGAAGCTGGCAGAGAAACATCTCCCCGATTCCGTTGAAGATGTCGTGACTGCGCCACTCGCACACGACACACCGGCTGAAATTGCGCAACCGACTGTTAAGGATTGGTCAAAAGGCGAATGCGAAGCGATCCCCGGCAAGACGATGCCTGCCATGAAAGTCGTCAAGCGCGACTATAAAAATGTATTCAACAAATTCATAAGTCTTGGGCCGAATTTCAGGAACGGACTCGGGATGCACGGTCTTCTGTTTGAAGTCGCGGACATGTACGATTCCTTCATGGAAAACAACCCTACAGAAAAATGGGACGGTAAAGAGTATCCCTCATTGCGTGAAGATGTTTTGGTTTGCGAAGCGATTTTGAATTTCGCACCTGAGACAAACGGCGAGCTGGCCTTCCGCGCCTACAAAGCAGAGGCGGTCAAAACCGGTATTGATCACTCGCATGCTGCCGAAAAGACCCGCTCAGTTCGCATTACGTTTGAAGACATCGCTGCCCAGCCCCGCAGAATTCTCACTACTCCCTTCTGGACCGGCGTAACAAGCGACAACAGAACCTATTCTGCCTATTGTCAAAACGTTGAAGGCGATATTCCGTGGCGCACACTTAGTGGAAGACAGCACTACTATCTCGACCACGAGACGTATATCGCGTACGGTGAAAACCTTCCAACATACAAACCTCGTCCGGCGCGCGAGATTCTCGGTGACCTGAAAATGTCTAAACCGGCCGGTGGAACACTGGTGCTGAACTATTTGACCCCCCACGGGAAATGGTCTATCCATTCGACTTATGGCGACACTTTGAGAATGCGTACGCTAAGCCGGGGACATGATCCCATTTGGATCAATGATAAGGACGCATTACTGCTTGGCGTGGAAGACAATGATTGGGTCGAAATCTTTAACGATCACGGAGTAGTGTGCACATGCGCGAATGTCAGCGCGCGAATCCCTCGCGGCATGTGTTTCATCTACCACTCTCCGGAACGAACTATCGGCATTCCCAAATCTCCGGAGCGCGGAAACCGCAGAGCTGGTGGTCACAACAGCCTTACGCGCGCGCGACTCAAACCACTGTTTATGATCGGCGGATACGGGCAATTTACATATGCCTTCAATTACTGGGGTCCTCCCGGAGTGAATCGGGATACATTTGTGGCAGTCAAGAAACTCGAAAAAGTAGACTATTAGAGGTGAACAATGGACATTAGAGCACAAGTCTCCATGGTGTTTCACCTTGACAAATGTATTGGGTGTCATACGTGCAGCATCGCTTGCAAGAATATTTGGACCGACCGGCCCGGCGCAGAATACATGTGGTGGAACAATGTCGAAACGAAGCCGGGTACAGGATTTCCGCACCGTTGGGAAGATCAGGAGCGCTATAAAGGCGGCTGGAAACTGACCGGAAGTAAGTCGCTTCAGTTGAAATCGCAATCCAAATTGAGCGGGTTGCTGAAACTCTTCTACAACCCCAATCAGCCGGGGCTTGAAGATTACTACGAGCCGTGGACGTACGAGTACGAGAATCTCTTTGACGCGCCAGAAGGAGACGATCAGCCGACAGCAAGACCGGTATCTCAGATCACGGGCGAGGAAATGAAAATCGAGGCCGGTCCCAATTGGGATGACGATCTGTCAGGGTCTCCCCTCTACGCAGCCAACGATGTAAACTACGACGGACTAACTCCTGAAGAACGGCAGCAGTTGTTCGAGATTCAACGAGTCGCGTTCATGTATCTGCCGCGTATATGTAATCATTGCGCCAACCCGAGTTGCGTGGCATCATGTCCATCGGGGGCACTCTACAAACGCGGCGAAGATGGAATCGTGCTAATCAATCAGGATGTCTGTCGAGGCTGGCGTGCCTGTGTCTCGGCGTGCCCATACAAGAAGATCTATTATAACTGGGTTACTGGAAAGTCCGAGAAATGCATTCTCTGTTATCCACGTCTTGAAACCGGACAAGCGCCAGCATGCTTCCATTCATGTGTCGGTCGAATCCGTTATCTCGGCGTTCTTCTTTATGACGCGGACCGCATCGAAACAGCGATGAAAACGGCGGATCCATTGTTGGTCGAGGCGCAGCGTGATGTAATCTGCGATCCTAATGATGAAAATGTCATCGCGAGTGCGCGCGCAAATGGAATCAGCGATGAGTTTCTTGAAGCTGCGCGCAAATCTCCCGTGTACAAATACGTCGTTAAGTGGAAACTTGCTCTTCCGTTGCACATCGAGTATCGAACTATGCCGATGCTCTTTTATGTCCCGCCGCTCTTGCCGGTTATGGGAAAAGACGGCGATCAACCCTATGATCATGCGGATCAAACGATGTTCAGCTCTTTGGACAAAGCAAGACTCTCGATCAAATATATGGCTCGCCTCTTCAGTGCTGGAAACGAGGCAGTGGTTACGGCCGCTCTCAGAAAGCTAATGGCCGTCAGATACTACAAGCGTATGCAGGATGTCGGAGATGTGGACGATGACAATGTTCGCAGAATCATGCGTGAAGCTGGCACGACACCCGAAGAAGCGGAAGAAATTTACAGTCTGACTGCTATCCCGACTGTCCACAAGAGGTACGTCCTTCCGCCACTGCAACGAGAGGAAGCAATTAGTTCGCTCTGCGACGTACAAGATTGCAAAGGAAGTTGCGGCTACATCAAGCAAGCCGGTGCGGGGAGGGCATAGTATGTCTCAATCTATTGTCGGTAACAATTTCGAGCATCTTGCTATACTGCTCAGTCATCCTCAAGTCAACTATCTCGAACTTGCCCAGGCTCTCGCGGATTCCGTGGACTCAAAACACGCAACCCGACACATCAGAGCCTTTCTTAAGGAAATAGAATCGTTCTCAATCACTGATATTCAAGAGTTATACTCGAAGACTTTTGACTTAAATCCGGTTGCGTCACCTGCCTTAAGCGTCCACCTGTTTGGAGTGGAAAGTTTCAAAAGATCGCACTTGATGGTCGGGCTGCTCGACATGTATCGCGAGACATCGTATGTTTCCACTGGCGAGTCAGCCGACCACATGAGCACAGTGATTGGGTTTCTACCGTGCGCTTCTGTGGTCGACCGCAAAGAACTTTCAACATACGTAGTTTTACCCGGTCTGATGAAAATGGCGGAGTTTCTGGCTTCGAAAAACAGTCCATTCGCGCATCTACTCAAAGCGGCTTGTGAAATCGTTGAGACCGAGGCTGGAAAGGAGGCCGTCTATGCTTGAGCTGTTCCTCTACGTCGGTCTGCCCTACGCAGCCATAATCGTTTGCGTTGTCGGAACTGTCCGGCGATTCAAATACGATCGTTATGGAATCACCACGCTGTCTTCTCAATTTCTTGAAGGCAAGAAAATGCTCTGGGGCTCCGCTCCTTGGCACATCGGAATATTAACAGTATTCTTGGGTCATTTTGTCGCTTTTCTCGTCCCAGGTCTATGGCAACGACTGATGGCAATTCCTTCCCTACTTACCGTAGCGGAGACTCTTGGCATGGCCGCAAGCATTATTTGCCTTGTCGGATTGATAGTACTCATATTTCGTCGCGCTACCACAGCACGGTTGCAGAAGACAACGAGGCTTGCCGATTTCATAGTTGCATTGCTCTTGCTTGGGCAGATAACTTTGGGGTTAATGATCGCCGGTGGTTTCCGGTGGGGTGCAAGCTGGTCCACCGGCACCTTAGCCCCGTACGTTTGGAGCCTCATAACACTCAGTCCCGACATTTCGGTCATTCCTGACATGCCCGTAATTATTCAGGCGCATATTGTCGGTGCGTGGTTAATTGTCCTTATTTTCCCGTTTACTCGTTTGATTCATATGATCACAGTTCCCATACACTACTTGATGCGATCGCCGCAAAAAGTAGTATGGACAAACCCGCGCCGCAATGCGAGTGCGGTTGTCGCCAGGGCGGATCAGAACTCCCGCAGACACTTTATCAAAGCCTCTCTCGGTTTGAGCGCCGCCGGATTGCTGCTCTCCGTCGGAGTGCTTGACAAACTTGGTCGTTTTTTTCAAATGCCCGGTTTGCATCATGACGAGGAAGCCGATCTACTTGAAACTCGGCTTCGGCGGTTGCAATTAACTGCCGAAGAGAAACAACTCGAATTAGAGCGCTTGCGCAGCAATGAAATCTATGTCGCCAGGCTTTCCGACCTGAATGGATCGACGGGAAGGTATTTCATTGACTATGCAATGCGGCCCGGACTTGCTTTTAGATCAGAAGACGGCTGGCCGATGCTGCTCTCTGCCAAATGCACGCACCTCGGCTGCACCGTCGGAAATCAGGTTGACACAAATGGCAAGATACTATGTCCGTGCCATGTCTCGTATTTCGACGTTAAGACCGGTTTGCCGAATGAAGGCGCTCCGGCAAAAGCTCCGCTCGACCGCATCGCATGGATTGTTCGCGACGAACAGGGCGCAGAGATCGCGACGGAAAGTTCGCGTGGCTCGCGGACCGGACGAATCGATCCGCAGATTGCCGGAGACTATTCGCTCTACATCGTAAGATCACTCTCGGCGGAGGCATGATGAAGAGGTCATTTGTCGCATCCACCTTTGATTTTCTTGCCTTACGGCTTCCCCTTGAAAAACTAAGCTTCAAGCACATGGTGACGGAGAAGGATGTTCCTGTTCATCCCATGTCGTGGGGATATTACGTCGGAGGATTGGCACTCTTCTTTTTCATCATCCAAGTAGTGACAGGGCTGATGCTCCTGTTTTATTACGAACCGACGGTGAGTGAAGCGCACGAGTCCGTGGAATACATCACCCATTTTGTCACGATGGGTGCACTCGTCAGAAATCTTCACGCGTGGTCAGCGTCGTTCATGATCTTCTGTGTCATCACCCACATGCTGACGTCGCTCGCAATGAAAGCGTTTGCCAAGCCGCGTGAGATTACATGGATCGCGGGTGTCTTGTTGCTGCTTGTGACCTTCGGATTCGGATTCACCGGTTATCTACTTCCGTGGAATCAAATCGCAGTAAATGCGACCAAGGTCGGATTGGCCTCAATCGATCAAGTCGGACAGTATTTACCTGCGGCGCTGTCTCACCTTGCCGAGGATGTACGTGTGACGATTCAGGGTGCGCCTGCAATCGGTCAGGCGACACTCAGTCGATTTTTCGCATTACACGTGGTTATTCTTCCGCTGCTCGTACTTGGAGTGATCGGGCTGCATTTGTTGTCAGTGCAACTTCATGGCATGAGTCCTGGAATCGAGGAGAAGCCTGTCCGCAAAGAGAAGTTCTTCCCGATTTTCATTCTGAAAGACTTCAAAGAGTGGGGAATCGCGTTTCTCGTCGTCTTTGTACTCGCACTTTGTTTGCCGTTCGATTCACTCTTTCCATACCCGCTGCTCGAACCCTACAACGCTCTCGGATCCACTCCGGACGGTATCAAGCCTGAATGGTATTTCTACTTCGTCTATTACCCAATGGAGCTACTTCCGTTCTGGATCATTATGGTCGTAATGACTACGGCGACTCTCGGGCTATTTGCCGCGCCCTGGATATTCAAAGGTGCGAGTCACAAATTTATGCGCTGGATCGCATCAGCAATCGCGGCATACTTGGTTATCATGACTCTGTTTGGCGAAAGCATTTATCACGCCATTAAGGGATAGTAGCTATGGTCAAATCTGTTTTTGTTGTGGCGCTTGTATTCATTGGGAACTGCTTCGCCTATCCAGAGTTTCAGCGATTTTCACAGGAGAATTCGGGCCGCCCGATAAACTGCGCCATGTGTCACGTCAATGGTGACGGACCCGAAGGGGCATCACGGGGCCAAATCGGAAGTCTCACGCCCGTCGAGTTGAACAGATTAAATGCAGCTCGCGGCGCCTTCGCACCCGGCATGCCTGTCGAAAGCCCAATTCTAAACGCGTTTGGTAACAATATCATCAGAAAAATCGGCAAAACGAAATTCCTCGAGTTACGGGCGCACCCCGAGCAACTTGCCGAAGCTTACGGTTTCCAAAGTGATCTCGACGAAGATGGAATCCCCGACGCTCTGGAATACTTGGATGGTACAAATCCTCTCAATAGCTCGCACGGCAATCCATGGAAGCTATTTGTTCACAATCTAAACCAATACAAACTGCACATATTCTTGATCATTCTCGCGACAGCTTCGGGCTTCTATGGTCTTAGCAACCTGCTGCAGGGATTCGCAATTCAAGCCGAATCACACGAAGCGAGAAATTAGCATCTCGAAATCTGAGGGATCGCCATGCAAGAAAATAGCAAGGCAATTCAAGTACTGATCCTCAATACGCTCGCGTTCACCGTTTGCTTCGCGGCGTGGATGATGAACGGTGTGTTGATTACCTACTTGGTGGACAATGGAGTGTTTCATTGGGATAAGGCTCAGATGGGATGGTTGATTGGTATACCCGTCTTGACGGGATCAATCACCCGGCTGCCTGTTGGAATTCTCACGGATAAATATGGCGGTCGCGTCGTCTACAGCGTGCTGATGCTCTTGGCCGCAGTTCCCATGTTCTTGGTGAGCTACGCCAACAATTTCACACAGTTCATGTTGGCGGGACTTGGCTTTGGATTAACCGGAGCCTCATTCGCGGTAGGAATCGCGTATACGTCTGTGTGGTTCAAGAAAGAGAGACAGGGCACGGCGTTAGGTATTTTCGGCGCAGGAAACGCAGGGGCGGCGCTGACAAGCATGGGAGCTCCGTTCGTCTTGCGTTGGCTGACGGATGGTGGCACGAATCTCGAAGGTTGGCGAATGCTCCCGCGAATGTACGCCGGAGGACTTGTGCTAGTGGCCGTTCTATTTGTCCTCTTTTCTCACACGAAACTCGCCGGACACAGTCAGGGATATACTCTAAGGCAGCGCCTCGATCCGCTAAGACACATGAGAGTTTGGAGATTCGGTGCTTACTACTTCTTGGTGTTTGGCGGATTTGTCGCACTTGCACAGTGGCTGATCCCGTATTATGTCAGCGTCTATTCAGTGACAATTGCGACCGCAGGCTTGTTGGCCGCAATATTCAGTTTGCCCTCCGGTGTAATTCGTGCGCTGGGTGGATGGATGTCCGACAAATTTGGCGCGCGCAAAGTTATGTATTGGGTACTCGGGGCTTGCGTGATATGCTGCGGTCTCTTGATCATTCCCAAAATGGACATCCAGTCGCCTGGACAAAGCATCATCGCAGTTAAAGGGGGAACAGTCACAGAAGTCTCAGATTCCACTATTTCTGTGGACGGAACACCGTACAAACTGAGGCCAAAGCCGCTGGGTTGGCGCGAACACCTTGATCAAGCAACCTACGTGATTCCTGCCGGCACGTTCTGGCAAGAACCAGTCGTGCAAGTCGGCGACAAGATCAAGAAGAAGGAACTCCTTGCTAAAGGCGTTACGCATCTCTACTTTCAAGCGAACATCTGGATCTTCACGGTACTCGTGTTTATTGTGGGAATCATGATGGGCATCGGTAAGGCCGCCGTTTATAAACACATCCCAGACTATTTCCCTGACGATGTCGGCGTGGTCGGAGGAATTGTCGGCGTCGTCGGTGGATTAGGAGGGTTTTTCTGTCCGATTATTTTCGGATACTTATTGAAAGGAACCGGTATCTGGACGACGTGTTGGATGTTCTTTGCAGCTTTTAGCGCCTGGTGTTTGTGGTGGATGCACCGAGTTATTCAACGAATGATGCGCGAAAAACAGCCCGTATTGATGCGGCAGATTGAGGATCATCACTCTCTGCCAATAACCACGGCAGTTCCTTCAAACTAACCGGACTACGCACATGGGACACTCCCTTACAAATTGGAATGTTGAAGACAACGTCTTCTGGGAATCAGAAGGCAAGCGCATCGCGAACCGCAATCTCTGGATATCAATTCCTTGTTTGCTGTGCGGCTTCGCCGTTTGGATGTATTGGTCGATTGTCACAACGAAGATGCAGGAACTTGGGTTCGTGTTCGATCCCGATCCGGCAAAGAATAAGGCGATGCTCTACACCATGATCTCCATAGCCGGTCTCACAGGTGCGACGCTGCGCATCCCCAATTCTTTTTTTGTTGCACTTAGCGGTGGAAGAAACGTCATCGTCGCTACGACAGCTTTGTTGATCCTTCCTGCAATCGGGCTGGGACTTGCACTGCGCGAGCCGGGCACATCCTATTCGACGTTCGTGGTTCTCTCCGCGCTCTCAGGCATCGGAGGCGGTGCATTTGCATCTTCAATGTCTAACATCAGCATTTTCTTCCCCAAACGGGTACAGGGAACGGCCCTGGGGTTGAATGCTGGTCTTGGAAATCTCGGCGTCAGTGTAATGCAAGTACTGTTGCCCTTCACAATGACTTTTGGAATGTTTGGTGCTTTTGGTGGAGGTGCCTACAGTATGCCCACAACCGGTGCTTCGGTGTGGATTCAAAACAGTGGATTCGTGTGGGTGCCGATTCTGCTGGTTCTTACGATTCTTGCCTGGTTCTTAATGAACAACATGGCGACGCACAATGTCGGTTCAGCGCCCGCAGCGATTGGCAAAATGCTGTATCTCACCACTCTGGGTTTCGCGTCCGCGGCTGTCGGCTTGTATTTGCTGATTTCTCTGAAAGTGAATATGTGGATCGTTCTTCCCATCACGATTCTGCTGACACTTGCGCTTATTCGCTATCTTTCCCCGGAGAAGATTCGCACAAACCTGAAGAAGCAGTATGCAATCTTCGGCGAAAAACACAATTGGGTAATGACCTGGCTCTATGTGATGACGTTTGGATCATTTATTGGATACTCTGCGGCATTTCCGAAGTTGATACAGGACGTCTTTGGTTACCTGCCCGATGGCTCTATCAATTCCAACGCGCCGAATCCATTTGCGTACGCTTGGCTCGGGCCACTGGTCGGATCGCTAATTCGTCCGGTGGGAGGTTGGTTGTCTGACAAATTCGGCGGCGCGCGTGTTACACATTGGGACACGATCGTCATGATCGCTGCTGCGCTGGGTGTAGCTTACAACGTGAAAGCTGCGAATGACGCGCCGAATCCTGAAGTCTATTTCTTTCCCTTCCTGATTCTCTTCTTGTTGTTGTTCGTCACAACGGGCATAGGTAACGGATCTACGTTCCGAATGATACCGATGATCTTCGAGCCTCATCAGGCAGGCCCTGTGCTGGGGTGGACTTCTGCCGTTGCCGCTTACGGCGCATTCATCATTCCGAAAGTATTTGGGGCACAAATTCAAGCCGGGCATCCGGAATATGCTCTGTACGGTTTTGCCGTCTATTATGGCAGTTGTTTATTGGTTAACTGGTGGTTTTACGCGCGACGGAATGCCGAGATCAAGTGCTAAAACCAAAACAAAATAGGTGAAAAACAGGATGGAAAATTTGCTTGAAACTCCCGTCGGGCAGCTCGTCGTTGACAAGCCGAGTAGAGCTCGAATATTTCAAAAACACAAAATAGATTTCTGTTGCGGTGGCGGTCGGCCCCTCAATGTGGTTTGCGAGGAAAAGAACATCGACCCACAAACTATCAAAGCAGAACTGGCCGACCAAGATAGTCGGGAAGACACTAATTCGGAGCCGGATTGGTCGAAAGCAACGCTATCGGCACTTGTCGATAACATTCTTGCACAGCACCATGACTATCTGAAGAATGCGCTTCCGCATCTTGGCGAAATGGCTGAAAAGGTCTACCGCGTTCATGGTGAACATCATCCCGAAATGCTCGATGTTCTTCAGACTTTCTCGGGCTTATATGCGGAATTGGATTCTCATATGTACAAAGAAGAGAATATTCTTTTCCCGGCGGTCAAGAGAATTGAGCAAGGCTCTCTGCCTGCCGAAGCTGCCGCACAGCTCTTTGGGCCGATCAGCGTTATGGAGCAGGAGCACGAATCAGCTGGCCAAGCGCTGTTGAAACTCAGAGAATTGACCAACGACTACACTCCGCCGGCTGACGCATGCAACACATTTCGTGGACTATTCGCTGGGCTGGAGGAGCTTGAGCGCGATTTACATTGGCACATCCACAAGGAGAACAACATCCTCTTCCCGCGTGCTTTAAGAGGTAAGTAAACGGGACTGTTCACACTATTCTTCTTACGGCGACGTTGCCTACACAAGGGCACCAAATCCGACTACACAGAAAGAACACGTTCATCTCGAACTGTCCCGAATTTGTCTTTGTCGCCGTGTAATATCTTGTAAAACAACCCCCACTAATTTACTCTTAATCAATTGGTTCGGGGTTCGAGTCCCTGTGGGTGCACCAACTAAAGCCCTGCTAAAACATTGTTTTGCAGGGCTTTTTTGCAAACCGATTTTGTTCGTATGTTCACATTCAAGTCGAGACTTTCGTATCCGTTGTCAACTGATCTGTCGCATCACTTTCACAATGAAATTGCCCATGAAAAATGGCAGTGAACCGGCATGCCCCAAAAGAAAACAGGAGGCTCGATT